>JAPLSM010000227.1 GCA_026398635.1 Spirochaetota bacterium | reverse complement strand
GGCCGCGGAACGCCAGGATGGACAGCGTGGCGACGGCCGGACCCGCGTTGGGCAGGAGGATCTTCCGGTAGATGGAGAACTCGCCCATGCCGTCGACCCGGGCCGCGTCGATGAACTCGTCGGGGAACGTGACGAAGTACTGGCGCATCAGGAAGATGGCGAAGGCGTCCACCAGGAAGGGCAGGATCATGCCCGCGTAGGTGTTCTGGAGCTTGAGCTGGACCGTGACGATTTGGAGCGGGATCATGATGGTCTCGAACGGGATCATCATGGTCGCCATGATCAGCATCAGCACCAGGTCCCTGCCCGGGAAGCTGAACTTCGAGAGGCTGTACCCCGTCAGCGACGCGATGAGCACCGTGGTCACTGTCACGACCGAGGCCACGACCAGCGAGTTGAAGAACGATCGGAAGAACAGGTACGTGCGGTTGTTGCCCGCGATGGCCTTCTCGAAGTTCTGGGTGTACAGGCTCTTCGGAATCCACGGATACGGCATGGTGATGATGTCGCGCGCGGGCATGAACGAGGCGGTGATCATGAACACGAACGGCGCGATGATGAACACGAGCAGCGCCGCCAGGATGGCGTACTTGACGATCCCGGCCGCGACGCTGCCGGCCGTACCGAGTGCCCGGTTCGCGCCCATCAATAGCTCACTTCCTCGGAGCGCGAGCCACGGAGTTGCATCCAGGTCAGGACGAGCATGATGACGAACAGGATGATGCTCATGGCGCTGGCCCGGCCGATTCGTTGGTCACGGATGCCGGTGTGGTAGATGTTCAGCGTGATCACGTTGATCGGGTTCAGGGGGGCGCCGCCGAGGGTGAACAGGTACTGCACGCTGAAGGTTCTGAGGCACTGCAACATGGACATAATGGAGACCAGCACCACGGTCGGCCGCAGCAGCGGGAACGTGATGCGCCAGTACGTCTGCCAGTGGTTTCCACCGTCGATCCGCACCGCCTCGTAGATGGACGAGGGGATGGAAGCCATGCCCGCGATGCAGATGATCACGAAGTAGCCGATGTACTTCCAGAAGTACACGAACATGGTCGAGAGCTGCTCCATGAAGGGATTGATGAACCAGTCGTGGTCCACGCCGGGAGTGTTCATCACGGCATTGACCGCCTGGTTCGCGAGGCCGCGCGGGTCGAAGATCAGGAGCCAGATGGTCGCCGCGACCACGGAGGACAGCACCGCCGGCGAGTAGTACGCCATCTGGAGGAACGTCTTACCCCGCCGCAGCCCGGAGATGAACGCGGACAGGAGCAGGCTCACGATCACCAGCGCGGAAAAGGTGCCGAGCGTGAACACGGCGGTAGCCCGCATCGAGTTCCAGAAGGTGGACGATGTGAGCAGGTAGGTGTAGTTCCCGAACCCGATGAACCTCGGCGGGTTCAGGCTCAGTGCCTGTTTGTTGGTGAAGCTCGCGTAGAGGGCGTTGAGGATCGGGTAGAAGCTGAAGACCGAGAAGAACAGCAGGGCGGGCACGGCGAACGCAAACCCCCACCGGTCCTGCTGCTTCTTGAGGGGGGAACGATGGATCTTCTGCATCGAGCGGTTCCTCGGACATCGGAGCCGGGAGAGGTCCCGGCTCCGATCAGCGTGTCGTGATTCCTCAGTCGTTGGCGAACAGGTCCTGCGCGTCCTTCTTGAACGTTGCGAGGGCCTTGTCGCTGGGCACACCGTTCAGCATGACGGACTCCACCGTCGTCTGCATGAGACTCTTCATCTTGGCTGAGTTGGCCCCGTAGTAGACGATGTGCGCCTTGGCCATGTCGGCGGCGAAGACCTTCGAGAACGGCATGTTCTTGAACTGCTCCGACGCCATGAGCTTCTTGGTCGGCTGGGGCAGGCTGACCTTCGCGAGGTAGTCCTCGGGGTGGGTGAGCATGTACCCGATGAACTTCCAGGCCATGTACTGGTTGTCGGCGGGCTTCTGGGCATTGACCATGTAGTAGTGCCCGTAGTAGCAGGACGCCACCTTCTTCTTCCCGTTTTTGAACTGCGGGAACGGGATGACCATCCAGTCGGTGCTGTTGAAAAACGCCGCGTTGTCGGTCCGCATCCGGCCCTGCTGGTACAGGCCCGTGTTCGCCATGGCGATCTCGTTCTTGTCGAAGTTCCACAGCGAGCGCGCGGCTTTGTAGGTCGGCGAACCGAGGTTCTTGCCGAGCGGCCCCCACGCCTTCATGAACTCCAGGAACTTGATCCAGGCCTCGTCGCCGACGACGGGGGTCTTGCCGTCGTCGCTCACGATCTTGCCGCCCAGCTGCTCGACGATGGGGACCAGCTCCGTGAGGTAGTCGGAGTAGCGGAAGTCGAAGCCGCGCCGGGTGATGATGTCGCCGTTGCGGATGACGATCTTCTCCGAGACGGCCACCATGTCCTCCCACGTCTTGGGGTAATCTTTCTCGGGATCCAGCCCGACCGAGCGGAAGATCTTCTTGTTGAGGTAGATGCACCAGTTGGTCAGTTCCAGGGGCAAGCCATACACCTTGCCCTTGATCGTGACCGGGTCCAGCACGTTCGGGATGTACGCGTTGATAATCTGGGACGTGCTGGTGTAGCCGGCAGCCTCGGGGATGACCGGTGCCACCCGGCCGGCGGCGAGGTACTGGTACTCGTCCTCGATCCCGTTGTTGAAGATGTCAGGCCCCTGGTTCGACGCGAAGGCGGCCAGCAGGGTATCCTTGATCGTTTGGGACCCGTACAGCACCCGCTCGATGGTCACGTTGGGGTTCTGCGCCATGAACTCCTTGATGAACTGCCCTTCGAGGGCTTCACGGTTCTTGTCCTCGTGGGTCCAGAACATGAGCTTGACCGGCCCCGTGGGCTCCTTCTGCTTGCTCGCGGCGAACCCCAGCAGGGTTGCTGAGACCATGAGCACGAGCACGATACTTGTGAGACGTTTCATGACAGCCTCCTTGATCCAATGTTTTTCAGTTCACCGTATCACTGCCCCCCGGTGGTGTCAAATCCGTGTTTCCCCCCGCGTGGGGATACTTGACTGCATTGGTCGTCGATTTCGGGGCACGGATTGCTTCGCTTCATAAACGACGCTACCGTATGATTACCTCCATGAAGAACCTCCGGGCGATGGTCGAGGTCCTGTCGCAGGACGAAATCCTCGTAATTCACCGTGCATCTCTCGGCATCCTCGAGAAGACCGGATTGGGAATGCCGCATGAAACCTGCCTGAGACTGTGCGAGCGGCACGGCGCCGTCGTCGACTTCGAGAACCAGATCGTGCGCATGCCGGGCAGCGTGATGGAGCAGTTCCTGGGCCTGGTCAGGTCCGCGAATCCGCCGGCGCGGGACCCGGCCGTGCGCGGGCCGATCCATGGCGACATCTCGACCCAGGTCCACATCGTGGACTACGCGTCGAGCCAGCGACGTCTGGGAACGAGCCGCGACATCCTCAAGGGGATTGCGCTCGTCGAACACCTGCCGAACATCCCCCGTTCGAACGCGGTGTGCGTTCCCTCGGATGTCGATCCCTTGGTGAGCGACTTGCACGCCTATCTCCTGCTGTACCTGCACGCGCACAAGCCGGGAGGCACGTACATCCTTTCGACCCGGACCGCGGCGTGCATCATGGACATGGCGGAAACCCTCGGCCGCCGGGAATCGTACCTGCTTGAGACCGTGAGCCCGCTTCGCTTCCGCCGGGAGACGCTCGAGATGGCGATCCTTTTCGCCTCCCGGCATCACGGTCTCACGATCGCCCCGATGGTTATGGGGGGAACCACCGGACCCGTGACGCTCGCAGGCATGTGCACCCTGCTGAACGCCGAAGTCCTGGGCAGCCTCTTCACCTGCTGGGCGCTGAGCGGCGAGGTGCCGGGGTACTACGGTCACGGCAGTCACGCCGCGGACCCCGGGACCCTCCTGTGCTCGTTCGGCTCGCCGGCCCAGTCGCTGCTCGGCATCGCCACGGCGCAGATGGGGGCCTTCTACGGGCTGCCTTCGGGCTCGAATTCCGGCCTGAGCGACTCCCTGCAGCCCGATTTCCAGTGCGGCATGGAGAAGCTCTCGAGCGCGGTCTTCTCCTGCCTCGCCGGCACCGTGGGGATCGGGTGCCAGGGCATCGCCGGCGCCGACCAGGGGTTCGGCTTTGAGCAGCTCGTGCTCGACGACGAGTGGCTCGATGCCTACAACTTCGTCGTCGCGGGTTTCGAGGTGAACCGCGACACGATCGCCGAGGACCTGATCGGGACCGTCGGGATCGGTGGCGCGTACATGGCGGAGGAGCACACGGCGGAACACCTGAGCCGCAGCTGGTGGAAGTCCACGCTGTTCCATCGGGTGGGCTGGGATGTCTGGAAATCGAGTGGCGCAGCGACGTGCCTGCAGCGCGCGCACCAGCGGGTGGAAGAGCTGGCGTCGGGCTGGGAGAGGATGCAGCCGGTCGTGGCCGGCAGCCTGGCGGACGAGCTCTGCCGGATCGCGGACAACGGGACGCGCGGCATCCTGGCCGGGCGCTGATCCCGGGGCAGATCCCGCTCGCTTCCCCTACCGCAGTACCTCGACCCCCAACAGGCCGCACAGCTCCGCGATCTCCGTGGTGGCATCGCCATAGACGAGGAAGTAATGCTGGCTCATGACGCGCTGGGCGAACTGCTCCACCGGCGCGTCGAGCACGATCTCCAGGCCGGGCAGCTGCGGCGCCGGCTGCGCCCAGCCGCACTCCTCCCACTTCCGGGGCGTCACCGCGTTCCCCGTGACCACGTGCATGGCGTACCGGTCGCCCGAGCTGGTCAGGCGGGCGAGGGTGACCCGGCCAGTCTTCATCTTCGAGACGTTCAGCAGGCCTTCGCCGAAATCCCCGAATTTGCTCGGCAGGATCGCGACCTTGCCGTCCACGACCTCCCGGGGCACGAAGTCGGGAACCCCCATCAGAACCCGGTCGTCCATGAATTCGTAGAACTCGAGGTAGGCGGCGATCTGCCCCGTGAGGCTGCGCAGCATAAGCTGGGTGACGGCGCCGAGGGTGTCGTTCTCGGGCACGGTGCATACCCCGGGGTCCTCTGAGAGGAGCGAGAAGATCGGCGCGGGCGGGAAGCCGAGCAGCTTCTTCATGCCGTCCACGTCGATCAGCGACACAGCCCGCCACCCGCGCTCACGCGCCTTGTCGCGGACCGCGAGGTAGTAGCGTACCGCCTTCTCGAGCACGGCGGGATCCGCGGGCTTTTTGAAATCCCACTCGCGCTTCACCCGAGCCACCACCGCGTCGACATCTGCCTTCGCTGCGCGATCCGCGCGCTGCACCATCTCGAGCATCTCGAAGAACTCAACCTCGACCCCGATCCTCGAGCGCAGGGAGACGCCGTCGAACATCGTGCCGTACAACCGCATGTCCCGGTAGCCCATCTGGCCGACTTTCGCCCCTTCGAGCTCCCGGGCCGCATGGCACGCCTTCGCCCAGGCAACCACCCGTTCCATGCGGGGCGGACGGTCGTGCACCTCGTACAGGAAGCGGAACCGCAAGCCCATGTCCTCCATGGGTTTGCGGAGTGCCGAGGTGCCGGCCTGGTCGGCGGTGGTCACTAGCCGGTCGCCTTCCTTCCAGCCCGCGAGGCCCCAGAGAAGCATTGGCCGGTGCCGGAAAGGGAAGAGCACGGAGACGACCGCATGACTCGGGATCCATCCCGCAATGCACAGGACGAGCAGGTCGAAGTCGCCCCGGCCCAGCTCGCGCACCGCGCGGGCCGCGTCGGCGCCGGCCGGGTCGTCGCTGACCGGTTCGGTGTACACGAGCTCGATGCCCGCGTCCTCCAGCAGCTTTCGGGCTTGTTCGGACTTGCGTCTGATGACTTCCTTCGGCGTGTTCACTTCGCCGAAGCACACGAATCCAGCCTTCGCGATCGACATGGCGACTCCCCTCGACTCACGGTTGTCCTGGTGATCCGGATACGGTGCAACGCACCGTTGATACAACGAGTTGCATCCAGCGTCTGCCGTTCATGCCCGCAGGACCTCCCGCGAGATGCACCGTTCCTGCAGCCTTCGGGGGTGGGGCGATGCCCCGCAGCCGGGCGCATCCGGCGCCGTCACCTGCGAGACGCCTGACAGCTCGATCGGGGGATCACTCAGGTCGGGCTCGTAGTAGGTGATGCTGGGGAAAATATCGTTGGGATAGTTGAAGTTCGGCAGCGTGGCGAGTGCCAGGCACTGGTGCGCGCCGAGGGACGATTCGAGCATGCCGCCGACCCAGCATGGAATACCGGCCTTCATGCAGAGGTCGTGGATCTCCAGGGCATTCGTCAGGCCACCCACCCTGCCGGGCTTGATGTTGATCCATCGACAGGAACCCAGGGCGATGGCTTTTTGCGCCTTGGACGCGGAGGTCACGCTCTCGTCCAGGCAGACCGGGGTGGCAATCTGCTTCTGCAGCGCTGCGTGATCCAGCAGGTCGTCGTGCATGAGGGGCTGCTCGATCATCGCGAGGCGGCGAGCGTCCAGCTCCTTGAACATGTCGAGGTCCGCAAGGGTGTACGTGCTGTTGCAGTCCACGTGGAAGACCTGGTCGGGGAACTCGGCGCGGACGGCACGGACCATCTCCAGCGCCCACCCCGGCCGGTACTTCAGCTTGACGCGCAGGTACCCGGCCTTCACGGCGCACCCGATGGCCGCGAGCAGCTCCGCAACGCTGTCTTTGACCCCGAAATCGGCCCCGACACGGACAACGGCGGATTTCCCGCCCAGGCTCCTCCACAGCGGCTCCGACCTGCTCCGTGCGTACAGGTCCCACCAGGCCTGGTCGAGGGCCGACTTGGCGAACTGGTTTCCCTTCACCGGTGCGAGCAGCGCCTGCAGCTCCTTCCCCGAAGCGATGTCCTTTCCCAGGAGGATGGGCGCGAGGTAGCGGCTGACGGTGAGGAAGACCCCGTGGGACCACTCCGGGCTGTATGTGGGCGTGGCGAGAGGGGAGGATTCGCCCCAGCCGGCGAGTTTCCCCGAGATCATCTTCACGAAGATGCTTTCGATCGCCGCCTCGTCGCCGTGCCCGGCCCGCCAGGGCGAGAGCAGCGGCATCCGCTCCAGGTACACCTCGATCGCGTCGATTCTCACGGCGTTCGCTCCTCACTCCTCCACGGTCAGTGCCCGCGCGCTGCCGCGACCCTGTCCCGTATGTACAGGATGCGTTCGAAATCCGCATCCGGCGGCAGCGTATCGGCAACGCTCAGGATGAAGTTGTTATACGGCCGGGTCTCCTCGATCAGCGTATCGACGTACGATCGGAAGTCGGCTTCGCTGCATGAGCTTTCCAGCACCATGATCGATGGGATACCGCCCCAGATCGTGACGGACCGGCCGAATGCGATCCGGTAGTCGCGGAGGGTGACCCTGGTCATCGGGGCCGGGCAGACCGAGTCGGCGATGTCGAAGCGGCTCTGCAGGAAAAGGGGCAGGAGCCGCTGATTCTCGCCGTCGGTGTGCGTCATCAGCAGCTTGCCCGCACCGTGGAGCCGCTGGGCGGCCTTCCGCAGCCAGGGCATGATGTGGCGGTCGAAGAACGGCGGGTAGGTGATCGCGTCGTCGTAGTTGGCCCCGAGCAGGACCACCTCGGCCGATGAATCGAGGGCCGCCGAGACCATGGCGTCGTGGAGGACAGCCAGCGTCTCGGCGAGGGCGTGAACCGGGCGGGGATCGTCCGCCATGTCGAAGAAGAAGGGTTCGAGCTTCCGTACATCGCGCATGATGTGGTGCATCGGGGAGGCGGCGAGTGAAAGGTAGGCCACCGCGACGCCCCGTTCTCCGATGCGGGCACGGTAGCGCTCGAAGCCTTCGGGGGCAGGCACGATCCGCTCCTTCGACATGATCTCGGCAACACGCGGGTAATCGTCAGGGCCCTTGATCGCCGGTTCAAGGATGTCCGGTATCGACGCTCCGGAATCGAGGAACTCAGGGCCGTAGCGTATCCTCGTCGAGACGTCCCCCGTGCTCGTCCGGTAGATGGTCGACAGTGCCTGCTGCTCGACGACCACCCGGTGCTCGATCCCGGAGAAGTCGGCGCGATAGGGGAAGTCGGGATGGTTGTAGAAGCCGAGCGCCCGGTGATGCAGGTTGCGGTCGTCGCCCGTGCGGGCGAAATCCGGGACGACCGAGTGGAAGCCCACGCCGAGCCGCTCGGCAACCCCCGCGAGATCGAGCGACTGGAGCTCCTCGGGGAGGGTCCCGCGTTTCCGGTTGGCGTTGTACCAGATGTCGAGGCGGGGGACGAACAGGAGCCCAAGAGCAGGCTCTCCCCGCATGACCCCGAGCATGGCGTCTCGCCAGTTCATGATTGCTCCGGGGATCCTGGCTGCGCGATGGGTCGGCCCGGCCGCCGGGCTTCCGCCGCGAGCGCCTCCAGTATCGCGGGAATCGTTTCTTTCCAGTTCGAAGGGACTCCTTCGCTCACCTCGAAACAGTAGCGTCGCGGGCCGACGTCGGAAGCCATCGCGAGGATCCGGGCGACGAGCTCTTTCTGTGGAAGGCTGAACCAGGTGAGGGAGGGATGCAGCCAGAAGAAGCATTGCGGCCACAACCGGCGCGCCTCGGCCGGTTCCATGTCGCCCTCGGGCTGCGGCGTGAGCGAGTCGAGGTCGAAGCCGAGACGGGCGATGTCCCCGGCGATGAGGCGCACCTTCCCGTCGTAGTGGACCATGAGCTTCTTCCCCGTGCCCCGCAGGATCGCGTTGATGCCCTCGTAGACCGGGACGATGTGCTTCCGGTAGGCGCGGGGACCCACCGCGTCGATCCCGATGTTCTCCCAGAGCTTCACGAACCGGGCCTTCGACGCCGCCACGCAGGCGAACTCGTCGAGCTTCAGGCTGTTCATCAGCGCGAGCAGCTCGAGCAGCGCGGGCTCCTCGTCGGCGAGGTGGCAGGAGAATGCCTCGATGCCCGCAAAATCGATCTGGACCTTCTGGAACGGCGTGCGGTCGACGTGAGCGATGGTGATGCCCCGGCCGCCGATCGCGGCCTCCGACTCGTCGAAGGCGCGGTCCGTCGGGGTGTAGGTGCTGCCCTCGAGGGCTTCCACCATGATGCTGTAATCCGAGGGCTTCTTGATGAAGTGCTCCATCCTCCAGGGGAGCACCCCCTTGCTGGAAGAGCCCAGGTAGTACTCGTGGAGCTCCCCCCCGGCGGTCCGGATCGTCACGTCCCTCCGCTCGAGGCCGCCTTCGACGGACTTCCGCTCGATGATTTCGCAATGGGGATGTTTCTCTTCGACGACGAAGGCGTGGTTGACCTGCCCGAGCCCGAGCGAGAACAGCCATTCCCAGTCAACGGTGGGATTGGGCAGGAAGGCGTCGTAGACGACGTAGACGGGGTGGGTGACGGCCTCGCCTCGCAGCGCACCGAGAAGACGCTCGCGGATGCTCACGTGCCCCTCTCAGGTCCCGTATGCATGCGACAGCTTCTCCCGTGCCAGAGCGTAGTTGGCCTCGGCTGCCCTCGCGTACGCCGCGTCGTCCTTGTCGATCCTCGCGATGTCGAGGATCAGCCGCATGTCGGGGCCGGCGAGGGCGGCGATGGCGTGCTCGATCTCTTCCCGTGTGCCCCCGCAGCGTGCCTTCACGACGATGCCGGTGCCGGCAAGGGCCGTGCGCACCCTTTCGGGGGTCATCGGGGTCGGGTCGCAGCGCGGCGAGACGGCGCAGTCCACGCCCATCACTCCCCGCCCCGGCAGAAGCCGCATGGTGTGGTCCCACACGCCGCAGGAGTGCACGGCGACGCCGCCGAGCGCATCGGCGATCCTCTGGTCGCAGGGGAGGGAGAACCGCTCGTTGATGAGAGGCGAAGAGACCGCGAGGTTGTCGTCCGAGAGCGTGATGCCGCGGAAGCCCGGCAGGCTGGGCATGACGTGCCCGGGCCGCGAAACCAACTCCTCCCCGATATGGCGCGCCTGCTCCCGGGAGAAGGCGATGACGAGGTCCGCGATGGTTGCCATGAGAGCGTGCGCCGTCTCCTCCTCCGTGTAGCAGGCGGTGAAGAACTCCGAGGTGTCCAGCACGAGGGTGGCCGTGTCGAAGGGGGACTGCGTGTCGGTGAGCGCGATGGGGAACCTGCCCCGGGTTCTCTCCTTCATCAGGTCGATGCAGTCCAGCACCATCCCCATCACCGGGCTGTCGCGCCAGTCCGGCATTGCCAGGCCCCGTACCTCTTCGATGCGGTGGTACCGAACGTGGGAGTCGGGCGCCTCTCCCTCGCGCCAGAGGTATTCGCAGCCGAAGGCATTGGCGTACACGCCCGTACCGAACCACGCCTGCAGGTGGGGAAGCTCGTCGGACCAGGGGAAGGGGAGCCACGATTCGAGGTGGCGGAGGTTGTTCCGGTACACCCCTTCGACGGAGTTGCACTCCGCCCAGAGGTGGCCGGCCGGCCGCTGGACGACGAGGTAGCCGGACCCGCCGTTCCAGAACCGCTCGATGCCTGCCAGGCGCTCCTCGCGGCGCTGCGGGTAAAGGTCAGAAAGCTGTTCGAGGTCCATTCTCCACCTCCTGGGAGGGTCGGTCGAAGCGCTCCGCGCTCAGGTGCGGGATGTAGCGGCAGGCCTCTTGCAGCACGTCGGCGCAGTGGTCGTACACCGCCGAGCAGTGGTGAATGTAGGGTCCCTGCATGACCCGCCGTTCCCAGCGCGGCCAGTCGTCCACCTCCATCCACGCGTAGAACTCGTTCGTGGCAGGGCCGGGCACGGTCCTGCCCTGGCCGATGCCGAGACGGTAGGCACCCGTGTCGCCGTCGAACCGGCACACGGTGAGCGGCCCGTCGCGGAGACGGAACTGGGGGCTGGACGGCGGCAGGCCTTTCAGGATCCACGGCGCCCCGACGCGCACCTTCTCCACGCCGGGGTGGCGCAGTGACCGCGGAGCCACACCGTGCCACAGGAGGACGGCGTTGTCGTTGTCGGGATGGCGCACGGTGTACTCCGGGAAGAAGCTGGGCTGCTCGTCCGCTGCGGCAGCTTCCACCAGGACCGAGCTCACCGCGCCGTGGAGGTCGCTCTCGACCCCGACCGGGTACCACTCCAGCAGCATCATCTCGCCGATGCCGATGCCGGCGCCCAGCTCGTCGGGGATGGAGCTGAAGGACTTGATCGAGAAGGCGTCCAGCTCGTTCTCCTCGCCCAGGCGGAAGAGCTCGTCGCGGTAGGCAAGGGCGTTCAGGACCCCCTCCTCGCTCTGCATGCCGCTCACGTCGAGCCACTGCCGCTTCAGCTGCGCGAGCTCGTCCACGTAGCCGGCCCGGTCCTCCTTCGCGCGGGCCTTCACGCCCCGCAGGAAGTCGGCCATGTCGAAGGGGAGCACCTGGATGCCGAACTTTTCCAGCAGCTCGCTCTCGTTCGCGATCGTCGTCCAGAAGAAGTCGACCCTGACGCCGACCTGGCCGATGCGCATGCGCTTCATCGACTTCACCACCATGGCTGCGCGGAGGAACCGCGAGACTCCTTCGCGGAACTGCGGGTCTCCCGTACGGCAGTTCTCGATGTAGGTGAAGGGAACGTGGAGCTTGCCCAGCACCTTGCTGGAGGCGAACATGCCGCACAACGAGTCGCGAAGCCGCGAGCCGTCGGCGAGCGGCGCCTCGTCGCGCGGCCCCCACAGCAGCACCGGCACGCCGAGCTCTCGCGCGATCATCCCGACGGCCCCCTCGGTGCCGAAGTTGCAGTGCGGCATGAAGAGGGCATCGATCCCCTTTTCGCGGAAGAAGCGTACGACCGGCCCGACGTGCCGCTGGTCGCGCACCATGCCGTCGGGCACCACGGTGTCGATGGTGCAGTACCGGACCTTCCACTGGTCCAGCTTCTCGAGGATGGCCTTCTTCTGCCGCAGGGCATCCCAGTGCGAGAAGACGAACTTCCCGATGGGGCAGAAACCCAGGAGGAGCTGCTTCCTCCGCTTCCGCCCCGCCTTCAGCGCAGCCTGGTCCATGCTCATCGCAGTACCCTTATGCCCGGGCGGCCTTCAGCTGCGCCATCAGGCGAGAGGCCGCGTCCATGATCTTCTGCCCCGTCTCGGGCTTCATCATCGAAGCCCCTGCTTCGAAGAGGCGCTTCTCCGCGGAGGCCTTGTCCACGACGTAGCCCGGCCCGATTCCGTTCGACAGGGTGAAGACGTATGTGTGCGCGAAGGGCGAGCGCTTCTCGGTGGCGAGGGTGTACTCCGAGAAAACCTCCCCCTGGTAGCCCACGATGCAGGCGTCCCCGATCCGCAGGGCGTGCACCTCGAGCGGCGCATCGTACTCCCAGGCCGCCTTTTCGCCGCGCGCGTGCGCCCGGGCCATGCCGAGGGTGAGCTCCACGCCGAGACGGTCGAGGTAGCAGGTCTGCTGCTCGACGTACGGCGCCCCTCGGGCTTCGAGCGCATGCAGTTCCTCCCAGTAGCGCGCGATGCGGCTTTCCAGCTCGGGAATGGGAGGGATCTCCTTCCAGACCGGCTCCACCTGCTCGGAAGCCGACGCGAGGACCGGCTCGCGGGCCCACGCGAGCGAGCCGAGCACCCGGTCCGCTTCTTCGCCGATGATCCTGCCGAACCGCTCCGCCTCCTCGTACGTCTGACCCTTACGGAAGTAGCGGGAGCTCTGGTCACCCGTGGCGCCCTGGGCGAAGAAGAAGGCCGCGCGGGGGTGGCGCTCCTTGATTACTGTGCGGATTCCCCAGGGGTAGTCGGCGGTCACCAGGGTGTTGTCCATCTGGAGGATGGTCGGGTGCAGCGAGTACTTCACGAGCACCGCCATCCACTCCCCGGACTCGCCCTGCACGCCTATCACGCCCACCCCGGGGTCGGCGAGCCCCCTGGGGTCGTGACGGTTGCCCCCGATGCCTTTCTCCGCACCGGCCTTCCCCCTGCCGAAACCGATGCGCGCGGGGCGCAGGCCTGCCGTAGCTTCCTTCACCAGGTCGCGAAGGTGCTGCATGAGCGTGTCGAGGTAGGCATGTTCGACCCTGCCTCCCATCGCCTTCTCCTCTTCGAACACGTACGACGCCAGGCGGGGGCCTCCGTGCGTGTGCGAGCCGCACGCCAGGAGATCAGCGCCCCGGATGCCCGTGTCGGCCTCCACGGCGGCGCGCAGCCTGGCTACGAAATCCTTCGAGAACCCCACGAGGTCGGACGTGATCAGGGCGATGCGTTTTTTCCCGTTGTCCAGCACCAGGCAGTCTGCGAAGACGGGGTCGTGGATGCCCGTGTTGTTCCGGACCACCGTAGGGTAGCCGACGAGCTGCACCCCAAGCGGCGGGGAGACGTCGATTTCCGCGACGCCTGCCCTGAGCCCTGTGCCTTCCGTGCTCATTCCCCTCTCCTTCCCTGCCTACAGCGTTTCGTCGACGAACAGCACCCTGTTCCAGCGCTCGGGGATGTGAATGTTATCGTTCCCCATGATGCTCCATGTCCATCCGGTCGCGCTGTTCTCGCGGTTCCATTCCTTCCGCGTCTGATGGGCGCGGTAGGCGGTGATCCGCAGCTCGTCCCCCGGCCTCGGGGGCATCGACCGCGCGCCCATGAGCGGGGCGAGGCCCTCCCAGGGGAGGGCGAACTCCACCGTCCAGCCCTCGTCCCGCACTTCGGGCCGGTTCAGCGTCCCGTCGAGGTGCACGGCGTGCTCAAGCCCGGGCAGCTGCCAGTCGAGGTCGCCGTGCCTCCCGATCGGCTCGCCATCCCGGGCGAGGAAGTAGAGGAAGTTAGGCGTGCGGAGGAGCCGGTCCAGCTCCGCGTACGAGCGACGCTCGACAAGCGGCTGGACCCATGTCCATCTGATCTCGTAGACGTTGTTGACGGGGTTCACGCCCAGCTCGTAGTAGTAGCCGTCGCCCTGCACGAAGATCTCCACGTCCTCGTCGTTGATGTACACGTGGTCGTGGAACCCGGTCATGGTGCCGCGGATGTCCGGGTCCTCCACCCGGTATGCGGCGTACAGGCAGCGATCGTCCCAGAGCAGGGCGACGCGCGTTTCCAACTCCACCTTCGCGCCCTTGGCGATGCTGCCGAACGGCTCGGACCAGGGGGCTTTCTGCCACGCCTTCTCGTCCAGCCTCCCGTCGATCGTCATGCGCTCGCGGGTGCGCAGGCACCGGTATTCCTTCACGGGCGGCAGGCCCCCGAGGGGCGCCTGGACCCACTTGCCCCATCGGGCGAAGGTGGACGTCGGTACCGGGCCGACAGCCACGAGGCCCTCGTAGTTGCTGGTGGCTTCCCTTGGTTCTTCGCCCATCGATGCTCCTCCTTCAACCGCCGCTGCGGGAACCCGGCAGGGAGCACCCGGTGAGCAGCGCCGGCGCCCGTGAGCGTGTGTGCTGGTCCGCGAGGGAGCAGAACCGCCCGTACCCTTCGTCGCAGCGCGCCGCGTGGTCTGGCCGCGGTTCGTACGATGAGCGGACGGCCACCAGGGGGAAGGCGTCCTCGGGATTCGAGAAGACGCCGCCTGCCGTACCGGCGAGAATCGCGGCGCCGACCGAGGCCGACTCCGAGATGGCGAGCGCGCTCACCGGGCGCTGCACCGTGTCGGCGATGATCCTGCACCAGGCGTCGCTCTTCGAGCCGCCGCCGAAAATGCGGAGCCCGCGCACGGGTCGTGAGATGCTCTCGATCACCTCGATGTTCGCCCTGATGAGGAATGCGATGCCCTCGTAGACGCTGCGGACGATCTGGGCGGGCGTCGTCGAAAGGTCCAGCCCGGTCAGCGTCCCCCTCGCCGCGGGATCGAAGAAGGGTGCCGCGGCGCCGGAGAAAAACGGGAGCATCGTGGGCGCATTCGGGAGCCCAGCCGCCTCGCCCACCAGCCGGTTCAGCTCGTCCCAGTCCGAGCCCGGGAAGAACGCCTGCTTCGCCCAGTCCAGGATGCTGCAGCACACCGCCGAACCTTCGACAACCCAGCGCCCGGGCAGCAGATCGGTGAAGCAGGGGATGCGCATGGCGGGGTCGATCACCGGCTGGTCGCACTTCTGCGTGATCGCCATCGCGGTGCCCAGGGAAATCGTGCACCGGTCCAGGTCGATGCCGGCGCCGAGGGCGGCCACCTTCTGGTCCTGCCCGCCGACCGCGACCGGGATGCCCGCGGGCAGGCCCAGAGCCTCGGCGGACGCCGGCCGCAGCTCGCCCGCCGTTTCGCCGCCCTGGTGGATCCCCGGCAGGATGGACTGATCGAAGTCGAATGCAGCGAGGATGCGCTGGGACCACTGCCGGCGGGTGATGTCGTAGAGCATCGTGCCCGAGGCCATCGTGTGATCGGTCACGTACTCGCCGGTGAGCCGGGCGAGGAGGAAATCGAGCGGCATGAGGATCCGCCGGGTCTTCGCCCATGCTGCCGGCTCGTGCTCGCGGAACCACAGCAGCTTGGGAAGGAGATAGGCATCGCCGCAGCGCTTGCCCGTGATCGAGAAGATCCTCTTCTCGCCAAGGGCGTCGACCACCGCGCGCCTCTGCTCGACGGCGCGGGTGTCCAGCCAGCTGAAGGCGGGGCGGAGAGGCGCGCCGCTTCCGTCCACGGGCACGAACGAGATCCCCTGGGAGCTCACCCCGAGCCCCTTCACCTGGCGGGCGTCGCAGCCTGATGTACCCAGGGCCTCGCGAACCACCCGTGCTGCCGACTGCCACCATCCCTCGGCGTCCTGTTCGATCTCGGCGCCGGACAGCGTCGAGAGCGCGAGCGGTCGCGAGGCGCCGGCGAGCAGGCGCAGGTCCTGGTCGAACACCAGCGCCTTGCAGACCGTCGTGCCCAGGTCGATACCGACCAGGCAGGCGGGGGCGCTCACGACAGCGTCCTTCCCGCTCCTCCCTCCCGCAGGGCATGCTCGATGCCGGCGCCGATATCCTCTTCGGAATTGAGGGGCGCGGCAGGGTCGGGAACGGCCGTGACGGCGCCGGTGGCCGGGTCCAGATCGACGGCGCCGTAGCGCGCGGGCCTGCCGCTGCCCGAGAGGTGCTCGTCGTAGGAATCACCCTTGTTGTAGTGCCAGAACTCGAACGGGTAGGGGCGGAAGCCGTGCCGGGCCATGATTGCGGTGATCTCCGCCCGGTTGTGCGCGGCCTCCTTCGAGACGAAGGGCGAGCCCATCGGCGTCTTCTCCGAGATTTCGAGGTACGGGGCGCCCCGGTCGACCTCGGCGCCCCCGTCGAGGGAGAGCACCGACACGTCTACCGCGCTGCCGCTGCAGTGCGTGCCGACCTTCGGGCTCATGGCGATAAGGGCCGCCAGCCTGCGGCGGAACAGCTTGATGTCCGGCATCGCGCCCCCCAGCTCCCACTGTGTCTTCTCGAGCACGGCGGGGAACACATCCGGCCGCAGGGCGTTGTACTTCTGCATCTCGCGGGAGCGGTAGGCATCCTCGACCTTGATCGCCCACCCGCTGCGGTTCATTTCTTCGGCCGCGGCGAGGAAGTCCTTCATGATGCCCGTGCGGAGGAAAAACAGGCGAGGCAGGCCGCGCACGTGGGGAAGCGCGGAAAAGAACACCGTGACCCCCGCGGAAGCCGCGGCTTCGGGCAGCGCGGCGAGGGGTTCGCCGCATTCGGCCACCGGGGCTTCCTGGATCGCGAGCATGAACCGGTACGCCGCGTCCATCTCCTCGCTCCAGTACCGACGGCGCTCTTCCTCATCGGTGCGCTCTGCACCCATTTCTTACCCCCACAAGCCACTCGAACGTTCCGGTGACGGCGGACCGGCCGATCGCGCACCCCGGGATGCAGCGGGAGCAGCTCAAGCCGCGAACAGCCGCCGCAGCGCCTCAAGGATGCTTTCCACCAGGAGCTGGCCGCCTTCCGGTCCCACCGTTCCGTTCGCGACGTGCGCTCCATACCCCCCCGCCGCCACGGCCCGTGCGGTCGGCAGATAGCCGGCCTCGCCGCAGGAAAGCTGGGCCTGCAGCGTGTACGCGGAGGGGCTCCTGGCCCGGATGCGCAGGCCGTAGTCCAGGTACAGCTCGAACGGGCTGGTCGACAGGGCCACATCCTCGATGCGCAGGACATGGATGTCGGGAACCAATACCCACCCGCGCTGCTGATCCTGGAACCGCCGGACCACCGCCTCGAGATTCCGCATGAGCACG
>JAPLSM010000371.1 GCA_026398635.1 Spirochaetota bacterium | reverse complement strand
TCGTTCCTGGTCAGCCACACGAGGGTCTCGCGCTTCACCTCGTCGGTCACCCACCCCCGGATCTCGTTGTTGCCGAGCTTATGCTTGGTCTGGCTCTCGAACACGGGGTCCTTCACCTTGATGGCCACGGCTCCTATCATGCCCTCGCGCACGTCCTCGGCCGAGAAGGTGGTGCCCGCGTAGTCGTCGATGGCTTTCAGCATACCGAGCCGAAAGGCGATCTGGTGCGTGCCGCCGTCCACGGTGAATTGCCCGTTGACGAAGCTGAAGTAACTCTCGCCGTAGGTGCCCGTGTGGGTGAAGGCGAACTCGAGGCGAGGCCCCTGGAAGTGTACGACCTCGTAGAGGGTCTGCTCCTCGCCGATCTCCTCCAGCAGAAGGTCCCGCAGCCCCTCGCGGCTGATCACCTTCTGGCCGTTGTAGTTCAGCGTCAGGCCCGCGTTGAGGTACGCGTAGTAGCGCAGGCGCTTCATGATGAACTCGTCGTTCCACGTGAACGTCGAGAAGATGGCCGGGTCGGGCGCGAAGTGCACGAGCGTGCCGTGCCGCGCCTTGGGGTCCTTCCCTTCTTTCTTTGAAGCGAGCTTGCCCTGCTTGAAGATCGCGTGAACGAACTTGCCCTCGCGGTAGCTCACCACCTCGAACTCGCGGGACAGCGCGTTGACCGCCTTGGTGCCGATGCCGTTCAGGCCGACACTGAACTGGAACACGTCGTCGTTGAACTTGCCGCCCGTGTTCACCTTGCTGACGCAGTCGATGACCTTGCCGAGCGGGATGCCCCGGCCGTAGTCCCGGACGACCATGTCGTCCTTCTTGCGGCCGATGTCGATGGTCTTGCCCTCGCCCATGATGAACTCGTCGACGCTGTTGTCGATGACTTCCTTCAATAGAATGTAGATGCCGTCCATGGGGTTGGAGCCGTCGCCGAGCCGGCCGATATACATGCCGGTCCGCAGGCGGATGTGCTCCAGCGCGTCGAGGGTCTGGATGGTCTTTTCGTCGTATGCGACCTTCGCTTTGGCCATGGTGTCCCTAGGGGTTGAACGGGGCATTGCGCCCCACTGCTTGTCGTTTGTTGAGGATCATCTTCCCAGTTCGAGAAATAGCGTATCGCGCAGACGGCGAAACGTCAAGGGCGGGAGCGCCTGGTATCACAGGCGCACCGTTGCTGCGGCATTCACACCGTCTGGACCCTGGCGGCGATGTCCAGGAAGAAGTCTCGGGACCACAGGGTGAGAGATCCTGGATCACCAACAAACCGCATCACCTCGTCCCTTGCCTGGTCCACATCAAGTCCGCTGACGGCATCGAGGAGAAGCCGGGACAGTCGCTCCGCGTTCAGAGGTGCCGAGGCGGCGTAGTCGCCGGACTGGCGCATGCGGGCCTCCAGGTGCTTCAGCCTGAGCGGCATGCCGCGCCCGACGTACCATACCAGGTCGTACCAGTCGCGCCCCTTGACCCGGCTCGCCAAACGGCGACAGAGCAGCGCATGCATCTTCCCTGCGAACAGGTCCGGAGGACGGAATACCCGAACCGAGAAGGGTATCGGCTGCAGCAGGTAGTGGCTCTCGACCTCGAAGCCCGGAGGCGGGTCGGTGTCGACCTCGAGCTTGATGCGGAGCACCTGGGCACGATTGATGCCCAGGCCTTCGACCGCGGGCTGGATGACAACGAGCTGTTGGAGCGTGTTCATCTTGAGGAAGGCTGATTCTATAGGCCCTCCCCCCGATGAGGCATGGTGCTGGAACCGGGCCTCGAACCCGAACGCCTCGATCTCGCGCTTGAGGGAGTCGCCGTAGGCGCCCCACGTGAAGCCGGGGTTTGGGTGAAGCAGTGAGAAGTCCAGATCCTCCGAGTATCGAGACAGGCCGTGGAGGATCCTGAGCGCCGAGCCTCCGTAGAACGCGGCGTGCTCGAAGAACTTGCTGCGCCAGAGCCCCAGGAGCGCGAGCTGCTGCATGATCTCCCTGAGAGCGTTCACGGCTCCATCGGTTGTGGCGATGGAGTAGCGCTGGATCATCGTGCGGATGGCTTCATGCATCCGGCCGCTCCCCGAGGCGGGCAACGTACTCCGCCAGACGATGGATCTTGGCCGAGCCGTACGCCGCGGCTGCTTCCTCGAAATTGTGGACCGGGATCGACGTGAGCTGATCGCGGTCGATACGCAGGTCCTCGAAAAGGTACGAGCCGAAATCGCTCAATCGCGCACCGGTGAACCGCTTGTCCGTCCACACCTTGTCTGCCAGCGCCTTGGCAGGGTTGGCGATGAGGAAGCCGCTGTCGGAGACCGTGATGAGGTCGGCACCCCAGGAGTACCGATCCATGGTCAGTGATCGGTAGGAAAACGCCCCGAAGGGAGTGTCGAACCGGCGCGACCGGCCGGTACAGACCGAGGTGACCATTTCCACGCGCTCGGGGATCAAGCCGTGGAACGAGAGGGCGTATTCCAGGCTCACGTAGGAGGGACCGTGGATGAGGTTCGCGAGGATCTCCCGGCAAATCGGCTCGCGCCGGAAGCGTTCAGCGAACAGGTAGAGGCCTTTCTTGACGCGGATGATGTCGCCGGCGGCCATCAATCTTCGGATC
>JAPLSM010000157.1 GCA_026398635.1 Spirochaetota bacterium | reverse complement strand
GTGATGGGCCTCGGCTCGTCCCTCGCCGGCGGCGCACTGGTCGACACGATCGGGGCGAAGCGGACCCTCGTCGCGGGCCAGGTCCTGTACTTCGCCGCGACCCTGCTCTTCCTGACCTGCAGCCCCTGGTGGATCGCGGTGGTCTGGGCGGTCACCGGGATCGGCATGGGCCCTGCCTCGCTGGGGGCCACCAGCTACCTGATCGAGAAGGCAGATCGCACCCGGCTAGGGCTGTTCACCGCGCTGCTGTACTGGGGAACCACCCTCGGGGGGGCGATCGGCAATCCCGTGGCCGGAGTGCTGCTCGGCCGCACGGACTGGAGGGGGCTGGTGCCCTTCACCGCCCTGCCGGCAGTGGGGATTTGGCTCGCCACGGCGATCGTGCTGCCCCGCTCCGCGCGCCGCGGCCCGCTCTCCTCGCACCCCGCCGGGATCCTGTCCGCTGTCGGGTTCGCCGCCGCAAGCCCGCCGATCCGCCTGCTCGCGTGGATGCGCTTCCTCCCGACCGTCTGCTACGGGATGCTGCTCGTGTTCGTTCCGCTGCTCCTGAAAGATGCCGGCGCCTCCAATTCGACGATAGCGCTCTACGCGACGGCGAGCAGCGTGTGCGCATCCCTTGCGCAGCTCGCCGTGGGACGGATCGCCGACCGGGCCGGCTGGAAGACGCCGACCGGCGCGAGCTACGCCGCGCTCGCCGCGGCGTCGATCATCATCGCTGCCTTCCCGAACCGGCTGTGGGTCGTGTTCGCGGCCGCGACCTTCGCGGTGTCAGCCGCGTGGTCGCTGTCGACCCTCCTGCCAGTCCAGATGACGAAGGCCGTCGAACCCTCCGGGGTCGGACGAGCGCTCGGGTACATCCACCTGTTCTGGAACCTCGCGATGATCGTGGCCGGCCTCACCGGCGGGGTGCTGTTCGAGGCGTGGAACGGATTGCCCCTGCTGGTCGGGGGCCTCGCGGCCGCGGCCGGGCTTCCGGTCGCCGCCGCCTTTGCGCGGACCATCGGTCCGCAGGCAACCCGCCCGTCGAACTTCAATGGGTCGCGTCGTTCCCCGTCAGGCGATCGCGGCGAGGCATGAATTCGGGAAACCGGTAGATCGCGTGCTGCCGGTCGATGTCGTAGTCCGGGAACGCGTTGCCCAGGCGCACGCACTCCTCGAGGGCCGCAGCCGCCTGGTCGAGCGGCACGTTGAGCCCGATCGCCACGTTCGACACCGTGAGGATCCCCTCGTGCTCCCGGGCGAGGCGGAGGATCTCCACCGGCAGCAGGGGATCGAAACGCACGCGGTCCGGCTGCCGCGGCGAGCCGACATTCCGCGTCGCAGCCCAGCGTTTCAAGTACGGGAGCCACTCGCCCCCGGTCAGCAGCCAGGCGCCGGCCGCTATGGCGATCCCGCCCGTAAAGAAGGCACCGAGGAAGGTTGTCGGGATGGGGATCGGGCTGAAGAAGTCGATGACGCTGAGAATCCCGAAGCTGAGCAGGATGTACCCGAGGATCCGTTTCCAGCGGGGGATCGGTTTTCCGGATGCCACAGGAAGAGGGTACCGCTCGTGGCCATACCGTGGCAATCGCCACCACCGGGACGGTCACCTCCACGCGAACCCGGCGAACTGAGGACCGTTCCCGCTTCCGGTCAGGTCTGCTCGGACAACTTTTCCAGGAAACCCAGGAATCGGTCCATATCAGCTCTCACCAGGGGTATCGAGAGCTGAAAGCTGCGTTCGAGAAGCGTCATGCGGTCACGGTCGTACTTGCGGTCGAAATAGTACCTCCGGAAATGCCGGAAACGCAGGAGCTCGTGCAGATGCCGGTGGGCTTCATCGGTCACGACACAGGGCCTCACGCGAGGGACGTCCACGTTCATCCGCTCCAGGAGGCTCGCATGCCATCGGCGCTCCTCCAATTCGTTTTCGAAGGCCTTGGCGATGCGGACCAACGCGGTCTCCACGCACGTGTAATAATCGGTGATGATGTCGGCCAGGATGATCAGATCATAGTTCCGTTCTGTGGGCACAGGCGGGAAATCCGCACGGAAGCGGCGATAGTTTGCTTCTGCCTCATCCATCGCACGCAGTGTGCGGGCGATCTCACCCTGGAGCAGCCGTATCCTATCCTTCGCGCTCATACACAACCCTGGCGCGGCGCAGAATCGACTCCCGGCTGTCCTGGTCGAGTTTTTCCCATTCCACCAGATCTACCGGGAACTCCGTCATGTCGATGGCTTTGCCGAGAAGGTCCAGGAACCCGCGTGCGTCCGCCAATCCCTCCACGGCGATGTCGATGTCAGAGTGTTCGTCGAAGTCGTCCGGCTCCAGCAGGGAACCCCACTGCAAGATCCGTCGAGGCTGGAACTCCCGAATCGCCATGTCGACAATGCGCGCGCTATCTGCGCATGCCATCTCGTGGAGGCGCCTGCGGCGTTCCCGCACTTTTCCCTGCCGGGCCATGAACGATTCGGCGGCAGCAGCGATATCAAAGCTTCCTCCCATAAAGGCTCCATAAAAAGGATATACCGGGAGATATGAGCCTGCAAGAGGACGCCCGCGCCCCTGCAGGCTGCCCGCGCCCGCAGGAGCCGCCCCGACCTTCGCACGGCGCAGCGCGGCCATACCGTGGCAATCGCTGCTACAACCCCCACTCGTCGGCGCAGACGGCGGGGATCTCGCCGTGCCAGGCTCGGCCGCTCGCCCAACCCATTATGACGGGGTCGCGGGCAGCGGCGGTGAACAGGAGGTTCGTCCTGATCCACATCCCCACCCTCGGGATGTCGAGCCGGTCGGCGTCGAGGCAGGTCAGTACCGTTTCGTCGCACGGGAGGCGCGGCCCGCGGGTGTGGCACTCGCACGCCAGGACGAGCAGGCCGAACGCGTCATCGTCCAGATCGATGTCGCCGCGGAGGCTTTGGACGAGCTTGGCGGCGCGGTGCCCGTGGTCGTGGTCCAGGAAGTCGCGCCACCGGCACGCGTCGTGGAAGATCGCGAACAGCTCGACCACCCGCGGGTCGGCTCCGGTGAGGGGGGCGAGACGCCTCCCGTTCTCGAGCACGCGTCCCCAGTGGTGGATACCGTGCACTCCGTCCACCTTGAGCCGGTACTGATCGATCACGATCTTCAGCAACTGGGCCAACACCGATCCAGCGTACCGGTTCGCCCCTCGCCGCGTCAAACCGCGGTCACTGGCCGCAGTCCCTGGCCGTGGTACCGGCCCGGCTTTCCCGCATCAAACGGCTGCGCTATAGTGTGGACCACCCCGCGGGCGACCGGATGCGGACTCGCGGCCGTATGCAATGGCTCGCGCGCGAATCGCCCGCCCGTACATCAAACGGTATGCCCTCCCCTTCCTCGCAGCCGTAGTCTGCCTCTCGGTGGAGGCGGTCTGCGACCTGCTGCAGCCGACCATCATGGCGCGCATCATCGACACGGGTGTGGCTGCTCACGACCTCGGCATCGTCGCCCGGCTCGGGCTTTCCATGCTCGGCGTGGCGGGGATCGGCGCCGTCGGTGCCATAGGCCGCAACATCATCGCGGGCCTCGTCTCGTTCCGCTTCGCCGCCCGCCTGCGTGCCGACCTCTTCCGGAGGATCACCTCCTTCTCGTTCGACGAGCTCGACCGGTTCGACACCGCCTCGCTCATCACCCGGCAGACCAACGACGTCACCCAGGTCCAGGCGTTCGTCAATGGGTTGATGCGCATCCTCGCCAAGGCGCCCATCGTGGCGGTCGGCAGCCTCGTGATGGCCGTCATCCTCGAGCCACAGCTCTCGCTGGTGCTCGCGGTCGTCGTACCGGTCGCGGCGGCCCTCATCACGGTCAACCTGCTCACCGGGTTCCAGCGCTTCCGCCGCGTGCAGGAGGGGCTCGACGGCGTGAACTCGGTGACCCGCGAGTACCTCGGAGGCATCCGGGTCGTGAAGGCCTTCGGCCGGGAGGAACACGAGGTCAAACGGTTCGCCGGCGCGAACCGGGAGCTGACCAGCGCCTCCACCCGGGCTCTCAGGGTGCTGGCGCTCTTCGGCCCCGCCATCTCCCTGACGGTGAACCTCGGCATCGTCGCCGTGCTCTGGGTGGGAGGCATCCGCGTGGGGGGCGCCTCCGTGCAGGTCGGCAAGACCATCGCCTTCATCAACTACATGAGCCAGATCCTGTTCGCGCTCGGCATGATCTCGGGCGTCTTCATGTCGTTCGTCCGGGCCAAGGCGTCGTGGGACCGGATCGGGGAGGTGCTCGGCACGCCCGCGAGCGAACCATACGAAGAGCGGGCCCTCTCAGCCGCAGGGCAACAACAGCTGCTGCCCCCGGTCTCCGCCCGGCCGGCCCCGCGGTCCCGCGCGACGGTCGAGTTCGCGGGCGTCTCGTTCGCCTATCCCGGCTCGGCCGGACGGCTCGTCCTCGAGGGCGTGAACCTCGTGTGCGAACCGGGCCGCATCACGGCGATCATCGGCCCCACGGGGTCGGGCAAGAGCACGCTGGCCGCACTCGTGCCCCGGTTCCACGACGCGACCTCCGGGGTCGTCCTGGTGGGCGGCGTCGACGTGCGGTCGATCGACCTCGCCGGCCTTCGCGGCCGCATCGCCCTCGTTCCGCAGAAGACGGTCCTCTTCACCGGCACCATTGCCGAGAACCTCCGCTGGGGCCGCGAGGATGCCGGCCAGACCGACCTCGAGGAAGCGGCCCGAGCTGCGGCCGCCGACGACTTCATTGCCGGGTTCCCCGAGGGCTACGGGAGCGTGCTCGGCCAGGGCGGCGTCAACCTCTCGGGCGGCCAGAAACAGCGGGTGGCCATCGCCCGGGCCCTGGTGCGGAAGCCCGAGGTCCTCGTGCTCGACGACTGCACCAGCTCCGTCGACTCGATCACGGAAGCCGAAATCCTGGCCGCGATCCGGGGCTCCGCCGCGGGGTTCACCTGCATCCTCATCACGCAGCGGATCTCCGCTGCCGTTGCGGCGGACCGGGTGCTCGTGCTCGACGACGGCCGGGCCGCGGGGGTCGGAACCCACGCGCAGCTGATCCGCAGCTGCGACGTCTATCGCGACATCTGCGCCGCACAGCTCGGCAGGGAGGCCCTCAATGGCCCGCGCGGGCCGGCCTGAAGCGACGCCGGTGAGCGGCGGGTACCCGCCGCTCGCGGCCGTGCCGGGAATGCCTGGCCGGGGGCCCGGCATGGGCGCAGGCCCTGCGTCCCGGTTCGGCGCCCGGGTCCGGCCCAGCGACGTCCGCCGCACGGTGCGGCGCATCTGGGCGTTTTTCGCCGGCGAGCAGCGTCGCCTGACCCTCATCGCATTCCTCATCGTCGCTGAGGCGGCACTCGGCATGGCGGGGCCCTGGCTGCTCGGCCGGGCCGTGGACGCGCTGTCGTCCATCGCGGGGGCAGCCACGCGCGCCAGCATAAAAGCCGCGATGTCGGCCCCCGGGCCCGCCCGCGCGCTGGCGGCCGCCGCGGTAGCGCTGCTTGCTGCCTACTTGGGAGGGGCGCTGCTGTCGACCTTCCACGGCTGGATCATGGCGGGCGTGTCGCAGCGGATGGTGCGCAACGTCCGCGAGGGACTGTTCGCCAAGCTGCAGCGGCTGCCGCTCTCGTTCTTCGACCTCCGCACGCACGGCGACCTCATGAGCCGGCTGTCCAACGACGTCGACGCGGTCAGCGTCACGGTGTCCCAGTCGGCCATCCAGCTCATGTCGAGCCTCGTGGTGGTCACCGGCACGCTGGCGATCATGCTGGCCCTCAACCCCCTGCTGACCGCGGCATCGCTCGTGCCCGTGCCCCTCGTGCTGCTCCTGACCTCGATGATCTCGCGCAGGACGCGCACGCTGTTCAAACAGCAGCAGGATGCCCTCGGCGCACTGAACGGGCACGTCGAGGAGACCGTCTCGGGCATCCAGGCGGTGAAGGCGTTCGGTCGGGAACGGCGCTGCGCCGAGCAGTTTGCGGGGATCAACGAGCGCCTGCGCCGGGTGGGCACCCGTGCGCAGATCTGGACCGGGTTCCTCATGCCGATGATGAACGTCATCGGCAACCTCGCCTTCACCGCCGTGGCCGTAACGGGAGGGGTGCTCGCAGCCCGGGGCGCCGTGAGCGTTGGTGTGGTCGCGACCTTCATCGCCTACTCGCGCCAGTTCATGCGGCCGCTCAACGAGATCGC
>JAPLSM010000079.1 GCA_026398635.1 Spirochaetota bacterium | reverse complement strand
CGGAAGATGAACCGGGGGTCCTCGCCCGCGTACACCATCCGGGCCAGCCAGTACAGCGCCGCGTCGGGGTCCGAGCCGCGCAGGCTCTTGATGAAGGCGCTGATGGTGTCGAAGTGGTAGTCGCCCTCCTTGTCGTAGAGCACGGCCCGGCGCTGGATGCTTTCCTCGGCAATGGACCGGGTGATGATGATCGGTTCATCGGGGGGCGGCGGAAAGACCGACGGTGTGGTCTCGACCGCCAGCTCCAGGGCGTTCAGCAGCGTGCGCGCGTCGCCGCTCGAGACGTCGACGAGGTGCTCGAGCGCGTCCGCGTCGATGCGTACGTCGAGGCTGCCGTAGCCCCGCTCGGCGTCGGCCAGTGCAGCCTGCGCGATCCGGTGGAGGTCCGGATTCGTGAGCGGCGTGAGCTGGAAAATGCGCGACCGGCTGACGAGCGCCGGGTTCACTTCAAAGTATGGATTGCCCGTGGTGGCCCCGATCAGCACGATCGTGCCGTTTTCCACCCAGGGCAGGAGCGCGTCCTGCTGGGCCTTGTTCCAGCGGTGCACCTCGTCCACGAAGAGGGTGGTGCGCCGGCCATACAGCTTCCGACGCTCGTCGGCCGCGGCCGTGGCCTCGCGGATGTCCTTCACACCGGCGAGCACGGCGTTCAGGCTCTGGAAAAGGCTCCGCGTGGTGTTCGCGATGACCCGGGCGAGTGTGGTCTTTCCCGTGCCCGGAGGCCCGTAGAAGATGAGCGAGGAGAGCTGGTCCGCCTGGATGGCCCGACGCAGGAGCCGGCCAGGGCCGAGGATATGGTCCTGGCCCACGAACTCCTCGACGGTCCGGGGCCGCATGCGCGCCGCAAGCGGTTGGCCCAGTGCGGATGTCTCCTGGCGGTGCAGTGGCCCGCCCTGGGGGTCGAACAGGTCCATCAGCCCCGCGGAGCCTTCCGCGGCCCGACCGCGCGGACCACGACCACCGCTCCCGCGGCGACCAGCGCCACGCCGAGCACGATCCAGGCCCAGGCGTGCTTGCCGATGGCCGCGGCGAACACCAGGAAGAGGACGGCGCTCGCGATCAGCAGTATGTGTGCCGTCGTCCGTACCCCGGGGCTCGCCTTGGTGAGCCGGTCGAAGACGAGCAGGCCGAGGCCCGTGAAGCCGGGGATCAGCGCCCACGCGTAGGCCCAGCTCTGCCACCAGCCGGCGAGGTTCTGCACGTACAGCAGGCACCCGATGCCCAGCACGATCGTGCCGGGGATCACGAGACCGACGGCGCTCGTTCCCGCTCCGAACAGCAGGAAGGCCGCGCCGACGCCGATGACGATGAGCGGCCACGACACCACTCTCGAGCCGGGAGGCAGGAACGACCCGACGATGACGAGGACGCCGAGGAGGATCGCGAGGGCTCCGGCGGCGATGATGGCGAGCTGCTTCTTCTCCATGGTGCCGATCATCGGCCGGGGCCGGGGTCCTGTCAACTCGCCGCGCGCCGCTGGTTCCACTCGGCGGCCTGCCCCCGCTTCCCTCGGCCAGGAGGCTCCCATGAGCCGCAGAATGTTGATTGGCCTGCTCGTTCCGATGCTCATCATTTGCTCCTTTGGCAACGGTGTGCTGCCCCTTCTGCCGCTGTACGCCCTCAAGATCGGTGCCTCGACAGCTGCCGCCGGCTGGTTCACGGCCTTCACGTTCCTCTGTCTCGCTGCGGGCGCACTGTTGGCCGGCAGATCGGGCGGCTTGCTCCAGCGCCGGACCTTCCTGGTGCTGCTGATACTCCTCAATATCCCGAGCATCGTGCTCATGGGTCGGGTGATCACGGTCTGGCAGCTCACGGCGTTGGTCGGTTTCAGCTGGCTCAGCGGAGGATGGTTCCTGACCGTCATCAACATCATCGCCTCCCGGCACGCCGCAGAAACAGAGCGCGGCCGGGTATTCGGCCTGATCGGGGTGGCAATCAGCGCTGGTTCCATCATCGGGGGCTTGGGAATCGGCTCCCTCGTCGATCGGTGGGGATATCCGCTCATGTTCGTCGTCATTGCCGCATGCTACCTGCTCATCCCCCCTGCACTCATGCTTCTGCCGCGGGTACCTGTCGAGCGCATCAAAGCCGCAGCCGTGTCCGGCCGTTCCGATCTCCCGGCCCCGCGAATCGGATCCGCGGCGCTCCTGGTACTCGCTGCCCAGCTTATCGCGTCCACCGCGAACGGATCGGGCAACCTGGGCAGGTCGCTGCTGATGAACGCGCAGGAATTTTCCGCGGCTGCGATCACGAGCACCCTCGTCGTCGGCGCACTGGTCACGCTGCCGGTGCCGTTTGTCCTCGGCTGGCTCTCGGACCGGATCGGCAGGAGGACGGTGCTGATCGCCTGCTGCGCGTGCGGCGCCGGATCGCTTGCCCTCCTCATCGCGTCCCGTGCCCTCTGGCATTTCTGGATCGTCGGCATGCTGCTCGCGGTGCTCGGCGTCAGCATGAGCATCGGTCCGGCGTTCATCGCGGACCTCGTGCACCCGGCCAGGGTGGGCACCGCGATGTCACTGTTCCTGGCCGCGTTCTACCTGGGCTCCGTCGCCGGCATGTCGGTCCTGGTGCCGGTTGCCAGGGTCCTCGGAATGCCCTGGACGCTGGCTCTCGGGGCCGGGGTGGCAGCGCTTGGGGTGGTGCTCCTGATGTGGGTGCGCCGGCCGCGAGCCGCAGCCCAGGCCACGGCCGCCGTCACCCCTCCGTGACGACCCGGTCCCAGTCGTAGACGCCGACGATCTTCCGGCCCGGCTGAACCACGAGGAACTCCTCGGGGTCCCACTCGCCGTGCACGAGCTTGCGCACCAGCCGCATGTCGCCCGGGAGCTCCACGTACTTCCTGCCGGATGCCTCAGCCTCGGCACGGGCGCGCTCCGCGTACCCGAGGTGGCTGAACTCGGGCACCTGGATGAACACGACCCGGTTGTCCTTCTGGTCGGTCAGCGAATGGTCGACCGAAGCGCCGAGCGTCTCCATGATGTACCGGGCGTTCTCCTCCCCGTACTGCTCCCCGTACTGCTCCCAGGTTTTGTCGCCGAGGAGGAAGTTCGTGGTGGTGCCGGGTTCGTGGAAGAAGGAATGCTCCGCGGGCGACCCCTCGGTCCAGCCACGCTCGGCGTAGCCCACGGACGAGAAGGGCAGGCTGGGATTGTCCTTGAAGTGCTCGCGGAATTTCTCGCGCGAGCCCAGGAAGATGGTACAGCAGTCGTGCGCCCGGGGGATGACCAGCCGGCTCTTCCGTGCCGCGAGGCCGACCGTCGAGTTGCCGCACAGTCCGAAGCCGAGGAGGATGGCGTCCCACGGCTGGGGGGCTGCCTCGGCAGCGTCGATCTTCTCCTGCAGGAGTGCCCGCAGCTTCGCGCTGTCGTTGTGCGCGCCCTTCTCCGTGAACTCGACGTCCACCCGGTGCGGGGAAGTCGCTATGCTCAGGCACGCCTCGCGGTAGAAGACTTCGCAGGCGATCAGCTTCAGGATCATCGGGACCTCCGGGAGGGGGAGTGAAGCACGATGGGTGCTTTTTGTCAGCACAGCAGCCCCCGATCTCAGAACGCCCCGAAGCAGAGATCGACCGACAGGGTCGGGCCGCTCACATCGGTCCAGTCCAGACCGGGAACGTCCCGGGTCGGAAAGGTACCCCTCAGCGCCAGGCCCAGGCTCAGTCTGCAGAAGTCCGTCAGGATGAGTGATGCCTTGGTTTCCGGGCTGATCAGCACCGCCGGCGCGCCGACGACATCGCCGGTTCCGGCCTCCACGTATCCGACCATGGATACGCCTGCGAGGCATCCGATCGAGACCGCGAAAGGCCCGCCGAGGTCGAAGATTCGCTCGCCCCAGACGCCGGCTTCCATGGCGGCGAATCGGTTACCGTCGATCTCGACCCCTTCAGCCACCCGGTAGCCCATGGCGCCGACTGTCCATCGGTGGTCGATGACCAGGCGAGTGTAGCCGCCGTCGTACCGGGCGACCTGCCCGCTCACGATCGCGAACTTCTGCGAGATGCCTCCCGCGAGGCTGAACCGGCGCCGCTCTTCAGGTGGCGTCGGACGGATCGACCCGTAGCGCAGCGCGAGGAACGCCGAAGGGCCGCTGAGCTGCTGCAGCGTCGCAGCGGTTCCCTCGACGGGGATGCCGAGCCGGTAGGAGGCACCGATGCCGATCCTGCTCGCCGGGGTGATCGCGACGAACGCGCACACCTCGGGTTCGACCACGAGGAAGCCGCCCTTTAGACCGATCGCCGGTGTCGGGATCGGTCCGGACATACCCGCCCATGCCCGCGGTCAGCCATGCACCCACGCTGACGATCGAGTCGGGGAAGAACAGCCAGCCCGCGCTCGGCCCCGCGTACCCGATGAAGAGCCCGTCGTCCGCGTCGCCTTCGAGGTACCAGCCGCCCAGGCCCAGCCACAGCGAACCGTCCAGGACGACGTACGCCGGGCCGCCGCCGAGCATGGCGACCTTCCCGTCGAGCAGCGTGATCTTGAAATCCGGGCCGCCCGCGCCTCCGAGGCGGGGGCGGTCGAAGAGGGGATCTGCCCCCGCTGCCGCGAAGGCTGCGAGGAGGAGGAACGACACGATGGCCGCGTGTTTCATGGCGTCACTTCCCTTTCGAGAACGAGTAGCGGATGACGCGCCTCGGGCAGGTGTCCACGCACGAGCCGCAGAGGATGCAGTCCGTGGACTCGAGGCGGCCGCGCTGCACCAGGTCCGTCACGCCGATGCTCATCGGGCATGCCTCCGTGCACTGGCCGCAGGCGGTGCACCGTTCCTTCTTCACGGCGAGGCGCAGCGAGGGCCAGGCGAACTGGTCGCGGATCCACCGGCCGAGGATCATGAACGGCGCCATCCAGCAGAGGGTGTGGCACGTGGCCCGTCTGCCCACGGCGATCGCGGGGATGAAGAGCACCACGAGCACGATGAGCGCGGTGATCGCCCCTTGCCAGTCCGCCACGGAGATGCCGTGCCACGTACGATAGAAGGGATCGACCTGCTTCACGCCGCCGGCCCGGATGAACAGGAACACGACGGTCGCGAGCCACGGCAGCCACACGAGGTACTTGATCCAGTTGATCCTCCGCCGGTTGACGCGCCGGGCGCGAACGAGCGCGGTCAGCTCCTGCAGCCCCCCGGCCGGGCACGCCCATCCGCAGAACAGCCTGCCGAACAGGAGCGACTGGAGGAACAGCAGGCCGAACACGATCAGGCTGCCCGCGAGCACGCCCTCGGCCGCGCCCTGCAGGGGAACGGCGGGCGAGAGCCAGTAGAACGTGACGGGGAACAGCGCGAGGCTCGCGATCAGCACGCCGCGGCGAACCTTCTGCCGCGTCTTCATGACGGTCTTCATCGAAAGCTCCTTCTGGTCAGCGGTTTGGGACTGTCTGGCTCAATGAAACAGCGTGGAACGGCGCCCGGCCATGAGGGAAACCCCCCGATTGCCGGAGAAATCGTCGGAATTCCATGGGGGAAATCCCCTAATCGGCGAATGCGAGGGGGGCGTCGGGCGAGGTGCGCCTCGGGCAGGGTGCGTGCGGGGTGCTGGTGCGCCCCTGTCAGGCCCCGGGTTCCTCGAGCGCGTTAGCCCTGATGAGCCGGAAGAGCTGGACTCGGTTCCTGGCGCCCACCTTGCGGTAGATGTTCGTGACGTGGTTTTCGACCGTCTTGGCCGAAATGTACAGCTTGTCCGCGATGTCCTTTCCGGACGCGCCTTCCAGCAGGAGACCGATCACCGATGCTTCCCGGTCGGTGATGCCGAATCGCTCGAGGAAGAACGGTGTGGGCCGGCCCGCTTCCGAGTAGGCGGGCCGGTTGAGGTAGCGAAGGCCGAAGGCGATGGAAAGGCAGTTGAGGACGAGGAAATACAACGGGAAGGCGAAACCCTCGAGGAACGAGAGGCCGGCCAGGAAGGGCAGCCAACCGATGGCCGCGTCCGCCCACATCAGCGGGAAGAACGCGAGGCTCAGGATGAGGAAGACGAGAAGCGCCCACCGCAGCACGGGGTCGGCTGTTCTGCCGAGGGAGAAGCCGATCAGGACGAGCCCGAGACCGATCATGCCGAACAGCAGGCTGTTGAGGACGACCCCGAAGAGGATCGTGCCGGGCGACGCAACGTACGCGATGGCTACGGCGACCGCCAGGGCATCGATGGTGAGGTAGAGCGCCAGGCTCCAGCGCGGCATCCGCAGGCCCATCAGGCTATAATAGAAGAAGGGGCTGGCCCCGATGTACAGCAGACCGCCGGCAGCCTGGAGGATCCAGGTGATCGCCGCGAGGGCTGCGCTGCCTGCGAGTCCCGCGTTGAGGCCGTACCGGTCAACCGCGAGCGCGAGCAGGATGAGCCAGATCGACAGGAGGAAGAGCGCGTAATGCCGGATCACGGTCTTGCGGTGGCGAAGCCAGATCATGACCGCCTGGCCGAGCGAGCCGGCCCCCGCGGTAAGGGCGAGGAAGTGCAGCGCCAGCACCAGGTGCGTCATAGCGGCAGGGTATCACACGGACGCGCCCGGGTTCAGCATCAGGAGACCCTGCTGCGCCGGGCCGCTGTAATCTTCGTACTTTGCCTGACTGCGACGGCGCCTGCCCCGGCCGCGCCCACGGACCGGCAGTGGTTGAAGGCGGTCGAGTCCACGTCCCGGGCGAAGGAGTGGTCCCCCGGCGAGATGCGGCTCGCGATCGAGATGGCGGACGACAAGGGGAAGGTGCTCGCGACGTGGGACAACCGGTACCAGCTCTCCGTGGGCGCGGGCGGAGCCGTTCTGACCGAGGTCGTGTCGGCCTTCCACAATGGGAAGGACGAGACGCGGAAGGAGCGTGAAGCCCAGGCGAAGCGCGACCGTACCGCGGAGCCGGATGGCGGGTCCGCCTGGTCGGAGTACCTGGATGATCCGTTCGATCCCTCGGAGCAGGACTCGGTCGAAATCCGGCTGCTCGCGGGAATCCGGCAGATCGCGGGCAGCGCGTGCCTCGCATTCGCCTTCACGCTGACGAAACCGAAAGGCGCGGCGGTCGAGGGCACCGCCTGGCTCGACGCGGCCACGGGGCTTCCGGTCGAGATCTCCTCCACCCCCCGGCCGATGCCCAGGGGCGCGCATGAGCTGTCCACGATCGTGCGCTACACCGACGGGTTCGTGTCCGAGGTACGCGTGGAAGGAAGCGGAACCCTCTTCTTCTTCAAGCGACGGTTCTCGTCGGTGGTCACGCTCGGGAGCTACTACCGCAAACCCGCGGGCGGGTGAAGCTCAATTGATCGTCTCGACGAGGTCGGCGTACAGCGTGTAAGGGCTGCACGTGAAGGCGCCGTCCACCCCTCGGACCTCGAGGCGGAAGGATTGTGAATCGTCGATCCCGACCGTGCCGTCCCACGCGAAGACGACGATTTCTTCCGCGGAACCCAGGGTTGTCGATTGCTCGAGAACTCCCCCGCCATCCGCGAATAGATAGAGGTCATAGTTCCGGGCGTGTGGCGCCTGCGGCGGCACCAGCCGGACCGTGAGAGTGAAGAGCTCGCTTTCGAGCGGGAACCCGAGGCCTCCGTCTTCCTCGGCCATGAACCAGTAGAAGTCGCGGTCCACCGTCGGGGAGATGGTAGCGGTCCACTGCTGTTCCGTCGCAGTCTCAAAGACTGTTCCGAGGGACTGGTATCCGTTCAGTGTCTCGTTCGGCTCATATGCGTCGGGAAGAGTGACCGTGACCGTGTAATCTTTCGCGCTCCCGTCCTCGGCGAGCACAGTCAGGGTGACGGGATCGGTGTAGTCGCAGGGCGTCACCCCGCTTTCCAGGATCGTCGATCCGATGCTCGCCGAGACTCCGGTGGTCGCGAACACCGCGGCGAGGGATACGACATCGGTGCCCCATGGAACGGTCACGGCGACGCTGCCCTGGTCGATCGTGCCCGTGACCCCCGCGAGCGCGAACGCAGTGAGTTCGCAGTCGTCCGACGGCGGCACCGGACACCCCGCGAGCAGGAGCGACCCGGCCAAGTCGACCACCGCCAGGATGCGGATGCAACGTTTCATTCTGAACCTCCCGGGAAGGAGAACCCCGCGCCCATGATACCCCCGGCCGGTCTCTCCCAGTAGCCCGGGTCCCCGTCCCGTGCTAGCATGTTGGAGGAGGCGCCCATGTCAATCATCAAGGAGTTCAAGGAATTCGCCATGCGCGGCAACGTCGTGGACATGGCGGTTGGCATCATCATCGGCAGCGCGTTCGGCAAGATCGTGACCTCTCTGGTGAACGACATCATCATGCCCCCGATCGGGCTCGCCCTCGGCGGCGTCGACTTCAACAGCTTCGCCATCACGATCAAGAAGGCGACGGCGGACGCGCCCGCGGTGGCCATCCGCTACGGCACGTTCATCAACGTCATCGTGGACTTCATCATCGTGGCGTTCGTGCTGTTCGGGATCATCAAGCTGATGAACACGCTGAAGACGAAGAAGGAGGCCGCGCCGGCCGCACCGCCGAAGCCCCCGGCCCAGGAAGTCCTCCTCACCGAGATCCGCGACCTGCTGAAGAAGCGCTGAACCCGCACGCGAGGCCGGCCGCAGGGACGGCCCCGTTCATGCCCGTCCCGCCGCCTCCATCACGAACCGGGCCGCTGCGGTCACCCAGGGGTTCGACCGGCTCCTGCCGGCCGGACCCCAGTCGTAGAACGTTCCACGCGAGACGAAGGAGTCCGCGGCCTTCCAGACCTTCTGCTCCAGGGGCCATCCCCCGTCGCGCAGGCGCTTCCCCTCGAGGAGGTCGAGCGCGTCCGAGCAACGCGGGTCGCCGATGAAGCCGGCCTCGGCCATCACCTGGAGACCGAAGAGGATGTCGTAGGGCCAGAAGTGGGGGAAGGAGAGGAGCAGGAAGCGCGGGTTGATCACCGCGCCGTCGCGCCGGCGCCGGTAGAGGCGCCGCTGCAGGAACACCTCGGCTGCCCGGCGCGCGGCGGTGCGCGATGAGCTGCTTCCCGTGATCCGCGCGTGCAGGGCGAGGGCGCGCAGCGGGGCCAGCGTTTCCATGAAGGATGACGTGCGCGCCTCGGGACGCTTGTCGCAGTTCCAGCCCCCGTCGGGCCACTGCCACCGCTTCAGGCGCTGGATCAGCTCCTCCGTCGTCTCGTCGGCGATGCCGAGCCGCATCTCGCTCCAGGCCTGGAATCCCTCCTGGCAGGCGCACCGTCTGAACCGGTCCTCCTGCCCGGGGATGAGCAGGGAGTGGGGAGGCTGCATGTGGCGCTCGGCGAACAACCACTCCCGGAACTGGTTGCGCAGCGCAAGGAGTGATCGGTCGCCCTTGCGGTGGCCGATCTCAGCAAGGCATACGAAGGTCCACAGGGGCCCCTGCCACTTCTGATAGGCGTGGACGGGCATCCGCCCCTCGGAGCCCCGGAGGGAGAGCAGAGCAGCCGAGGCTGCAGCCCGATCGGATGCGGTCGGCAGCGGCGCCGTACCCCCGACCGATCGCCGGTTCACTTCACGTCGACGGACTGGACGTACGCGTCGACCTCCTTCTTCCGGGCCGCCTCGTCGGTCTTCGCCTTGTCGAGATCGGCGTCGAGCTTGAACAAGCGGGTCTCCTGCTCGGACAGGGTCTTCTCGTACTTTTTATACAGGTCGGAGTCCCGGCTCAGCTTGCCCATGTTGCTGCGGATCCGGTCCTGGTCCGTGTAGATGGCCTTGATCTCCTCATCGATGCGCACCCGCGCGGCCGTGGCGTCCGCGAGCTTCGTCTTCAGGGCCACCAGCTTCTGCAGCGCGTCCTTCACGGCCTGGCTCACCGTCTTGGTGCGCAGGTACAGCTCGATGCGGTCGGAGGGGAGGTTGGTGAGGGCCGCGGTCTGGTCGACCATCCGGTCCTCGATCACCGAGAGCTTCGCGGATTTGCCCTTATCCAGGGGCAGCGAGAACCGGTAGAGGCCCCGGGCGGTCTCCATCGGCTGCTTCGGCTCCACGAGATTGAAGCCCGAGGAGACCGGGTGCTCGATGATGACGGTCTTCATCCGCTGGCCCCGGTTCTTCACGTTGTACGTGCGCTCGCGCTGCTGGCGCCAGGTCGTGATCACGGTGCCCCGGGTGATCTTTACGGTGAAGATGTCCTCGGTGCCGGTCCCGGGCACGGCCTCGACCTCGGTCTCGAGGTCCACCGCGTAGCTGATGAACACCTCGGAGCCCGCGGGCAGGTCGGCGATCTGCGCGTCGCCCGCGTACGAGCCGCCGTCGAAAACGGTGATCGGCCCCTGCTGGAGGTGCAGGCTGCTCGTGTTTTTCAGCTTCAGCGCGCTCAGGGGCCGGGCCGGGTCGACGCTCTCGTTGTAGATCGCGAACCGCTCGCCGCCTACGTTCTGGTTGAGGATCGGAAGCAGCGCGGACTGCTGCCGCGCGAGGGTGACGGGCTTCTCGATGACGTACTGGAACAGCGTGCCAACGGCTGCCCCCTTCGCCGCCGCCGTGACGCCCTGCGAAAGGCTGAAGCCCTCGCCGCCCGCCGCGCCGGCGGGCTGAGGCGCCGCGGAGCGCATCGGGACGGCAGCCATCTCGCTGCGCATGGCCAAGTCAGCACTGGCCTTTGCCATGGGCGCCTCGGCCTCCTCCGCGTACGCCTCCTCCGGCGCCCGGTCGTCCATGGCCATGTCGTAGGTCTGCGGCCGCAGCGACTGGTACAGCTCGAGCTGCGCCTCGGGCCGCGTGACGTACAGCGGCGTGTAGAGGTCCATGGCGAAGGTGATCGGCCGGCCCGACACGAGCGAAAGGCCGACGTTGTTCCAGTCCGCGTCCGTCGTGTTCTCGACCACGGCCCAGCCCTGGAGCAGGTGCTCTTTCGCATCGCCCAGGGACAGGCGATAGGAGGTCTTCCAGACCGGCGTCTCCTGCAGGTAGCCCACCCGCACGCGCCGTTTGCCGGCGCCGGCGAAGTGCACGGCCACCGTCTTCTTGTCGAGGTCCTTGGCCGCGGCGAGCAGGGCGAGCGCCTTCTCGATGTCCGCCCTGGTGCTCGGGTTCTGGAACCGCACCTCCTGGATGTCGTAGATCGAGATGCTCTTCATGCCCTGGGCCGTGAGCAGGTTCAGCATGGCGGTTTCGCCGGTCACGGGGTGGCTACGGCGCTCCACCCCCACCACGGTGCCGCTCACCT
>JAPLSM010000152.1 GCA_026398635.1 Spirochaetota bacterium | reverse complement strand
GCAGCGGCGAGCAGCGGTGGGAACTCGTTCGGGAGGTCGCTCTCGAAGCGCAGCGGCCGGCCGTCGGCGGGGTGGTGGAGCTCCACCGCCGAGGCGTGCAGGTACATGCGCTCGCCGAATCCCGGGGGAACCGGAACTCCGTAGAGCGGGTCGCCGACGATGGGCAGGCCGAGATGGGCGAGATGCACGCGCACCTGGTGGCGGAACCCGCGCGTGATCGTGCAGCGTACGAGGCAGCCTCCCGCGCCCCGCTCGGCGATCTCCGCCTCCGTGACGTAAGTGTCGGGGCTGGCCGCCTTGAGCACTCGGGCCCGGTGCTCGTAGGACATGACCATCTGCACCTTCGTCCTTCCGGGTCCGAGCGGTGCAAACCGGCTCGAGACCGACAGGCGCGTCGAGCGCACGGCGGGACCGGGGACGCAGACCGCGAGGTATTCCTTGCGCACGTCGCCCGACTCGAACTGCCGGGCGAGCGTCGTGAACGCGTGGACGCTGCGCGCGATCACGACCACCCCTGACGTCCCCTTGTCCAGCCGGTGAAGCAGCCCGGGCTCAACGGGCTTGATGCCGGGCACGCGCTCCACCTCGGGGTACTGCTCGATGACGGCGTCGAGCAGCGTGCCCGTCTCGCCCGCGTGCAACGGCGCGGTGTGCATGCCCTCGGGTTTGTCGATCACGAGCAGCTGGTCGTCGACGTGGAGGATGCACAGGTCCACGATCAAGCCCCCGGGGTCCGGCGCTCGGCGGGCGGTAGCGCTGCCGGCATGCTACCTGAACTGGCGCAGCGTTTTTTCCAATGCCTGCGCCTCCTCGACGATGGCGGTGTTGATCGTCTTCACGTCGAGCTTCGCGGGCTTGACTCCCGGGAAGTTTTTCACCGCGTAGTCCGCCGCGTCCGCCGGCACGAAGTCCGCGATGGCCGTGGCCGCGTGCAGCGAGGTGAGCGGCCCGGTGGCGATGTACCCGTCGCACAGGCCGGAGAGCGTGAGGTACTCGTGCCCGGTCGCGTACCCGCCCGAATCGATCGGCAGGCGCCCGATGGGCGTGCCCGCGGTGTCCCACCCGGCTGCCTGCTTTTCTGCCGGCAGCGCGCCGAGGAGGGAGTCGATCACCCCGTCGACCGGGTACGCGAGGCCGGTCTGGGCGGAACTGTCCGGCCACGGGGCGTGCAGCGCGAGGGTCGCGACCCGTCCTCTCACGCGGTCGAAGAGGATAGAGCCGGCCCGGCGCGTCTCGGTGAACCCGTTGTCCTTCATGTTCTGCTCGTACTCGGTGCTCCGGTAGCGGGTGAAGGCGTGCTGCAGGCTGCAGTACACGAGCGCCTTCTCCCCCTTGTCGAGGAACTCCCGCTGGATCACCTCCGCCATGTGCTCGTCGGGCACCCCATTGGCTAGAATCTTGTGCAGCGTTTCCGTGTCCTGGAGGTCCTTCTCCGTCAACAGGAGTTCCCAGCGCTGCCGTACCCCGAGGCCGACGATCCGGAAGGATTTCGCGCCGGGGGCGAGGCTGCGGTTGAACTCCCAGGCAGCGTGGTAGATGTCGAGGTACTCCTGGAACCCCCAGGTGACCACCCATGTGAAGGTAATGCGCTGGGCCTCCGCCTCGTTCCACTCCGGCGCGGCGAGCAGGGCGTCGATGTCCGGTTGGCTCTCCGACAGCGCGTACTCGATGCCGAGGCTGCGCACACCCGCTGCGCTGAGAGCGGGCAGGAGGTCCCGCACGAGCGCCGCGTGCTCACGGATCTTGTAGAACTCGCCCAGGAACACCACGTCGTGCGCGTCGAAGGTCCGGATCACCTCCTCCGCCGGGCTGCGCCACGCGGAGGACCCGTACGCGACCAGCCGGGCCAGGTCGTCCTTGTTCTGTTCCGGCAGGCTCATGGTCGGGTTTCGGCTCTGGCAGGACCTGACCGGGTTGAAGATCATGAAGATCCCGGCGACCGCGATGATGACGAAGACGAGCGAGTTCCGTTTCATGCCGGGCCGAGTGTAGCCCGGCGCCGCGGCTTGGACAATCCTGCCACGTCATCCATAGGATGACGTGGCAACGCCGACAGCCTTCGCACGGAGTACGTGCTAGGGCGAGAAGCGCACTACCGGGCACGTGGCCGGCTCAGACGGGGCGGTCGGTCTTGAGCACGAGGCGTTCGTGCCCTCGGTAGAGCCGGAGGAGGTCCCGCTGCTCACGCGCGGCGAAGCCGGGATCCACGAGCAGGAACGGCCGATACGGTAAAAGCCTCCGGGCCAGGGCTGCCGGTCGGGCCGGCCAGCGCAGGATCAGGTCGCAGGCCTCGCCCGCCGTCAGGGCCCGGGCAGCCGCGCGGGCGTCGGCGGTCAGCCGGAACAACCGGATCGAAGCGCGGCCCTGCGGGTCGTCGTCGAGGTGCCGGGCCCGGTTGAAGTAGTGCGCGGGATCGTGGAACGACTCGGCGATGAGATCGAGCCGGCTGGCCGCGAGCGGGGCGTCCGTCTCGAGCACGAGCTGCACCATGCTCGACGGCGTGATTCCGAGCAGCCACTGGCCGAATCCCTCGAGGATGCCCGGACGGCTGAGCAGCTCGTCGCCCGCGAGGAGGGTGAGGTTGTTCGCGAGGCGCTCGGGCGACGCCCGTGCGGCTTCGAGAGCGCCGGGGATCCGCAGGTCGAGGAACCCGGTGAGACCCGGGGCGGGGTCGCGGAACGCGGGCGCGACGGGCGCGAAGAACTCCGCGCCGCGCTCCCGCTCGAGCCAGCGGATGCTCTCCGCGACCTCCTCGGCGCTCATGGTCGGCGTCGAGAGCACGTGGTAGGGGGGGAAGCCCATGTGCGCCACGCCGAGAGCGGCCGCATCGCGCCGCAGATCGGTTCCGGGCAGCACGCTGAGGGGGTACACCTCCATGTCGTCGGCGAGGCCGGCGTCCTCGAGGAACCGGACCGTGGCCCGGAACCCTTCGGGGGTGTCGCCCGGCAGCCCGAGGATCACGCCCGTACGGATGACGATGCCCTGCTCCTTCAGAGCCGAGGCGCCCCGCAGGAAGCGCTCCCGGTTCCACGTCCGGCGCACGGCCCGCAGGGCCGCGGGGTTCGTGGACTGCAGGCCGGCTTCAATGGAACGGAATCCCGCCCGCCGGAAGAGCGCGGCGTGCCGTTCCTCCACGGACTCGAGGCGCAGCTCGGTGTGCAGCGGGATGCCGGCTCCGTTCAGGCGCGCGATCGCCTCGAGCTTCGCCTCCCAGCCCGGCATTCCGTTGAAGGTGGGGTCCATGAGGTAGATCTCGGGAACGCCGTTCGCGACAGCCCAGGGGAAGATCGCCTCGAGCACGCCGGCCGGCCACTCGCGCACACCGGGGAACTCCTTCGCGTAGAAACAGTAGCTGCACCGGTTCGGGCACCCGCGCACGGTCTCGAGGTACACGGGATCCGACGGGTCCCGCTCCACGAGCCCGGCGAGGTACGGGTTGGGAAACGATGAGAGATCGACGGGTCCGGCCGCCCGGTATTGCCTCGGGCCCGGACCGCCCGAACCCAACCCCCCGGCGGCGAGGTCGGAGATCGCCTCGAGGAACGCGGACTCCCCCTCGCCGATGACGCAGGCGTCGACGACCGGACTCGCGAGCACCGGCCGGTCGGGCGCGACCTCGGGTCCGCCGAACAGCACCCGGGTTCCCGGGCTCCGGCCCCTCAGGCGTTCGACGAGCAGCAGCGCGCGGTCGAGGCTCCACACGTGCGTCGTGAAACCGACCACGTCGAAGCCGCCCGCCGAGAGCCAGGCGAGGATCGCCTCGTCGCCGCCGTGTCCGGCCAGGTCGCGCGGCAGGACCCGGATCTGCCCCGGCGCGGGACCGCCGTGCGCCGCGGCGTACGCGCGCAGGCACCCGGCTGCGAGCGGAACGTTGGCGGACGCGGTCCCGGGATCGGCGTCGGGGAGGGGGAGCTGGACGAGGGCGGCGTTCAGGTCGCGCAGTTGCACGTCTTTGAATCCGGGTCGAGGTCCACGGCCGTCCAGGCGTCCGCGGTCTCCTCGCACAAGCCAACGACCGAGCGGTCCGGCAGCGCCTCGATCGCTTCACGGTACATGCGGATCCGGTCCGCGACCGGATACCGGGCAAGGCCGCCCGGCTCGCGGATCGGTTCGAGGGCCGCGAACACGCCGTTTCCCTTCTTCAACAGACCCTGGTCGGCCCGGAGGCAGCCGAGGGTGACGCGCTCGGGAGCGAGGTCGCTGATGAGCGCGACGAGACCCGTGTAGGAGCAGCCGGTGATCATCGGGTCGATCCTGATGCGGATCCGCCAGCCCGCGCCCTTCAGCGCACGGGCTGCCGCCAGGCGCTCGTCGACCGGCGGGGCACCGCGCTCGTGCACGGCCGCGGCCTCCGGGGTGTTGAGCGAGAACGAAACGATCACGTTCGCCGACGGCGCGAGGCCGGCGAGCGGCGCGACCTCGCTCCGTCCTCCCTTGGTGACCAGCAGCAGCGCGTGCGGTCGGCCCTTGTGCTCGGCCTCGGAGCGGAACAGCTCGACCAGTCGGGCTGCGAGGGGCCGCTCGCGCTCGAAGCCGAGGCTGTCGGAGAGGTTGCCCGTGTTGAGCACCGTGGACTCGAGACCGTCCCGGGCAATCCATGCGCGCACGTCCCTGACGAGGTCTTCCACGTTCGTGAAGACCCGGGCCCCGCCGAGGTACCAGAGGGTGGACTGCAGGTAGCAGTAGTCGCAGGCCGGAGCGAACGCGCACCCGTTGGCGTGCGAGAGCACGTAGAAGTTCGGGCAGACGGTGAGCGACGGCGTCGTGCGAAGGATCTCCACGAACCGGGTCCGGCGCTCGACCCGTGAAGGCGCGCTGCCGCTCGTCCCGTCCACGCCGGTCAGCTCCCCCGCTCCCGGTAGCGATTCACCTGCTCCTCGAGCCGCCGGGCCTCGTCCTCGTTCGCCGCCCGGGTCATGATGAAGAGCCCCCGGGGGCCGATCGCGTCGAGCAGGGGCACGACCTCGGAAGGTGCGACGGCGACGGCCTGCACGCACTTTCCCGCGCTCCTGATGCGCCGGTAGAGGTCGAACCACGACGGGTCACCGCCCTGGGGCCGGCCGGCCTGGGGCGTCCACTCCACGGCATCGAGCGCGTCGATTCCGAGCAGTTCGTCGAGGTGGTAGAGGGAGTGATCGAGCCACCGGCATTGCTCGGCGAGTGCGGGGACGACGAACCGTCGGAAGTGCGGGGGTCCGAAGGCCGCCGAGGCGTCGCACTGGACCTTGGCGGTCCTGCCCTCGCCGTACAGGCAGAACGCGCCCCAGTGGGTGCCGCCCCACGCGTCGGCGAGGCGCACCCGCATGAGGTCGTAGACCGCGAAGAATATCCGGTTGATCGTGGCGACCTGCTCTTCGACCCATCCGGGCCGGTCGAGCATGTCCTCGAGCAGGCGCTCCATGCCCCGCAGCGATACCAGGATGTCGATGTTCTCGATGAGATCGGGGAAGGTCACCGGCCAGCGTCCGCGGCCGGCTGCGAGGCCGGCATCGATGATGGCCATCTGGGCGCGGTAGTGTGGGTCGGCGGCATCAAACGCGAGGGGAGGGTGGCGGTGGGGATCGTCGATGCAGGGGTCGAACCACACGGTGTCCTCGGCGTAGCGCGGTTCGGACCCGAGGAAGGTCGCGAGGTTGCCGGGCCCGAGCTGGGGATCGAACCGGGGGTGCGCCTCCGCACCGAAGTACGTGCGCGCTGCCGCCTGCTCGAACTCTCTCACGCGCCGCCCGGAGTCGAGCCACTGCGCCCGCGGATCGGCGGGCGGTGCGGTGGCCCCTTGGCGCGGCAGCGAGCCGTGCTGCGGCTCGCGGGAGCGCCGCCCTAATAGCGGCACGGGCGCTTCAGCGGCGTGGACGCAAGTGTCGCGCCGCGGAGAGGTGACCCAGAGCACCGGGCCTTCGCGCCGCCACCACGCCGTAAACCGGCGCCGGGTGCGATCCCAGGAGGGGACCGCGGAGAGGGGGGCCGGGCTCAGGCTCCGACCTCCTCCATGAACTGCTTCGGGCTCAGGAGCATCTTCGCGTACTGCGCCCGGGTGTAGGCCCAGGAGTCTTTCGCGTTCTTCGCGCTCAGTCTGCCCCGGAAATCGTCGAGCTTCCGGTACCCCTTGCCGTCCATCCACGCACCGAGGTCGGCGACCATCTTCGCGAGGGACCCGACCTTGTTGCGGTAGAGTGCGGTGACCACCTGGACCGCCGCGGCGCCCGCCAGCAGCATCCGCGCCACGTCGGCGCCGCTCATGATGCCCGTGCTCGCGCACACGTCGGACTTCACCCGGCCGAAGAGGAGACCGGCGAAGCGCAGCGGCAGCCGGCTGTCGACGGGATGCGAGAAGTTCAACGGCATCGCGATCTCTTCCGCCACGGGGTCGATGTCGGGCTCGAAGAAGCGGTTGAACAGCACGAGGCCGGCCACCCCTTCGCGGTCGAGCCGGGAGAGGAAGTTGAGGGGGTTCGCGGAGAAGAGGCTCAGCTTCACGGCCACGGGCACTTTCACCGCGGCTTTCACCGAGCGCACGACCTCGAGATGCTCCTCCTCGACGCGCGCGCCCGAGATCTCGGGATCGCGGGGCGTGGAGAAGAAGTTCAGCTCCAGCGCGTCGACGCCCTCGCCGGCGAGGGCCTTCGCGTACTCGACCCACGCCGGGCGGCTGACGCAGTTGAGGCTCGCGATCACGGGGATCCCCGCCGCGGCCTTCGCCTTCCGCACCCACATCAGGTGCTCCCTCGGCCCCGCGTGCTCGAGCTTCGGGAAGATCGTCGCCATCTCGGCGTACCGCGCCTCGCCGCGGGAGAGGTCGTTCGCGAGCTTGAAGCGCTCGAGCTGGATCTGCTCCTCGAAGAGCGACTTCAGCACGATCGCCCCCGCCCCGGCCTCCTCGATGCGCTTGATGCTGTCGAGGCTGGCGGTGAGGTCGCTCGCGCCCGCGATGACAGGGTTCTTCAACGTGAGTCCGAGGTAGCTCGT
>JAPLSM010000382.1 GCA_026398635.1 Spirochaetota bacterium | reverse complement strand
CACCGCCGCACGGCAGGCCGCCACGTCCCCCCGCACCACAGCCGTCACGTACCCCCCGCCGATCTTCTCATACCCGACCAGGTCCACCTTCGCGGCCTTCACCATCGCGTCCGCCGCCTCCACCATCGCGGCGAACCCGCGCGTCTCGATCATCCCAAGCGCCTCGAACCCGTTGTCAGCCATCCGTCCCACCTCCTCGGCCTGCCGCATCCTATCACGAGTCGGCACCGCGGGCTACTGAGTACTCTCAGCACGAACTCGGCCCGAAGGGCGTCAATGAGTACTGCGTACTCTCAGCACGAGCTCGGCGCGCAGCGCGTAGACGAGTACTCACTCCGCAGCCCCTGGACGTCCCTATCCTTGACGCCTCCCCGGGGCGCGCATAGTATCCGTCTCATGAAGCGGTCCCTCGCATCGCTTGCCCTGCTCGCCTGCCTCGCCGCGCTCGCTGCCGCGGAGGCGCCCGCCACCGGGTTCGGCATCAACGGCCCCACGGGCCCCGTTTACACCGGTGGCGACCCGGCCGAGATCACGCGCCGGATTCTGGCAGCCACGCGGTACCGGCTCACCCCGGGCGACACCTACCAGCTCATGTTCCAGGTTGACCAGACCTACACCTACCCGCTGGTGCTGCAGGACACCTACGATCTCGACCTTCCCGTCATCGGCACGATCAACGTCAAGGGCATGGAGTTCGCCGCCCTGCGTAAGCTCGTGATCGACCGAATCCGCAAGGCCTACCCCCTGTCCGTGTACGTCACGTTCAACCTGCTCGTTCCGGCCCGGTTCGACGTTGCGGTTTTCGGAGGCGTCGAAAGCCCCGGCGTCGTCACCGTCACACCCCTTTCGATGGTCTCCGACGCCATCGCCCTCGCGAAGGGCATCCGCAAGGGCGGCAGCTACCGCCGGGTGCTCCTGACCCGTGGCGGGAAGGATCTCGAGGTCGACCTGCTCGCGTACAACAATTCCGAACCCGGCGGCCCGAACAACCCGTACCTGCAGCCGGGCGACCGTATCACCATCCCCGCGGCCGGCGTGGTGGTGACGCTCTCGGGCCAGGTCCGGTTCCCGGGCCAGTACGAGATGCTCCCGGAGGAGACCCTCGCCCACCTCCTCGCCTACGCGGGCGGCCTCCTGCCGGAAGCCAGGGCGGACGCGGTCGAGCTGGTGCGGTTCAAGGCCGGGGACCGTCAGTCCCAGTCAACGCTCGATGCGCGCACTCAGGCGGGCACCGTTCTCGCCAACGGCGACCGGATCCAGGTGGGCGTCCCCGCGCAGCGCGAGATGGTGCTCGTGCAGGGCGGCCTGTTCGGCGCGCCGGTCTCCGCCGACAAGCCCGTCGTCGTGCCCGTGCAGCCGATCTCAGTCGACGTGCCCTGGACGCCGGGCCTGTCGGTGCTGCAGGTGCTCGAGACCCTCGGCGGACCCACCCCCTACGCGAAGGGGAAGAATGCGGTGCTCGTGCGCAAAACGACGGGCGAGCGCATTCCCGTGGACGTCGACGCCCTCTGGTCGGGCCGGGATCCCGCAGGGGACCTGCCCCTCGAGCCGGGCGACACGCTGAGCGTGCCGATCGTGAACGAGGTCTTCGTCGCCGGCGAGGTGCACGTCCCCGGCAAGGTCGTCTATTCGCCCGCGTTCACCGTGGCCGAGTACCTCGTGGCCGCGGGCGGTATCGACAAGGAGACCGGCAGCCTCGACAGCCTCTGGTTCGTGGATGCGGAGGGCAACCGGACTCGGGTGACGACCTCTTCGGTGGTGCCCCCCGGCACGGTCATCTACGTCGACCGCAATACCTGGACGAAGACACAGAAGACATTCACCAACATCATGGTCGTGACCGGCTTCATGACGGCCATCGTGGCGTTCGTGACCGCGGTGGCGGAGCTCTGGGTCACCTACCTCGCGCCGTAGCGAGGGAGGCGACGAGGGCCTTCACGAACGGGTCGGCAATCGAATAGATCCTCCGGTTCCCGCTCGCCCGCGAGCGCACGATGCCCGCGCGCTTCAGCACGGCGAGGTGCTGCGACACCACGGCCTGCTCCTCGCCCAGGCAGTGCCACAGGTCCGAGACGCAGGGCTGCCGGTTCTCAATCGCGCACAGGAGGCGCAGCCGCACGGGGTGGCCGCAGACCTTGAGCCGGCGTGCGATGGACGCGGCCGCCTTCGCCGGAAGCGCGTTGTCGCCGCTCGTCTTGTTTTTTTCCATGGCTGCCCTTATGCTCCGCATGCTAACGGGAACGGCCACCGGAGGCAAGGAAGCACCGGCACGCGCGATGATCTACCTCGACTGGGCGGCTTCCGCCCCGCCCGAGCCCTCGGCTCTCGCCGCGGTAACCGCGACGGCGGCCAGCCACGCCAACCCCTCCTCTCCGCACCCCGCGGGACGCGCCGCCGCGGCGGCGCTCGAGAATGCCCGCCGCCGGATCTGCGCCCTGCTCGGCGGCGGCGAGATCGTCTTCACCTCGGGCGCGACTGAATCGAACTCTCTGCTGCTGCTCTCGGTCCTCGACCGCGCCCGCTCCACGCCCGACCGACGTCCCGTCGTGGTCGTGAGTGGCATCGAGCACGCCTCCGTGCACGACCAGGCCGAGCGGCTCGCCTCCCTCGGTGCGGCCTGCCGGGTGGTGAGTGCCGGCCCGGACGGCCGCGTGCGGCCCGGCGACGTGGCCCGCGCGGTCGACCGCGACACTGCCGTGGTCTCCGTGATGCTCGTGAACAACGAGACGGGCGTCGTTCAGCCGGTCGCGGAGATCGCGGGGGCGGTTCGAGCGGCTGCGGGCGAGCGGCGCGTGGTCGTGCACACGGACGCGGTGCAGGCGTTCGGCAAGCTGCCGTTCGCGCCCGGCGCCCTCGGTGTGGACGCGGCATCGGTCAGCGCTCACAAGGTCGGAGGCCCGCGCGGCATCGGCGCGCTCTGGCTGCGCGGGGGCCTGACGTTGCCGGTGCTCGCCGCCGGCGGTGGGCAGGAGCGCGGTATGCGGCCCGGCACGGAGAACGTCGCGGGGGCGGCCGGCTTCGCGGCCGCGGCCGAGGTGCGCTGCGCCCTGCTCGCGGCGGACGCCGTCCGGGCCCGTGACCTCGCCGCGCGGCTCGTGCGCGGGCTCGCCGCGGTCCCCGGCGCGCAGCTCTTCCCGGCCTCGAGGGCCGACGGCGAATCGGACCTCTTTTCGCCGTGGATCGTGTGTTTCGGATTCCCCCCCCTTCCGGGCGAGGTCGTGGTGCGCCTCGCCGGCGAGCGCGGCATCTGCATCGCGAGCGGTTCCGCCTGCTCGTCGCGCAAGAAGATCCGCACCCGGGTGCTTGAAGCCATGGGGCATGACCGGAGGACGGCGCTCTCGGCCGTGCGGGTCTCCACCGGGCCGTCCACCTCGGGGGCGGATATCGACGCGCTGCTCGACTTCCTGCGCACCGATCTCTCGCGGCACTATGCCGCGGCTGTCGGAGGCTCCGCCGCCGTGGGCAGCACGGCCGCGCCGGGGGGCGCCCGGTGAGCGACCGTCTCTTCCTGGTCAAGTACGGCGAGGTCTCGCTGAAGAAGGGCAACCGGCCGACCTTCATGCGCGCGCTGCGCCTCGCCATCCGGCGGCGTCTGCCCGGCTCGTCGGTGTACGAATCCTGGCACCGGATCTACGTGGAGTGCCGGGACAGGGACGCCCCCGCGGCAGCGGAGGTGCTACGGCAGACCTTCGGCCTGGTTTCGTACGGCGAGGCGGTCCGCGCGCCGAAGGAGATGCCGGCCATCTCGGACGCCGCGGCCGGGCTCGCAGCCTCCTTCGTGGCCGCGGGCCTGGGCACCCGGTTCAAGGTCGAGGTGCGGCGGGCGGACAAGCGGTTCCCGCTGACCTCCTACCAGATCGCCTGCGAGCTCGGGGACCGGATCCTGCGCGATGTGCCGGGCCTGAAGGTGGATGTGCACCAGCCCGAGTGGGTGCTGGCGGTGGAGATCCGCGAGGAGGCCTATCTCTACGGCCCCGAGTCGCCGGGGCCGGGCGGCCTGCCCGTGGGCTGCTCGGGCAGGGGCGTACTGCTGCTCTCGGGGGGCATCGACTCGCCCGTGGCCGGGTGGATGATGGCCAAGCGGGGGCTCGGGCTCGAGGCCGCATACTTTCACACGCCACCCTTCACCTCAGGCGAGGCGCGCGAGAAGGTGATCGCCCTCACGCGCATCCTGGCGGGCTGGGATCCACGCATCCTGCTGCACGTCGTGCCGCTCACGGCCTTCGTAGCCAGGATCCGCGAGCGGGCTCCGGAAGAAGAGACCACCCTGCTCATGCGTGCCGGCATGATGCGCGCAGCCGGGATCCTGGCGCACCGGCGCGATGCCGGATGCCTCGTGACGGGCGAGAGCCTCGGCCAGGTGGCCAGCCAGACGGTGGAGAGCATCGGCTTCACGGGATCGCGGATCGACCTGCCCGTGTTCCGGCCGCTCTGCGGCATGGACAAGGAGGAGATAATCGGGCTCGCGCGGAGGATCGGGACCTTCGAGACCTCCACCCTGCCCTACGACGACTGCTGCGTGCTGTTCTCGCCCGTGCACCCGCTCATCCGGCCCGACCGGGCGCACATGGAAGCCTCCTGGAACGGGCTCGACGCGGACACACTCCTCGCCGAGGCGCTGGAACGGGTCGAGACGATCAGGCTGTAAGCAGGAGGCCGCAGACCGGCCTCAGGTGACGGGGGTCTTCTCGGTCTTCGAGGATCCCGAACCGGAGTCCGCGGCCTTGGCGGGCGTTTTCTCGCCGGCCTTCTCGCCCGCCTTTTCGGCTGTCTTCTCGGCGCCGGCGTCCTTCACCTTGTCCTTGCCGTTGCCGCCGGTGAGCGCCGAACCCTTCTTATTGTCGGTCGAGTAGAAACCGCTGCCCTTGAAGATCACGGCCATGCCGCCGCCGATCAGCCGGCGGACCCTGCCGCGGCACTGCGGGCACGAGGAAAGTGGCGCATCCTTCATGCTCTGGAAGGCTTCAAAGGTATGACCGCACTTCGTGCACTCATACTCGTAGGTGGGCATCGGTCTCTCTCTCCTGATACGGCAGTCGTACTGTTTCGTGAAATATAGCGAAGAAGGCCCGGCGCGACAACCGGTCCGTCCCGGCATTCGGCCTCGATCGGGGTGACCGCGGCCGAGTGCCCGCAGTCCGGCCCGCTAGGCGAGCCGCACGGGGATGCCCGCTTCGTGCAGGCGGCGCTTGATGTCCGCGATCCGCCAGGTGCCGAAGTGCACCATCGAGGCCACGAGCGCCGCGTCCGCCCCGCCCTCGCCGAGCACCGCGACGAGGTGATCCGGCGTGCCGGCCCCGCCCGAGGCGACCACGGGGATGCCCACCGCCTGGGAGATCATCCTGGTCAACCGCAGCTCGTATCCCTGCCGCGTGCCGTCCGCGTCGATGGAGTTCAGGACGATCTCACCGGCTCCCAGCCGCTCCGCCTCCCGTGCCCAGGCGAGCGCGTCGAGGTCCGTGGGTGTGCGGCCCCCGTCGATCACGACCCGGTAGCCGGAGGGCATCGCGGGGTCGGCGAGCGCGTCCATGCCGAGCACCACGCACTGGCTGCCGAACAGGCCGGCCCCCTCGCTGATGAGGCGCGGCAAGCGCACCGCCGGCGAGTTCACGCTCACCTTCTCCGCGCCCGCGAGCAGGACGGCGCGCATATGCTCAACGGACGCGATGCCGCCACCGACGGAAAAGGGGATGAAGATCGCCTCTCCCACCCGGCGCACCACGTCGATCATGATGGGCCGGCGCTCGGCCGAGGCGGTGATGTCGTAGAATACCAGCTCGTCGGCGCCCTGCTCGTAGCAGCGCCGGGCCATCTCCACGGGGTCGCCCACGTCGGCATTGTCGCGGAACTTCACGCCCTTGGTCGTCCTGCCGTCGCGCACGTCGAGGCAGACGATGACCCGCTTCTGCAGCACAGCCGTTCCCTACCCGGCCCACGCCAGGCACGCGCCCAGGAGGGCGAGCCCGGCGGGTCCCGACTTCTCGAGGTGGAACTGGAACGCGATGAGGCTGCCCGAGGCGATGCACGAGGCAAACTCCACCCCGTGCTCCGTGGTGCCGGCAACCACCCGGGCGTCAGCGGGTACGGGGTAGTAGGAGTGCACGAAGTAAAAAGACGTGTCCGGTGGCACCCCGCGCAGGGCCGGATGGCCCGCGAATCGGACCGTGTTCCAGCCCATGTGCGGTACCTTCAGTCCGGGCGAGGGAGCGAACCTGCGTACGACACCCGGAAGCAGTCCCAGGCAGGTGGTGCCGCCCTCCTCCGAGCGCTCGAGGATGACCTGGCAGCCGAGGCAGATGCCGATCAGCCGGCGCCCGGCCCGGTACGCCCCGCGGATAGCCTCGCCGAGGCCGGTGCGGACGAGCACCGACATAGCCGACGAGGCCTCGCCCACCCCGGGGAACACCACGGTGTCCGCCCTGCGGACGGCATCGGGATCCGCGGTCACCTCGTGCCGGCACCCGAGCCGGGCCAGGGCGTTCTGCACGCTGCGGAGGTTGCCCGCTCCGTAGTCGACGACCGCGACCCGGCCCGGCCTCACTCCCCGGCTCCCCCGGAACCCGAAGAGTCGCCGGCGGCTCTGCCGGTTGCGCCCGCGAGGGCGAGCAGCACCGGCACGATCTCGTCCTGTCCGAACGAGAGCCCGGAGAGCTTCACCTGCGCACCTTCTGCCGCGACCGTCACGGACTTCAGCCGGCCGCTGATGTCGGACAGTCCCTGCGCGCGCATCCAGGTGACGAGCCCGAACCGGACCAGCAGCACGAGGCTCCGGGCATCGCGCTCGGTTGCCGTGTTGCAGGTACCCGCGACTTCGTAGCGGTCGCCCGCCCTGCGGGCATCCAGCCACACCTCGCGGATGGGCACGGACACGCTAGCCGTTGCGGGGAAGCCGCCGGGCAGTTCGGGCAGGTACAGCACCAGGTCTGCGCGGTCCATGTCGTCGGCCACCTCGGCTGGCATGGCGGAAGCGATCGGGACGTCGAACCGGGCGAGCAGGGTTTCGATGGACCCTGACGAGACGAGCACGGCGTATCCTTTGGGCACGCTCACCTGCAGGCCGGCCTTCGCCGATACGTAGTACTTTCCGGCCGGCGACTTCACCGTCTTCCACGAGCGGCTGCCGCAGAGCCGGGACCTGATCAGACCCGCGGGGTAGGTACCGAGGGCGATCATCGACACGCGGGAGGGGGATCCTTCAGCCGTCTCGACGGCCGCGTACAGGCGGTCCGTGCGCTCGAGCAGCGGCACGACCTCCCGCAGATCGGGGCCGGCCTGCTCGAGAGCAGCCCGCAGCACTTCGGCCGAGCTTGTCACGTCCAGGGCCACGTAGAGCGTGGCATCGCCCGGCAGCACGCCGAGCCACTGCGCCGCGGGCCGCACGGGAGCCGTGGCACAGCCGGCGAGGGCCAGCAGTGCCCCGGCGGCCGCCCCCGCAGCGGCTACCGCGAGCCGGGCCTTCATGCCGGTGCCCGGGTGATGGCCGCTCGCACGGTGCCCTCGCCGCACTCTATCTCCGCGGCCTTCGGGGCCGGACCCCACGACCAGGAGAACGCGAGGGTCTCGGCCATCACGTGGTCCCGGAAGCGCTCGACGGCTGCCCGCACGGCTTCCGGGCCGTCGAGGGTGAGCACGATCCGGTCGGTCACCGCGAAGCCCTCCTCCTTGCGGAGGTTCTGGATGCCGCGCACCAGGTCGCGCACGAGCCCCTCCTGGAGCAGCTCCTCGGTCATCTCCGGGTCGAGCCCCACGGTGAGGGTGCCCTGGTTCACGACCTTCAGGCCCTCCTTCTCGATGCGCTGCACCTCCACCCCGTCCGCGCCCAGCTCGAACGGCCGGCCCTCGAGGTCGAGGGTCACCTTCTCGCCTGCAAGCAGTCGGCGGATCTCCCCGGCTCCGAGCTGCTCGATCTGGGCTGCCGCGGCCTTCATGGCCTTGCCGAGCGCCTTGCCGAGCGTGCGGAAGCTCGCCTTGGCCTTGTACTCGACCAGGTCCTCCTCGTTGTCGCGGAAGAGCACGACCTTGACGTTCAGTTCCTCGCGGATCAGCTCCTCGGAGCCGGCCAGGATAGCGCGCTCCTCGGGATCGCGCGTGGCGAGGTGCAGTGCCTTCAGGGGCTGCCGTACCTTCAGACCGTACTCCGTGCGCAGGCTGCGGCCCATCGACACGACGCGCACGGTGACGGCCATGACGCGCTCCAGCGTGGTGTCGCGCCGGGCGGCGTCGTACGCCGGCCAGTCGGCGAGGTGGATCGAATCGGGCGAACCCTCGGGCCGCAGGTTGCGCCAGATCTCTTCGGTCAGGAACGGCATGAACGGGCATGCCACGAGGCACAGCTTCAGCAGGGCCGCGTGAAGCGTCGCGTAAGCCTCGCGCTTGTCCCGGTCGTCGCCCGACTTCCAGAACCGACGGCGCGAGCGGCGGATGTACCAGTTGGTGAGCAGGTCCAGGAAGCCGGTGAAGGTGTCCACGGCGCGCTGCAGGTCGAGCAGCTCCATCTGGGCCGTCACCTCCTGCACCATCCGCTCCGCCTCCGAGAGGATCCACCGGTCGAGGAGGTTCACGGGCTTCGCCGGAGGAGCGCCGGCCGTCACACCGTCGATGTTCGCGTAGGTGACGAAGAAGCTGTAGGCGTTCCAGAGGGGGATGATGACCTTCTTCACCATGTCCTTGACGCCGGCCTCGGAGAAGCGCAAGTCCTCGCCCTTCAGTACGGCGGAATCCACGAGGAACAGCCGCATGGCGTCCGCCCCGTAGGTCCCGATGACCTCCATGGGGTCGGTGTAATTGCGCTGGCTCTTGGACATCTTCTTGCCTTCCGCATCGAGGATGAGGCCGCTCACCACGACGCTGCGGAAGGCGGGCTTGCCGAACAGGGCTGCCGCGAGCACGGTGAGGGTGTAGAACCAGCCCCGGGTCTGGTCGATGGACTCCGAGATGAAGTCCGCGGGGAAGTGCTCGTCGAACCACCTCTTGTGCTCGAACGGGTAGTGGTTCTGGCCGTAGGGCATGGCACCGCTCTCGAACCAGCAGTCCAGCACCTCGGAGATGCGCCGCATCGTGCTTCCACAGTGGCACGGCCAGGTGACGTCGTCGACGAAGTGCTTGTGCAGGTCGGTCACCTTCACGCCGGATTTCCGCTCCAGCTCCGCCCGGGAGCCGATGCACTCCGTGGCTCCGCAGGCTGCACACCGCCAGATGGGCAGGGGATTTCCCCAGTAGCGGTTGCGCGAGATGGCCCAGTCCCGGGCGCCCTCGAGCCACTTGCCGAACCGGCCCGCCTTCAGGTGGCCCGGCATCCAGTACACGGTGTCGTTGGCCGCGAGCATAACCGGCTTGATCTTCTCCACGCTCACGAACCAGGAGGAAATGGCCCGGTAGACGAGCGGGCAGTGGCACCGCCAGCAGTGCGGGTACGCGTGCGTGTAGGAGTCGTGCCGGACCAGCTTCCGGGCGTCCTTCAGGACTCGTATGATGTCCTTGTCCGCGTCCTTCACGAACCGGCCCGCCCAGTCGGGCACCTCCTTCGTGAAGCGCGCCTCCTCGTCCACGGGGCACACCACGGGCACGCCCGTACCCTTGAGGAGGTTGTAGTCGTCCTCACCGAAGCCCGGCGCGATGTGCACGATGCCCGTGCCGTCCTCGGTGCTGACGAAGTCGGCGTTCCACGTGCGGAACGCGCCCTTCGCCGCGAGATCCGCGAAGAAGGGGAACAGCGGCACGTAGCGCTTCCCCGCGAGGTCCCGTCCCTTGTACCGGGCCACGACCGTGTACTGGTCGGGCCGCTTGTAGTAGGCGCCAAGGCGCTCCTCGGCGAGGATGAAGTGCTCGTCCCCGTCCTTCACCTTGACGTAATCGATGTCCGGGCCGAGGGCGAGACCGAGGTTGGATGGCAGGGTCCATGGCGTCGTGGTCCACGCGAGGATCGACGTCGCGGGCTCGTCCGCGAGCGCGAACTTGACCGTGAGGGCCGGGTCCGAAACGTCCTCGTAACCGCCGAGGTTCAGCTCGAAGTTCGACAGCGCCGTCGAGCAGCGCGGGCAGTACGGCAGGATGTAGTACCCCTCGTAGAGCAAGCCCTTCTTCCACAGCTCGGAGACGACCCACCAGATGGACTCCATGTAGTCGGGGTCCATGGTCTTGTAGTCGTGGTCGAAGTCCACCCACCGGCCCAGCCGGGTGATGACCTTGCGCCATTCCTTCGTGTAGCGCAGCACGATGGACCGGCAGGACTCGTTGAACTTCGCCACACCGAGGCGCTCGATCTCGCGTTTGCCCGAGATTCCGAGCTCCTTCTCCATCTCGTACTCCACGGGCAGTCCGTGGCAGTCCCAGCCGAACCGGCGCTCGACTTTGCGTCCGCGCATGGTCTGGTAGCGGGGGATGATGTCCTTCACCGTGCTCGGGATGAAGTGGCCGAAGTGCGGGAGGCCGGTGGCGAACGGGGGGCCGTCGTAGAACACGTACTCCCCGGCATCCGCCCGCGAGGCGATCGACCGCTCGAAGGTCCCGTCGCGCTGCCAGGTCCCGAGGATCGCCTCCTCCATCGCGGGAAAGCTCATTTTCGCATTGACGGGTCGGTACACCGTGGGTTCTCCTTGCGTGTATATAGGGAGAAACGGAAGGCCACGTCAAGGAGAGCAGCGCTTGCCTCTGCCCCGCCCGGGCCGCTATAGTGCCGTGCCATGAGGAATTACAGGGAGCGGTGGCGCGAGCTCGTGCGGGGCGTGCTCTCCTCGATGCAGCGGGAGGCCGGCCTCCCGGCCGACATCCCGGCAGATGCGCTCCCCCCCGAGACGCCACCGAACCTGCAGATGGGAGACATCGCCTTCCCCCTGTTCGGATTCGCGAAGACGCTGCGCACGGCGCCCCCCCTGATCGCCCGGGAGGTTGCCCGGCGCCTCGCCGCGGCGGCGGGTCCCGGTCTCGGTACCATTTCCGCTGCCGGTCCCTACGTGAACGTGCAGCTCGACCGGCCGTCCGTGACCGCCGAGGTGCTCGACGCGGTGGCGCGCGAGGGCGACGGCTGGGGACGGACCGACGGGCTCGCCGGGACGCGGTACTTCGTCGAGTTCTCCTGCCCCAACACCAACAAACCCCTCCACATCGGGCATCTCAGGAACGACGCCCTCGGCGAGAGCCTCTCCCGGATCCTCGGCGCTGCCGGCGCCGAGGTGCTGAAGGCCAACCTCATCAACGACCGGGGCGTGCACATCTGCAAGTCCATGCTCGCCTACCAGCGCTTCGGTGGGGGCGCCACCCCGGAGAGCGCCGGCGTAAAAGGCGATCACTTCGTGGGCGACTGGTACGTACGCTACCATCAACTCTCGCAGGAGGACCCGACCGCTGAAGAAGAGGTGCGTGCCATACTGCGCAGGTGGGAGGAGGGCGATCCCGCGACCCGCGAGCTCTGGCGCCGCATGAACGGCTGGGTCATGGAGGGAATCAGCGAGACCTACCGGCGCACGGGCATCAGCTTCGATCGGACGTACCACGAGAGCGAGCTCTACACGATCGGCCGGGACGTGGTCCTCGACGGCGTCGCGCGCGGCCTGTTCGAGCGCGAAGCCGACGGCTCCGTGTGGGCGGACCTCACCGCCAAGGGGCTCGACCGGGAGGTGCTCCTGCGCTCCGACGGCACCTCGCTGTACCTCACCCAGGACATCGGCCTCGCCATCCACCGGGCCAAAGACTGGCCGTTCGACCGGCTGATCTACGTGGTCGCCTC
>JAPLSM010000130.1 GCA_026398635.1 Spirochaetota bacterium | reverse complement strand
AACCGGCGGCGAGCCGCTGCCGTGCCCTTCGTGCCCGAGCCGGCCCTGCGAGCGCGCCTGCCTGCGCACCGCGTTCGCCGCGGCTCCCGTGCCCATCGTCGAGAACCTGATGTGGCTGTCGAAGCGGGGGCACGGGTCGGGGGGCTGAGCTCAGACCGTGTCAGCAGGGCCCGTTCATGTGCCGGAGGAGCCGGCGTACGGCGGCGGTCCGAGCAGGGGGTGCGGGGTCTCAAGGCGGAGCAGTTCCCACCCCGCCTCCTCGGCCGGCGCGGTTAGGAAGGGCATGAAGCCGAGGGTCAGGTAGAGGTGCACCGCGACCCAGCTCGAGGTCTGGGTCGTGAGGTAGGCCCGTACGTGCCACTTCCGCATGAGGAGCAGCGCTTCGGTCACGAGCAGGCGGCCCAGGCCCTTGCCCTGATGCGCGGGAACCACCGCCACCCAGTGGATGCGGCCCCAGTCCCGGCCCTGGAAGTCCGGATTGCGCCACGCGGTCGTTGTGCCGACGACTTCCCCTTTGGCGGTTTCCAGGAACAGGCAGCGCTCCCGCATCTCGTCGACGTGAGGGCCGAACTCGCTCGCGAATCGCTCCAGTGCGCGGGCTTCGTCGCGGAACTCGCTGACCGCATTCTCCACGCGCGCCCACACCGCCTCGTCGCCGGGACGGAAGGTCCGGATGCGGTATCCCCCGGGCGCGGGAACCACGCGGATGCCTTCGAGGTCGTGCCGCGCCATCACGATCGGGACATCGGGGAGAGACTTCATGGAGCCCTGGTCAGCGTGGCGCGTGGCCGAAGTACATCAGCTCCCAGACCGCGGATTCCTGGCTGACCGTCTCGACGAGCCGTCCGTCCTCGAAGCGCTCCAGCGTCGCGGTTCCCGCGAACCGCAAATAGGCGCCGTCGAAGCCGGCCAGCCGCGCGAGGGAGCGCTTGAAGCCGGTCAGGAGATCGACGAACATCGTGCGCACCAGGTCGGTTGCGCGCCGGTATGTAATTCGGTACCGGCTCGACCCGTCCTCGTACTCGTAGACGAGCCTGCCCGCGACCGGCTTGCCGGTGAGCGTGTCGGTGAAGACCTCGTCCGCCGAGAAGCGCACCTTCGCCGCGTCATCGGCGATGATCGCGTCCCCCAGGGCGAGCATGAACACCGGCAGCGCGGCGCCGCCGTACCGGTCGGTCGCGGTAATGGTGCTGGAGATCACCGTGTAGTCGCCGATGCGCGCCCTGCCCCAGTACCAGTCGTGGACCAGGTCGAGGAGCGGCGCGTTCCCCCAGTTATGGTCGTGGTAGCCGACGCCGGTCACGATGGGCGTCGCTCCCCCGATCGACAGCGTGCCCTCGACCGTGCCCTTGGGCACGGAGGGCAGCCAGGCGAAGAAGGCGTGCCCCGTGCCCGGGCGCCAGGCCGGTACCGTGCCGGCGAGGCGCAGGTCGGCGCTGACGTCCGCGTCCTCGTAGTGAACGGTGTATCCACGGAGGTCGCCGGCCGCGGTGCACGCGCCGATCCGTACGTCGCACCGGTCCTTTGCCGCGGAGAAGTCCGAGGCCTCGGCCGTCACGGCCCGGCTCACGGTCGTGCCGTCGGGGCCATCGAAGGAGAAGGTGACGACCGGCGACAGCGGGGCCTGCGGCCGGGTGAAGTCCTTGGTGAGATAGACGATCACGAGCGTGGAGCCGTCGTCGAGCGAGAAGTCGAAGTACCACCACTCGTACGTTCCCCGGCCGCCGCTCATGCGCGCGCCGTCCTCCCATGGTTCGATGCGCGTCGGTGAGAGACCGAGCTTCGAGAACTCCCCGGCGCTCGCGGCCGTGTGGGCGGCTGCCCCGGTGGCGGGGCCCGTGCTCGCGCAGCCGATCAAGGCCGCGGCGAGCATCGGCGCGAGGAGAGTGCGCGCCTTCATCTCAGGCCCTCTTCCGGGTGACCGTGGCGTCGTACTGCCCGACCAGGCCGAACACCTCGGATTCGGCGGGAGCTCCCGCCTGCAGGCAGTGGTGGTCCCACACGGCGCCGAACGGCAGGATCTTCGAGTATTCCAGCAGCTGCATCCGCCCGAAGTAGTCCCCGGCCTCTTCGCAGGCCAGGAGCTTCGCCCGGGGCTCGAGCAGCGCGAGCAGGACGGCCTTCAGAACGCTGCGCGCGCCCACGGTCCACGCCCCGATCCGGTTGATGCTCGCGTCGAAGAAGTCGAGGCCGAGGTGCACCCGGTCCATGCACCCCGAGCGCACGACCTCCTCGAGAATCGCCCGGCACTCGTCGTTCAGCACCACCACATGGTCGCTGTCCCACCGTACGCCCCGCGAGATGTGCACCATCAGCTCGTCGAAGAACAGGAGCAGGGCCGAGATCTTGTCCGCGATAGACTCCGTAGGGTGGTAGTGACCCGAGTCGAGGGTCACCATGAGGCCCTTCCGCGCCGCGTAGGCGAGGTAGAACTCGTGGCTGCCCACGACGAAGGTCTCGCTGCCGATGCCGAAGAGCTTGCCCTCGAGCGCGTCCCGGGTCTCGGCGGCCGGGTACGCGGTCGCGAAGATCTCGTCGAGGGATTTCAGGAGTTGCCGCCGGTAGCCAGCCCGATCCGCGGTGGCGTCCTTCATGCCGTCGGGGATCCAGAGGTTGTCGATGCACGCGTTGCCCTGCTTCCGGCCGATGTGGGCGCTCACTGCCCGGGTGCGCCGTGCGTGCTCGACCCAGAACCGGCGCACCGCCTCGTCCTTGCTCGCCAGGGTCAGGCCGGAGGCGGCCTTCGGGTGCGAGAAGAAGGTGCCGTTCATGTCGAGCTTGATGCCGCACGAGGCCGCCCACGCGAGCCACGAGTCGAAGTGCCGGGGCTCGACCGCGTCACGGTCCACGCGCTTCCCGCCGAAGTCGCCGTAGCTCATGTGCAGGGCCAGCCGGTGCTTCCCGGGCAGCAGCTTCCACAGCTGCTCGAGGTCCTGCCGCAGCTCGGCCATGGTGCGCGCCTTGCCGGGGTAGTTGCCGGTGGCCGCGATGCCGCCGCTGAGCTCCCCGTCGGAGCCCGCCTCGAAGCCGCCGACGTCGTCGCCCTGCCAGCAGTGCACCGACAGCGGTACGCCGCAGAGCGCGGCGAGCGCGCCCTCGGTGTCGACGGCCAGCTCCGCGTACTGCTCGCGCGCCAGGCGGTAGCGTTCCTCGATCTTCCGGTCGTTCATTGCGGGCCCTCCGGTTCCGGCATATCGCCCGGGCCGGCGGGTGTCAACCGGCGGCGGGCCGGCGGACGGGTGTCTGGCCGGCACCTCAGACGCGCACGCCGATCAGCGAGGGGTCGCCGACGATCTCGAGCCCGGCGTTGCCGCCGGAACCCTCGAAGATGATCCGTCCGTCATGGTCCTCGAGCCGCACGCGCAGCCGGGCGTCGATGCTCTCCGCGATGCGCCGCTCCATCGCGCCGTCGACGGGCGCCAGCAGCACGCCCTCGTGCGAACGTTTTGCGTGCAGGTGCAGCACATGCAGGCGGTCGCGCATCGTGACGGAAAAGTCCCGGCCTCGAAGCTCCGCGGAGGTCACGCGAGTGCCGGTGTAGGTGGCGAACCGGTGGAGCCGGCCGCCCTCCGCGAGCAGAGCGAAGAAGCCCGGGAAGCTGCAGCCCAGCCAGGGGATCCTGGCCAGGGAGAACAGGAAGTAGCTGTCGGGCCCGGCGAAGCCGTTGATCTGGGCCCAGATCCACGCGAGCGGCATGGACCTGCCCCAGTCCTTCTCGAGGTAGCCACGGCCGGCCGTAAAGTCGTAGCGCCGGTCGCCGATGCGCACCTCGCCGTCCACCCGGTGGTCGAGGCTTCCCACCCCGTGGTAGCACTCCATGAACGGCACGTACGCGTACGGACCCATGATGCCCGGCGAGCCTAGGGAGAACGGCAGGGGCGTGATACCGGAGTAGGAGAGGTGCGCCTCGACCTCCCCCTCCCCGTCGCGGAGCCGCACGTCGATGCCCCGGAGGCTGAACCGGTTCTCCCCCACCGAGACGCCGAACTCCTCCCGGGAGTACGCGAAGGCATCCAGCGGGTACGGGAACCAGCGCGTACCTCCGGTGGCGCCGTCGATGAACTGCACGAACGCGCTTGACCCTTCGGACGAAAGCGAGATGCCGGGGATGAAGGCGAACACTGCGCCGCGGTCCGCAGCAACGTGCTTGAAATACCAGCTCTCGAAGTAACGCCGCCGCTTCAGGCTGCCCTGGAAGATGAGGGGGTTCGTGAAACGCTTCAGTGCGTGCCGCATTGCCGTGGGAGTTGAAACGTACTGCCCTGCCGCGACCGGGGCAACCGGCCCCGGCGGTGCAGGTCTGGCGCCTGCCGGCGGGCCGGGGTAGACTGTCGTCGTACCGGGGGAGGCTGACATGCAGAAACGCACGCTGGGGAAGACCGGTCTCGAGCTCTCGGTGCTGGGCATCGGCGGGTTCCACCTCTGCGAAATCCCGACCGCAGACGCGACCACCCTGCTGAACGCGTACCTCGACGAGGGCGGGAACTACTTCGAAACCGCGGCCAGCTACGGCGACGGGATCTCGGAAATCCGCATCGGCCGGGCCG
>JAPLSM010000329.1 GCA_026398635.1 Spirochaetota bacterium | reverse complement strand
CATCGCCGCCGTCACCGGAGCCACCTTCAACCTCGACCTGCGCGCAGGAACTGCCGGCACCATCTCAGGCACTTCCACCGTCGGCGTCGGCACCCTCACCATCACCTCCAGCAACGGTTCCACCTTCTCCGGAGCTGTCGGGGCCGCTACCCTTGCGCTGGCTGGCTCCCAGGCGGGCGCCATCCTCGCCTTCCAGGGCAACGTCACCCTGACCACCGCGCTGACCACCGCCGCCGTCGGCTACGCCGTCAGCTTCACCGGAGCCGCCAACACCATCCCGGGCAACACCACCTTCAGCAACACCGGCGGGGTCACCTTCGGAGACGGCGCCGACATCACCACCTTCTCCACCGGAACTCTCACCTCCACCGCCTCCACCACCACGCTCAACGGCACGGTCCGCACCGCTGCTCAGACCCTCACCCTCGGCGCCGTCACGCTTGCGGGCAACAGCACGCTGGACACCACCAACAACGGCGGCGCGGGGGCTGGAAACACCCTCACCATAGGCGCCGTCACCGGAGCCACCTTCAACCTCGCCCTCCGCGCGGGCACCGCTGGCACCATCTCAGGTACATCCACCGTCGGCGTCGGCACCCTCACCATCACTTCCAGTAACGGTTCCACCTTCTCGGGTGCCGTCGGAGCCGCCACCCTCGCGCTTGCCGGCTCCCAGGCGGGCGCCATCCTCGCCTTCCAGGGCAACGTCACCCTGACCACCGCGCTGACCACCGCCGCCGTCGGCTACGCCGTCAGCCTCACCGGCGCGGCCAACTCCATCGCGGGCAACACCACCTTCAGCAACACCGGCGGGGTCACCTTCGGAGACGGCGGCGACATCACCACCTTCTCCACCGGAACTCTCACATCAACGGCGGGCACCACCACGCTGAACGGAACCATTTACACGCTAGCTCAGACCCTCACCCTTGGGGCCGTAACCCTTGCCGGCAGCAGCGTGCTCGACAGCACGAATGCCGGAGGAAGCCCTGCCGGCGCCAACGTCGCGATCCAATCGGGCCTCGCGGACGCGGGATTCAAGGTGGATATCAACTCCGGAGCCGGAACGATCCTTGTGAACGGCGGCGGAGCGCCACTACTGAACCTCCGGGCCGGCACGCTGACCACCAACAACAACACCGTTGCCGCGGTCACCATCCGTAATGCCACCACGGTGGCGCTCGGCAATGTCAGCGCAATCGGAGGAGCAATCGCCACCCTCGTGCTGGGCGTCCTCTCGGACATCAGCGGCGCGGTGACCCAGAACCTCCTGACCGTCCTCAACGTCAGCCGTCTCACGACGAGCACCGCTAGCGACATCACGCTGACGCAACTGAACACCGTCACCGATCTCCGGCTCGTCGACCGGGGCGGCAGCTTCACGCTCGTCGACTCGGGCGGGCTGACCGTCACCGGACCGGTCAACGCCGGCGGGCTAGTCGACCCGGTAACGATCTCAACTTCGGGCGGCCTCCTGCAGGTGAGCGGAGCCGTCACCGCCACCGACAACCCGATCACGCTTTCCGGTGTCGGGGTGACATTCGCAGCCGGCATTACGGTCAACCCCGGCTCGGGGACCCTCTCGATCAACGCGGACACCGGCGCCCTCACGACGGGCGCCAACACCATGCTGCTGAACAACCTCGGCATCGTCTCGATCATCGCGGACGGCGCCGCGCTGACGGGGACGTCACAGATCGGCGGTACGGGCGCGGGTGCGGGGAACGCGGCCACGGTCACCATCGAGCCAAAGACGGTCGCCCAGACCATCGGCCTCGCGGGCGGCGCCGGAGTTCTCGCCCTGACTGCGGCCGAGCTGGCCACCATCAGGTCGACCAACGTGCGCATAGGACTGCCGACCGGAACCGGGGCCATGACGATCGGCGCCTGGACACCACCCGCCGCGTTCGCCACCGGGGTCCTGACCCTCTACGCCAACGGCGACATCACCCAGACCGGGGTGATCAACCTCGCGACCAGCGGCTCGGATCTCCTGCTGCGCGGTACCGGCAATGTGACGTTGACGCTCGGCAACCGGTTCGGGACCGTCGCCGCCTCCAAGGCGGCTGGCGGCTCGGTCTCCCTGACCAACGGCGCAACCTTCCCAATGACCGTCGGAAGCCTCACCGACGACATCGGAGGACCGGTGGACGGCATCACCGCCCTTGGCGCGGTCACTCTCGCCTGCTCGGGCGCCGGCGGATCTCTTACCCTCAACCAGGCTGTCAGCACGACCAACAGCCCGATCTCACTCACCGGCACGGGCGTGACGCAGGCGCTGGTCGCCACCGTGAACCCCGGCAACAGCACCATCCTGGTGAACGGCGGCGGCGGGGCCATCAACCTGAACGGTCTCCTGACCACGACGAACGCGACGCCGGCCGCGGTCACCATCCGCACCGCTTCCACCGCTGCTCTCGGCAACATCTCGGCCTCCGGACTCGGCGCCAGCGTGACGATCGGCGTGGGCCAGGACATCACCGGCGCGGTCACCCAGAACGCACTCACGACCATCAGCGCGTTCACCCTCACGCTCAGCACGAACAGTACGATCGCGCTGTCAAACGGCGGGAATGCCATCACTATCCTCGGCGCGGTCGCCCGCAGCGGCGCTTTCACCCTCCTCGACTCGACCCTGGGGCTGCTCGTCACCGGCCCCGTGAATGCCGGAACGGCGAACGACGACGTCAGCATCTCGACCACGGGCGGGAACCTGACCGTGAACGGAGCCATCACCGCGTCGTCGGGCTCTCCCGCCGTCGTTCTCGCGGCGAACGTGCTGCAGAACGTCATCCTGAACGCCGTCACTGTGACCGCGGCGAACGGCAGCATCACCATCAACGACCCGCTCATCCTGGGCGGCCTCGGGGCATCCACCCTCACCACCCTCGCCGGCGGGCCCGTGGCCATCGGCAACATCGTGAACGGGCCCCAAGCGCTCGCGATCACCGCCGGCACCGGGGACGTAACCCTGTCGGGCATCGTGGGCGGCGTGACGGCGCTCGCCTCCCTCACGATCAGCGGCGCCACCATCGATGTCCAGGCCGTCACGACGACTGGCCTGCAGAGCTACACGGGCGCCACCATCCTGAACGGCAACCTCACCTCGAACACCTCGGGCGACATCACGCTCACCGGGTCCGTCACGCTCGCCGCGGCAGCCCTGCGGATCCAGTCGGCGGCCGGCGTGGGCGAGGACATCATCTTTAATTCCACCATCGACGGCGCGCAGGACCTGCTGCTTGCCGCCGGCCTCGGCGACATCACCATGACCGGCATCGTTGGGGGGACGACGCCCCCGTTGTCCATCAGCTTCCTGTCGGCCGCAACACTCACTGCCACCACGATCGATGCGAACCGCATCCACTTCGAAGCCGGAATGTCGATCGCCGCGGGCGTCCCGGTCATCTGGAACGCGGACATCCACATCTTCGCACCAGGGGCGACCATCACCTTCAATCGGGACCTCACCTGCCGAAACTTCGTGTTGTACGCGGGGCAGATCAACCTGGCCGGCAACGATCTTGCGACCACCCAGGACCTGGTGCTCCTCGGACGGAAGGCCGCTGTTTACACCGATGACGACCCAGAGACCCTGACTGCAGATGTGTTCAAGTACGACGCACCGGCCCGCACCGGCGGGTCGCTCGCCGGCAAGCTGGCCAACCCGAACGTCGGGCTGCTCCCGCTGTTCCCCTCGGGGACCGCGATCGTTGAGAACAACTACAACGGCGACTTCGTCGGCGCGGGGCTCGCGGGCAGCACGGTCACCGTGGGAGGCAACTTCTACACGAACGGCTGCGACCTCGCAGGAACAGCGGCCTGGACGTTGAACCTGCCAGCGAACGACAGCGCGGCCGCGTCGTTCGCCGAGGCCTACAACATGACCGTCGCCTTCTGCACGGCCGTCGGTGGAACGGTAGCCGCGTCGACCCAGGCGCCGGGCGAGAACGTTACCGACGGTGGCAACAACACAGGCTGGGCATTTACCCGACCCTCGATCTTTTCAGCCGGCACGTACACCGTGTCGGACAACGTCATAAGGGTCGAGTTCACGGCGCCCATCGAGAACTCCAACGGGGAAATCCGCGACACGATCGACGGCACGCTAAACCGGCTCTTCGGGGACGCGGGAGCTCCCTACACCGGCACGTTCACCGACGCGGCCTGCACGACCACGACGGACGGGGCGGGGGACCTCTCGTGGTTCTTCATCCAGATCAACACCACCACCTGGAACACGAATGCCGACGGCACGAACAGCGGCGGACTAGAAGTACGCAACACCGACCGCTCGGGCAACCACCGCAGTGTCCTTCCCCTGATCACCTACGTGAAGGACAGCCTCACGATCTACTTCTCCTTCCGCGACGCGGACAAGAACCGGCTGGCAACGGAGAACTACACCGGCGTCACGGATCGGTGCAAGCCCGTGCTCTACAAGGTCGACACCGGCACCGCCCCCACCTCCGCGCTAGGACTGACGGCCGCCACCCGCTACGACGGGCACAACTACTTCGCCCTGTACTACTCGGAGTCGGTCACCATTGGCAATCTTCTCGTGGGCGACGCCAACAAACAGAGCCAGGCGACCTTCAATGCGGGCGAACACGGCGGCTTCCTCACCTCGGCGACCGGCACCGCCACGCTCGCCGGGTACTTCTCCTACCCGTACCCCGTGAGCGACCTCGCCATCGGCGCCACGGCAGGGTACAACGCAGCGGAGATGAACGCCCTCTACCGGCCCGATGCCTGGAAGCTCACCCTCTACATCGTTGGGTACGAGGCGAACGGCGCCCAGCCGTACTACTGGCCCGGCTACATCGAGTGGGACACCGTCGATCCGTTGCTCGCAGACCCGGCGGACGCCAACCCGAACGGCAGGACCGCGACGATTGCCGCCAACGGCGAAATAAAGGACGCCGCGGGAACCCCGGTCGACGGCACCACCGTCGCCCTCGGCGACGGGACGGTCGCGATGGACTGGGACACCGACCCGCCGTACTTCGCCAGGTACGACCCAGTCACCAAGGAAGGCGTGCTCATCGACTCGGACGGCGGCGGGTACATCGACCGGGTGGAGTTCCACGCTCTGGACGATACACGTACCGACGACCTGTCCTGGGATCCCAACTTCGATCACCCGGATCTCAAGAAGGGCATCCGGGATACCACGTACGACCATCTCCTCGACACCGAGAACAACCGGTTGGCGTTCCAATTCAAGAACACGGTGATCCCGATCACCGACCTGTACAACGAGGCCGCCCCCTACGAGACCAACGTCGACAACGAGCTGTTCACCCAGCGGCTGCTGGAGGACGACACCTACTTCTCCTTCAAGCTGGTCGACGGGTGGTTCGAGGCCGCCCTGCCAATGGAGGCGACCTACGACAAGAACATCGCTCACATCACGGACCTCGCGGGCAACCTCATGCCCTCGGTCCCGCCCGGCACCTCAATCGCGGCCACCGAGCGCATCTCCCCGTACATCAACTACAGCCTCTCCGTGGTCAGCCAGGACAAGGTGTGGATCACCTTCTCCGAGCCCGTGTACGGCGACCGGTACCCCGCCAATGAGGCCATCGCCGCGGTCGACTTCAAGAACCTCCTCGGGCTCCCCGTCAGCTCGCTCGTCATCGTCGAGTCCGCGCAGCCGCCCTTCGACCCGGCGGGCGCCATCTCCGTCATCCTGACCCTCGGGGCGAACATAACCGCCGACCAGGCCGTGTCGGAGATCATCAGCGCGACGTTCAAGAAGGGCGACGCCGGCCTACTCGACAACAACGGCATCTTCGACCGGTCCGGAAACGCGATGCAGCGCGACCACCGCATCACCGACGTCGGTCTCGGCGTGTTCGACCCCGTGTGGGCGACCGATGGCGTGCACCGGGACGGCACCTTCGCGTACCTCGGCGAGAGCCTACGCGTGTTCGACGGAACCGGAAAGCTCATGGACCGGGACATCACCCTGGAGATCTCCCTCCTCGCCGCGAGCCAGACGAATGTCCCGTCGCGCCTCTTCTACGACGTCGACCCCGGTGCCGTCCTGGTCAGCAACGGGCTGTGGCTGCCCGTCCTGATCCCGGGACTCACGCCGAGAGCGAACACCGAGGCACGGTCGCTGCTTCCGCTGAGCGGGTTCGAGACCGGCCTCGTGCGCGACTTCACCGTGCCGGCCTCGGACCCCGAGATGACGAACGGTTCCGACCTCGAGATGATCCTGAAGCTCGGCGACCTCTACTGCGCCCGGGTCGTACGGCCCTTCGTGGGCAACTCACCGCCCCAGGTGGAGCCCTGGGTGATCCAGATCAGGGACCTGGAACGCCAGAAGGGCGGGGTGACGATCCTCAACAATGTGATCAACCCGTCCGCGGGCGACCGGGTGGCGGTCTCCTACATCATTCCGAAATCGGGGACCGTTACGGTGCAGGTGTTCGACCTCGCCGGCGACCTGGTGACAGTTCTGTTCCGCGGTTCCCGGACTGCCGGCGAGCACATGCTGATGTGGGACGGCAGGAACTCGGCGGGCCGGATCGTGGCCCCGGGCGTGTATTTCATCAAGGTCGTCGGACCCGAGGTCGCCGAGGTCCGTAAGGTACTGGTGACGAAATAGGCAAGGCCGGCGTCCTGCCGGCCCCATGCTTCCTACCAAGAAACTCAGTACTCGTCGGGGAGCATCTCCAGGCTCGGCACCGCGATGAGGACGCTGCCGCAGTCCAGGCTGCCTGCTCCGAGGGTTTCGTCCGTGGGCGAGATGCCGACCTCCATGCTCACCGTGGCCCCCTCGGTCTGCCATTCGTGCCCGGGCAGGTCGACCCACACCTGGTGCCACTGGCCGTCGGACAGGTCGAACGCGACCCCGTCGTGGAACACCTTCACCGCGGTGAGCGTCGAGATCTCCCCCGCGATCGTCTGGTAGGTGCGCTTGAGCGAGATCTGCACCGCGCGCGATGAGAATCGGTTGAGCACCACGGGCGTGCCGGGGTCCAGCTTCACCCAGACCGAGAACCGGTACGTGCCCGCAACGAGGGACAGCGCAGCCTCCCCGTCGGCGATGGGCATGCGCACGAAGTATGACTGGTTCGTCCTGATCAGCCGGAAGTTGTCGACGTACGCCTCGATCTTGTGCGCCGCGGTGGTGAGCAGCGAGTTGAACACGTAGTGCTGCTGTGCCGCCGCACCCACCGTCACGGTCGGAACGATGTCCACGGGCGGGAACTGGTACCGTCCCACGAAGGTCGGCCCCGTGTCGCCGTCGGCTATCCACGTCCAAGCGCCTTCCGGAAGGGGAAGGACGGGCAGGTTGTTGTACTCGAAGACGATCCGGTCCTTGTTCGTTCGGTAGTCGAACCGGACGAGGTACGTGTTGTTCTGCGGGAAGCCGTCGGCTGCGGCAGTCCTGACGTCAAAATCCACCATCTCCGTTCCGTCCAGGCATTTCAGGTACATGGTCTGGCCATCGATGAATCCCGCTGTCGGATTCGTGATCGTTGTCAGCGTGGCTCCATTGATCGCCACCCACCCGTTGGGCGGGAACCCCACGGCGCTCGACTCGAAGTCCCCATCCGGTACGAGATTCTTGATCTCGAGCCGCCAGGCTTCCGCACCCGCGGGGGCGCCAGCCGGCACGTCGACCGCAGAGTATAGCTGGAAATTGAGGTAGGTAGCCGCGGCGTCGGGTGTCCATTTGGAGGGCAGCACAGAAAAACCGAACACGCCCTGGTCCGCGATCAGGTTCACCCCGACGTAGTTCTCGTAGGGTCCCGGCCCCTGTGGGCAACCTGCGAGCATGAGAAGGGCACCGGCAGCGCCGGCGAGGAGGAGCCTCCGAAAGATGGTCACCTCTCTAATATAGCGCCGGGAATGCAGTTTTCCCAGCCGTGCCAATGTCGGGGCGATTCCGCCTGCGCCCGATCCTGCGGACTGAACTGAGCCCACGGATTATACCTATCCTAGAACTAGGAGAAATCACATGGCCACTCGAGTGCTGAGCGCAACCGTTGACGAGGTACTCGCGGATCGGCTCGAAAGCCTGGCTGCCGAAACGAGCCGCAAGAAGAGCTGGTTCGTGAACCAGGCGCTCAAGGAGTATTTCGACGCCATAGACGATTACGAGACCGCGCTAGAACGGAAGGGAGGCGCCTCGACCACCCTCGAGAAAGCGCGCAAAGAGCTGGGGCTCTGAGTGGTCTGGTGCGTCGAGATCGAGAACCGTTGTCTCCGCGAGCTGAATAAGCTCGACCGCCTGGTAGTGCTGCATGGAACCCGTACACGGGCAAGGCCCTTGCGGGCAGGTATCGTGGGTTGTACAGCTACCGGTTCTCGAGCTATCGCATCGTCTACGAGGTTCGCAAGCAGCGTATCATGGTCGTGATTCTGCGGGTCATCCACCGCAAGGACGTGTACGAGGGACTTTGAGCGTGCTGGGCCCCGCGACCCGCCGCTGCCCCGCCCCGCTGCACCGGCAGTCAGCCCCTCACTCCACCCCGCAGAACCCCGACCCGCACTTGCCGAGGTTGCAGCCCGGACCGCCCGTGTGGCAGTGCGGCGTGGCCTCGGTTCGTTTTACCTGAGACGAGAACAGGCTGAGCTTCTTCAGCACCCGCTCGCTGTCGCAGGCCGGGCAGGCGATCCGCGTGTCGGAGCGCACCAGCAGCTCGAAGGCCCCGTGGCAGTCCGTGCACTCGTACTCGAAGATCGGCATGGCTAGTCCCGGCCGTAGTCGCGGTCCCGGCCGCTGTTGCCCTCGCGGCCGCTGTCCCGGTCCGTGCCACGGCCGCTGTCCCGGTCCTGGCCGCGCGAGCCGCCGCGTCGGCCTCCGCCGTTACCGCCCTCGCGCCGGCCGCCGCCGCCCCCATTGCCGCCGCTGCCGCCCTTCCAGCTGATCCGGATGCGCTTGTACAGGCCGTCGCCCTCGCTCTCGGTGTTCACGTCGCCGCGTTGGGCGAGCGAGGTGTGCACGATCCGGCGCTCGAACGGGTTCAGGGGCTCCAGCAGCACGGACTCCCGGCTGCGCCGCACCTGCTCGGCCGCCTGGGCGGCCATGCGCTCGAGGCTGCGCTCGCGCCGGCTGCGGTAGTCCTGGGTGTCGATGATGACGCGTGTTCCCTCGGCGCCGAGCCGGGAGGCCGCGAGGTTGCAGATGAACTGGAACGCCTCGAGTGTCTTGCCCTGCTTTCCGATCAGCACGGCCGACTTGTCGGTCTCGACGTCGATGCCCAGTCGATTCGGCTCGCGCGATCCCACGACCACCTGGGCCTTGAAGCCCATGTGGCCGAGCAGGGTCTTCACGAAACCGACGATCTCCGCCTCGTGGGGCATCGCTTCGCCCTGTGCGGCCGGCCGGGGGGCCCGGGAGATGGGCTCGCCGCGCAGTACCGCGGCCTCGAGCGCCGCCTCTGCCGCGTCCTGGTCGAGCTCCTCTTCGGGGGTATCGCGGGGCGCTTCGGCCTGGCGGACCGGCGCCTGGCGGACCGGCGCCTGCCGCATCGCGGCCGGTCGCTCGGCGTTGCCCCCGCTGCGCCTCCGGCCCCGTCCGCCCGCAGGTCCTCCCGCCTGACGCCGGGGCGGGGCTTGAGCCTCGATCGGGCGCTCGGAGGAAAGGCGCCCATCCTGGACCGCGGCCTCGACCTCCTCCTCGCTCACGTGCACGCGGATCTTCACCTTGCCGCCCCGGAAGAGCAGGCCCGGCCGCTTCGACTCCACGATCTCGAAATCGATCTCGCTGCGGTCGAGGCCTAGCTCCTCGATGGCCCGGTCGATGGCCTCCTTCTCGTTGCGGCCCTCGAACTCCTTCACGATCGTCGACATGGCTTTCAGTCTCCTCTGCCCCGTTACGCCGGCACCGGTGCCGTCGGCTTCCGCTTCTTCGTCCAGTTGATGTAGACCTGCTGGGCGATGGAGAGGATGTTCTGGACGGTCCAGTACAGCGTGAGCCCCGAGGGCATGTTGTACAGCATGAAGAGGAACACGACCGGCATCGCGTAGTTCAGCAGCTTCATCTGGCTGCCCGACGCATCCGCCGACGGCGGCTGCATGATCTTGCCGGACAGAAGCTGCGTGCCGAGCATGATCAGCGGCAAAAGGCGGATGTCGGTGATGCCGAGTAAGGCTTTGGGCAGCTCGTAGACGCTCTCGGCCACCGAGAGGTCGGGGATCCACCCCGGGATGAACATCGCGCCGCGCAGCTCGAACTGCGTGTTGAGCAGCGTGTACAGCGCGAAGAAGATCGGGATCTGCAGCAGCAGGGGCAGGCAGCCCGAGAGCGGGTTCACCTTCTCCTTCTTGTACAGCTCCGCCATCTCCTGGTTCATCCGCTCGGGCTTGTCCTTCAGGCGTGTGCGGATCTCCTGGATCTTCGGGTTCAGCGTGGCCATCCGGGCCATGCTCTCGGAGCTCTTGAACGTGAGGGGTAGAAACACGATCTTGGTTGCCAGAGTGAGAAGTATGATGGCCACGCCCCAGTTGGGAATGAGCTTCACGAAGAGCTCGAGCATCTGCCGCAGCAGCCACACGATCGGCCCGAGGATGCCCGGCTTGTCTATTGCCTGGTCGATCATCAGACCGCTGATCCCGAACCCGTTCTCGTCGGACGCGTTATAGCGCTCCATGAACTCTGCCTTCATGGGACCGAGGTAGAACCGCCAGATGTCCTCCGTGCGCGAGGCGCGCACCGTAGGCCGGCTGAACGCGAGCGCGCTGCGGACCGCGCCGGGTATGAGGACGCGGGAATCGAACACGAGCAGCTTCTGATCGCCGGGCGGCACCGCGAGGACCGTGAAGTACTTGCCGATCAGCCCCGCCCACGTGACGGGCCGGTCGAGCGTCTTCGTCTTGCCACCGGTGGCGGCTTCCTTCTTCCGCTCGATCTTGCCCTTGTCGTTCAGCCAGTAGTAGACGTAGCTGCGAAAGTCGTTGCGGTTGTCCAGTTTCTTGAACGCGGGACCGATCTGCGGCCCCAAGCCGAGGGTGTAGCTCACGCCGGCGCTGTCGACTGCGGGAATGTCGTTCACGGAGTTCTCGATCGCGACCCGCAGCTCGAAGAGGTGCTCGCCGTCCATCACGACGTAGGTCTTCTTCAGCGTGAAGGGGATCCCGGTCGCCGAGAGCATGGCCTTGGAGAACTCGAACATCCGGCGCGAGCCCTCGGAGTACTCACGCAGGACGAACGCACCCTTCTCGGGCGCCTGCTGGTAATCGCCGAAGGCTAGAGTGAACGGCCGTTCGGTGCTGCTGCCCGCGAGCACCAGCTCCACGGGGGACCCGTCCAGGTTGCGGTATTTCTTCAGCTTGATGGAGGATACGTCTGCGCCGGCGGTCTCGAAGGTCAGGATGAACGTGTCCGTTTCTCGGATCACGAGTGCCAGCTGCGCCGAGGGAGCCTGCGCGCCGGCGGGGTCGGCCACCACCTTCCCGGTGCCCACCGGCGCCGTAGCGGCCGGGGTCGTTCCCGCCTGCGTCGATGCGGGCGGGGAGGTGGCCTGCTGGGTCCCCGCGGCAGCCTGCTGGCCGGTGCCTGTCGCCGGCGCAGCAACTGCGGGCTTGGAGACCTGGGTCGTCGCCGCGGCTTTCTGGCTCGGGAAGATCACGGGCAGCAGCAGCGGGACGGCGATGATGAGCACCACCGAGATGGCCACCGCAAGAATCGTTCTCCAATCCATCATGTTTCCTTAACGCTCGGGCACCGGGTCGTACCCTCCCGGGTTGAGGGGGTGGCAGCGGAGAATCCTCCGCGCCGCGAGGTACGATCCTCGGACGAGCCCGTGCCTGAGTATGGCTTCCTTCGCGTACTGCGAGCAGGTCGGTACGAACCGGCAGGAAGGTGGAACGAGCGGCGACACGAGCCGCTGGTAAAGGGTGATGAGGAAGGCTGCAATGTGTCGCACCGTTCTAGCTTTAAGCGTCGTCACGCGATTCCCGCACGATCGATGAGCTTCCGCATCAGGCTGCGCCGCTCGTCGAGGCCCGCGCCGAAACGGTGCACGACGATCACCACGTCGTTCCCCGGCGCCACAAGGTCCTTGAGGGACCGCCACGCCTCGCGCGTAATCCGCTTCTCGCGGTTGCGCTTCACCGCGCCGCCGCACCCCCGGCCGACCACCACCGCCATGCGGGTGACGGCTTTTCCGTTCGGGCGGTGCGCCATGCGCAGGCCCCCCGCCTCGACACGGTCGGCCGAGGAGAGGAGCGCCCTGATCTCGGTGCCCTTCCCGATCCTCTCCCGCCTAGTAAGGCTTCTTCTCATCGGAGGCGGAGAGCTTGATCCTTCCCTTCGCCCGCCTTCTCTTCAGGACGAGACGGCCGCCCTTGGTAGCCATGCGGGCGCGAAATCCGAATTTCCTGGTCCTCTTCACCTTGCTGGGCTGGTAGGTGCGTTTCATGAACGGAACTCCTTGGTCAACCCTGGACGGGTGTTGTTGCTGACGGGTAGGTGCCGGCCAATATAGGAGCTATCCGACATCCTGTCAACGGGCCGATGCGCCTCCGGCGGGCGCTCGCTGCCCTGCCGGCCCGCTCATTCTGCCCCGCAGATCCTCGATCCTGCCCCTGGGTACCGCCTGGCGGGCCGCCTTGAGCAGGGACCTCTTCTTCAGCTGGAGCATCTGCAGCCAGCCCGGGTGGTCCACCTCGACAACGATCACCCCGTCCTCCACCTCGACGACCCGGGACCGCGACCCCAGATCGGGGCCGGCGATCTCCTCCCATCCCCGAAAGAGCGGTGCATACGGGTCTTCCGCGGGCCATCCCCGCTCCTTCAGGAAGTCCCTCAGCACGTCGCCGACCTTCCTCATGCCCCGAACTCACCGTTCTCGACGGTCAGTAACAGCGCGTCGTCCGACCGGGTGGAGAGGTGGTTCTCCTCCGGCAGGAAGGTGAAGAACGCCTGTTCGTATTCGGGGAATCGGTCCACAAACGCCCGCTTGCGGCCGGGGTCCACCTCGAGCAGCACATCGTCGAGGAGCAGCACGGGCTTGCGCCCCGTGCGCCCGGCGAGGAATCGGGCCTGGGCCACCCGCAGCGCCAGCGCGCACAGGCGCACCTGGCCCGTGGATGCGTAGTGCGCGAAGTCCCGACCGTCGACAAGGCAGGAAAACCGGTCGCGGTGCGGTCCCGACGTCGTGGTCCCGAAGGCGAGGTCCTTCGAGCGTTCCGCGGCGAGCCGGCCCGCCACCGCCTCTTCCGTGTCGAGCCCCGCCCACGAGGGCCGGTAGCGGATGTGAACCGGTCCGCCGCCGCCCATGATCCCGCCGACGAGCGGGGTGAACACCGCGTTGAAATCGGCAACCAGCGACTCGCGCCGCTCGCGCAGGGCGATGCCGAGAGGTGCGATCTGCTGGTCGAGGACGTCGAGAAGGTCTTCCTGCCCCGCCTTCAGCGCGGCGTTGCGCGCGCGCAGCACCCGTCGGTAGTCGCGGAAGACCTCGAGCCACGCGGGGTGGGCGAGGGCGAGCACCTGGTCGAAAAACCGGCGCCGGGCCTCGGGGGGGCCGACCACGAAGTCGGCATCTTGTTGAACGAAGCAGATGCAGAGCACCTCGGACAGAAGGTCCCGCCGGTCGTTCACCGGCTTGTCGTTCACCCGGACTTCCCGGCGCCGGCCCGGCTCCCATCGGATCGACAGGCCGCAGGCCGGTTCGTCGGCACGCTCGAAGCGGCCGTGCAGTCCCGCGGGGAGGGCCGGGTCGCGCAGCAGCGCGGCATCCCGATCCTCGCGGAACGAGGAGGCGACGCTGAGGAGGTATACCGCCTCGAGGAGGTTCGTCTTTCCCTGTCCGTTCTCGCCCACCAGCAGCACCTGGCGGGCCCCCAAGCCGATCTCCCGGTCCGCAAGGTTGCGGAAGTTCAGGAAACTGATCCGGGCGAAGCCCATCAATCCAGCTGCATCGGCATGACGATGTTGAGGTAGCCCTCCTCGGGCTGAGGCTTCAGGGTGAGAGCCTTGTTGATGTCGCTGAACTCGAGGCGCACGCGCTCGCAGTCCATCTCCCGCAGCGGCTCGATCAGGTACAGGCAGTTGACCGCGAATGTCAGGTCGGGGCCCGCGTAGTCGCAGGAAACCTCTTCGCTCGCCAGTCCCAGCTCGCTTTCCTTCGACGAGATGGTGAGAAGCCCGTCGTTCACCCGGAAGACGATCTTGCGCGACTTCTGCTCGACGAGCAACGACACGCGCTTCAGGGCGTCTTCGAAGGCCTCGCGGTCGACGAGCGCATAGTGCTTCTGGCTGTCGGGGATCACCCGCCGGTAGTCGGGGAACTGACCCTCGATGAGGCTCGATGAGAGGCTGCGCTCACCGAGGCGCACGAACACGCTCTTGTCGGTGAGGGCGAGCGACAGGTTGCCCTCGCCAGAGGCGAGCTTGCGCACGATCGTGAGGATCTTCGGGGGGAGGATGACGCCCTTCATGTTGTCCATTGGGACGGGAACCTTCCGCGCGATGTACGAGAGGCGACGGCCGTCGGTCGCAACCATCACGAGGCTGTCGTCGCGCTTCTCGACGAAAATGCCGTTCATGAAGTACCGGGTCTCGTCGTCGGACACCGCGAAGAGCGTTCGGGAGACCATCTCGATGAAATCCTTCTGAGGGAAGTCGAAGTACAGCTTCTCGGCCGCCTTCTGGATCTCTGGGTACTTGTCGGAGGGGATGCAGCGCAGCTGGAAGTCGATCTTGCCCTTCGTGGGCCTCACCCGAAGCATTGCTGCGTCGACCTGCTCGATCTCCACGTCGCCTTCCGGCAGCGAGCGCACGATGTTCAGCAGCTTGTCGCAGAAGGCGGTGGCCGTGCCTTCGGTGACCACCTCCACCGGGATGCTGGTCTCGAAGCCTACCTTGAGGTCGGTGGCCTGGATGACGAGGGCGCCCCGACGCGCGGTAAGCAGAACGTTGGACAACACGCTCAGAGAGTTTCGCGACGAGACGACTTCCTGGGCGATGGAGACTTCCCTCAGCAGCGCCTCGCGGGAGCAGATGATCTTCATCTTAACCTCCTTCCGGTTAATTCTAGAATGCCGGTGGTACCGGAGAGCACCGGTGGACGGTGGATAACTCCGATAATTCCTTCACAAAGAAGGAGTTGTCGGCCCGGACAACCGGGCACAGCCGTCCACCGTTCATCCACACTGTCCCTCGTCCAGGCTTCCGGGGTGGTGTCCGCGCCCGGGGACGACCGGATTATCCACGAGAAAGCCCCAAGAAGCCAGCGGTCTGTCCGGCCGTTCGTCCACGGGTTGTCCCCCGTCACTGCACATTGTGTTCCCTGATCTTCTTCAACAGATTCTGCAGGGCGACCTCGAGGATGGGATCCACCTTCAGGCGGTCCTCCACCCTCTGGCAGCCGTGCATGACCGTGGTGTGATCTCGTCCGCCGAACTCGCTGCCGATCTCTGTGGTCGAGAACTCAGTGAGGTCGCGCGCGATGTACATGGCGACTTGCCGGGGGAATGCCACCGCCTTGGTGCGCCGCTTGCCGCGCAGGTCCTTGTGCGTCAGGCCGAAATACTCGGCCACGATGCGCTGGATGCCCTCGATGGTGATGTTCTTGCCGCCCATCTGCGGGAAGAAGTCCTTTAGCTGCTGCTGAGCCACCTCGAGCGTTATGGTCTTGTTGACCAGCTCGGAGTAGGCCATCAGCTTGGTGAGCGCCTTCTCGAGGTCACGGATGTTGGTGGTGATGTTGCGGCAGATCAGGGTGACCACCTCGTCGGGGATGCCGATCTTCTTTTCCTCGATCTTGCGGTTCAGGATGGCCTTGCGGGTCTCGTAGTCGGGCGGCTTGAGATCGACATTGAGGCCGCGCTCGAAGCGGCTGCGGAGGCGGTCGGACAGGCTGCGGATCTCCGAGACCGGGCGGTCGCTGGTGAAGACCATCTGCTTGTTCGCGTCGTACAGGGCATTGAAGGTGTGGAACAGCTCCTCCTGGGTGCCCTCCTTGCCCTCGAGGAAGTGGACGTCGTCGATCAGCAGAACGTCCACGCTTCGGTAGCGGTTCTTGAACTGGTGGCCGGCCTTCTTCTGGATGGACTGGATGAACTCGTTCGCGAAGGCCTCGACCGTGACGTAGGCCACCTTGAGGTCCGGGAACTCGCGCGTCACGGCGTTGCCGATGGCCTGAACGAGGTGGGTCTTGCCGAGGCCGACCCCGCCGTAGATCAGGCAGGGGTTGTAGCCGGTGCCGGGGTTCTTCGAGATGGCCAGAGCCGCGTTGGCGGCGAAGGAATTGGACTCGCCGATGATGAATCGCTCGAAGGTGTATTCCCGGTTCAGCTGAGGATGCTGGCGCCGGGCGCGGCCGGGGGCCTCCTCGGCCTTCTTCGGGGCTGTCGGTGCCTCCTCGGCAGCCTCCCGGGACCGCTTTCGCTGAACCGAGAGCTTGACCGAGACGTCCTCGCCCGTGAGTTCGGCCAGCTTCTCCTCGATTTTGGGCAGGTAGCGCTGGGTGAGCTGGTCTTTCGTGAAGGAATTCGGCACGGAAAGCTGCAGCTGGGAGTCGGTTCCGCCCGCGTACTCGACGCCGCGGAACCACGTCGCGAACTCCTGCTCGGACACCTCGTCCTCGATCTGCTCGAGGGCTTTATTCCACGCGGCCTCGAGGCCCCGCTTGCCGGACTCCATGGGCTTGTCCCCTTCTTATTGCCAGTTTATCCACACGTTATGCACAATGTGGCGCCTTCCGCGATACCCGCGGAAGCCCTCCGGGAAGCCATTTGGAGCCTCTGGAAAGATCGACGGGTGGTAATTTATATATATAACTATATATATCATAACGACTTGAAATCATGGTCTTCCCGCATTGATCGCCCGTATGCCTCGGAGGGGACGGATCGGCGTCGAATCGTGACAGGTTGTCTCGAAAGCGCCGTTTCCATCCACAGGTTATGCACACGACCAAGACAGCGCGATTGTAGACCATCCCGGGCCGGTTCGCAAGCCTCCGGGCGTTGATTTTTTATCTCGAAACCACTACTGTACTTACGAGCCATTCTCCCCATGCCAGACACCTACAATGCCCAAAGCATCCAGGTTCTCAAGGGCCTCGAGCACGTACGGAAGCGGCCGAGCATGTACATCGGCTCGACCAGTTCCGACGGACTCCACCACCTCGTCTTCGAGATCGTGGACAACTCCATCGACGAGGCGCTGGCCGGATTCTGCACGAACATCGCCGTTCGGATCGACACCGGGAACGTGGTCACCGTAGAGGACGACGGCCGGGGCATCCCCGTGGACATCCATCCCACCGAGAAGGTCAGCGCCCTCGAGGTGGTGATGACCAAGCTCAACGCCGGCGGCAAGTTCGACAAGCACAGCTACAAGGTTTCGGGAGGCCTGCACGGCGTGGGCGGCTCGGTGGTGAACGCCCTGTCCGAGTGGATGGAGGTTTCGGTCCACCAGGCGGGCAAGATCCACTCGCAGCGTTACGTGCGCGGGGTCCCCGAGGCGCCGGTGAGGGTTACCGGCGAAACGGAGCGGCACGGCACCACCGTGCGCTTCAAGCCCGACCGGCAGATCTTCGAGGACATCGAGTTCAGCTTCGACCTGCTGTCCATACGCCTCCGCGAACTCGCCTTTCTCAACAAGGGCCTGCAGATCAGCATCGCCGACGAGCGGCCGAGCCCGCCGAAATCGCACCTGTTCCAGTTCGACGGCGGGGTGCGCAGCTTCATCGAGTACCTCAACAAGAACAAGGAGCTGATCCACGCAGAGCCCGTCTACTTCGACAGCGAACGCGAGCGCGTGCGCGTCGAGGTGTCGCTGCAGTACAACGACGGGTACGCGGAGACCATCTTCACCTTCGCCAACAACATCAACACCCGGGAGGGCGGCACGCACCTCGCGGGCTTCAAGAGCGGCCTCACCCGGTGCCTCAACGACTACCTCAAGAAGCTCAACCTCTCGAAGAAGCTCGAGGAGAACCTGAGCGGCGACGACGTGCGCGAGGGCCTCACGGCCGTGATCTCCGTGAAGGTGCCCGAGCCGCAGTTCGAGGGACAGACCAAGGCGCGCCTGGGCAACAGCGAGGTGAAGGGCATCGTCGAGAGCCTGGTCTATGACCGGCTGTCGCTGTTTTTCGACGAGAACCCCGAGGTGGTGCGCCGGATCCTCGACAAGTCCATCATGGCCGCCCGGGCCCGGGAGGCGGCGCGCAAGGCTCGGGAGCTCACGCGGAAGAAGGGCCTGCTCGAGAACTCGGGCCTGCCCGGCAAGCTCGCCGACTGCAGCGAGAACGACCCGTCGAAGTGCGAGCTGTACATCGTGGAGGGCGACTCGGCGGGCGGCAGCGCCAAGCAGGGCCGCGACCGGGTGTTCCAGGCAATACTTCCGCTGTGGGGCAAGATGCTGAACGTCGAGAAGACGCGCATCGACAAGGTCCTCACCAACGACAAGCTCTTCCCCATCATCAGCTCGCTCGGCACGGGCGCGGGCAAGGACTTCGACATTGCGCGCCTGCGCTACGACAAAATCATCATCATGGCCGACGCGGACGTGGACGGCTCCCACATCCGCACGCTTCTCCTGACCTTCTTCTTCCGCTACATGCGCGAGCTGATCGAGCGCGGCCACGTCTACATCGCCATGCCGCCGCTGTTCAAGGTCGAGGTGGGGAAGAAGATCTTCTACGCCTACGACGAGAAGGAGAAGGAGCGGATCATCGCCGAGCACGCGAAGGACCCCTCCTCGGCGGGCATCCAGCGCTACAAGGGCCTCGGCGAGATGAACCCCGAGCAGCTGTGGGAAACCACGATGAACCCGGCCAACCGCAGCATCATGCACGTGCAGCTCGAGGACATGGTGGAGGCGGAGGCCATCTTCACCACGCTGATGGGCGAGAACGTGGAGCCCCGGCGCAAGTTCATCGAGGACAACGCCCTGTCGGTGACCAACCTCGATGTCTGATCTGCGCACCCGCACCATCACGATTCCCATCGAGGAGGAGGTGAAGACCTCCTACCTCAACTACGCCATGTCCGTCATCGTGTCCCGGGCCCTGCCCGATGTGCGCGACGGCCTCAAGCCCGTGCACCGGCGCATCCTCTTCGCGATGGACGAGATGGGCCTCCGCGCGGACAAGCCCTACAAGAAGTGCGGCCGGGTGGTGGGCGACGTGCTCGGCAAGTACCACCCCCACGGCGACATGGCCATCTACGACGCGCTCGTGCGCCTCGCTCAGGACTTCTCGCTGCGCTACCCCGTGGTGGACGGGCAGGGCAACTTCGGCAGCGTCGACGGCGATCCGCCCGCGGCGGTCCGCTACACCGAATGCCGCCTGGGCAAGGTGGCCGAGGAGATGCTGCGGGACATCAACCAGGAGACCGTCGACTTCGGCCCCAACTCCGACGACTCGCAGCAGGAGCCGCTGGTGCTGCCCGGGGCCTTCCCGTTCCTGCTCGCCAACGGCGCGAGCGGTATCGCGGTCGGCATGGCCACCAACATCCCGCCGCACAACCTGGGCGAGATCGCCGACGCCATCGTGCGCGTCATCGAGCGGCCCGCGACGACCGCCGACGAGCTGATGGAGATCGTGCGGGGTCCCGACTTCCCCACCGGCGGCCTCATCCTCGGCCGCAACGGCATCCGCGAGGCATTCACCACGGGCCGGGGGAAGATCGTCGTGCGCGCGAAGGTCACGATCGAGACCTCGCGGCAGGGCAAGGACACGATCGTCGTCACCGAGATCCCCTACCAGGTCAACAAGAGCGCGCTCATCGTGCGCATTGCGGACCTCGTGAAGGAACGGAAGATCGACGGGATCACCGACCTGAACGACGAGAGCGACCGGCACGGCATGCGCATCGTGGTGGACCTCAGGAAGGGCGTCTCTCCGAAGGTCATCCTCAACCAGCTCTTCGCGCACACGCAGCTGCAGGTGTCGTTCGGCGTCAACAACCTCGCCCTCGTGGGAGGCATGCCGAAGACGCTCGGCCTGCGGCAGATGATCGACTGCTTCGTGGCCCACCGCCGGGAGGTGGTGATCCGGCGCACGAAGTTCGACCTCGCGAAGGCGGAAGAGCGTGCGCACATCCTGCAGGGCCTGAAGATCGCGCTCGACAACATCGACGCCGTGATCGAGCTGATCAAGAAATCGAAGGACGTCGAGACCGCTCGATCCGGCCTGATGAAGACATTCGGCCTGTCCGAGCGGCAGGCCCAGGCCATCCTCGACATGCGCCTGCAGCGCCTGACCAGCCTCGAAGTGAAGAAGGTCATCGACGAGCTCGCCGAGACGCTCGCCCAGATCGAGAGCCTGAAAGCGCTCCTCGCGAGCGAGGTGAAGATCCTCGGCGTCGTGAAGGACGAGACGAAGGCCATCGCCGAGAAGTTCGACGACGGGCGGCGCACGGAGATCCTCGACGAGGAAGCCGAGCAGATCAACATCGAGGACCTGATCACGCGCGAGGACATGGTGATCCTCATCTCCCACCGCGGCTACATCAAGCGGATCCCCGTGGCTGCCTACCGCCGGCAGGGCAGGGGAGGCAAGGGGTC
>JAPLSM010000093.1 GCA_026398635.1 Spirochaetota bacterium | reverse complement strand
CGCGCTCGCGACCGTCGAGGCGGCGGTCGAGGTGGTGCGTCACGGCGCCTTCGACTTCCTGGTCAAGCCCTTCGTGCCCGCCGACCTGCTCGCCGTGGTGGAGCGGGCCGGGCGCCAGCGACGGCTCATGGCCGAGCGGGAGACCTACCTCTCCGAGCTGAACTCGGAGCGCACCCTCTCACGCCAGCTCATCGACTCGCTGCGCGACGGGGTGATCGTGCTGAACGTCAAGGGCCGGCCCGTGCTGATGAACACCCGGGCCGAGTACCTCCTCGGCGTGAAATACCGCGAGGACCTCGACCTCGCGGACCTCGGCCTGGACGGACCCGCGCGGGCCATGATCGAGGACGTGCTCGCCGCGCATGGCGGGGGCGAGTACCACCAGGTGCGCCTCGAGCGCGGCGAGGCCGTACTCGACATCCGGGCCACCCCCTGGCTCCGATCGGGCGAGAAGGCGGGGGTGATCGTGCAGCTCGGCGACGTGACCGAGCAGGCGCGCACCGAGAGCGACAAGAACCGGTTCATCTCCATGGTGGCCCACGAGCTCACGAGCCCGATCGCCGCCATCTCGAGCTACCTCGCCATCGTGCTCCAGGGCACCCTCGACGGCCAACCCGGGCGGATCAAGGAGATCATGGGCCGCAGCAAGGCCCGGGCCGACGCGCTGCTCGAGCTCGTGAAGGACCTGCAGTACCTGAACCGGCGCGAGGCGGGACGGGTGACGCGCACGGTCGAGCGCCTGGACCTCGCCGAGGTGCTGCGCGGGCAGATCGACTTCTACCGCGTGCAGGCGGAACGCCGCTCCGTGGACCTTCGCCTGGAGGTCGCCACGGGCGACACGACGGTGAACGCCGACCGGGGCGACCTCGACCGGGTCTTCATGAACCTCATCTCCAACGGGATCAAGTACAACCGCGAGGGCGGCACCCTCACCGTGCGCGTGGAGCCGCATCCAGACCAGGTCGAGGTCCGGTTCGAGGACACGGGCATCGGCATGCGCGAGGCGGAGATGGCCGGGCTGTTCCAGGAGTTCTACCGGGCCCACAACCCCCGCACGCAGGGCATCTCGGGCACGGGCCTCGGCCTGGCCACCGTGCGCCGGGTGCTCGCGGCGGCGAACGGCCGCATCGAGGTGCACTCGACCCCCAATGTCGGCAGCACCTTCGCCGTGACACTGCCCCGCGCGGGCGGTCCGGAGGCGTGACGCTGTTCGGCGTGCCGGCCGCGCGTGCATTCCACCGCGCACGAGCACACCGCGCGCAGACCTCTTGACGGGCCGGATGCACGGGTCCACACTATAAAAAGTCTACTATTCTGCAAGGAAAAGCGAGGCGTGAACAAGACTCTCACCGGTATCCTGGGCGCAGCGCAGGGGCTCTTCGGCATCCTCGGCACCGCTACGGGCGGCGTGACCGATGCCGTCGGCACGGCACCTGCGGGCAACATCTTCAACATCGTCTCGGGCGCGGCCATGGGCTTTCTCGGCTTCGGCACCCCGGAAAAAACGCAGAAGGTAGGCGTGCCCATCATCGCGGCCCTCAACGCCATCATGGGCGTCCTCGGCTTCGCGGGCGTTCAGAACATCGGCAGCCTGAACCTGAACACCGGCACGGGCGCGGGCGCGAACTTCATCAACATCGGCGTCGCGGTGCTCGGCTTCATCTTCACGTTCCTGAAGAGCAAGAAGAGCTAGGGCTCGCAAGGAGGAAAGACATGGCGAAAGCAAAGCGCACCACCCACCGCAGCTCGTCGGGCAAGAAGCTCTACGCGGTCCGCGACTCCAAGGGCCGTTTCAAGGACATCCAGACCTACGAGCGGGCGCACCGCATGGACCTCAAGAAGAAGAGCAAAGCCGAGAAGGCGAAGAAGAAGTAGATCGCGCGCCGGCGCCCCCGCAGTGCGCTGCTGGAAAAGACGCTGCCACCCTGCAGCGTCTTTTTTTTGCCCGCGGCCGCGGGGCCGGCTCCACCTCGGGGGCGTTAACCTCAGGGGAGACGCCGCCCCTACTCCACGCGCAGCGTCTTCTTCAGCGTCCTCACGAGCACGCCGTGGTCGAGCGGCTTCTGGAAGATACCGGCCAGGCCGAGCTCGCGGGCGTCGATGTTGAACCGCACGGACTCCCCGGCCGCGGACAGCAGATAGATCGGGCCGCTGAAACCCCGGGCCTTCAGCTCCTGACTCAGCCGGCTGCCCGCGTCCACGGTCTCCATCATCAGGTCCACGATGACCGCGTCGGGCTCGACGCACCCCGCGGCGGCGAGGCCCTCCTCGCCCGAGGAGGCCTCACCCACGGAGAACCCCGCGGCCTCCAGCACGATGCGCAGCGCGGACCGGATGTCCGGGTCGTCGTCTATGATCAGGATGGTCTTCGTCACGCCCATGCCTCGCCCCCCCGGGGCCAGCAGCCCCGCCACGACTCCCAGCCACACGACAGCAGCCTCGAGGTTCGCCGCAGCCCGTCGACTCAGGCTCTCGGCAGCCCCGAACCGGATACCCCTCACCGACAGCAGCCACGCGGTGGCCCGGCTGCCGAACCCCGTTTCGGCCAGCGCCAGCACCGCGGCCGGCTCCATGACGTGCGTAGTGAACGCGGCCCGCGCCGAAGCCGCCACCGGCCGCACGCCGAACGGCTCGGGGCCACCCGCCGCCGCGTCCGCGAACACCACCCACTCGTGCCCGGCCACGTCCACCGCGTGCTCGGGCGCGAGCTGGAAGGCGGCCACCAGGTCCACGCTGTCCGCCCCGGGCCACCCCCGCTCCTCCAGCAGCTCCACCAGCCGGGGCCCGAGGCCGTCGTCGCCCCGGCCCGGGTTGCCGTACCCGATCACCAGTCCCGGCCGGCTCACTCCCTCGTCCTGCTCGAAACCACCCTTCCCGCCGCATCGTGCAGGCTCACGACGAGCGGCATGCGTCCCACCGCGTGCGTGGCGCAGCTCAGGCACGGATCGTAGGCCCGGATGGCTACCTCCACCGCGTTGAGCATGCCCTCGGTGATCTCCTTCTTCCCGGCGAGGTGGCTGCGGGCCACCGCCAGCACCGCCTGGTTCATCGGCTCGTTGTTGTTCGTGGTCGAGACGATGAGATTCGCCCGGGTGACCCGGTCGTCGGGGCCGACCTCGTAGGCGTGGAACAGCGTCCCGCGCGGCGCCTCGAGCCAGGCCACGGTGCTGCCGCGCCGCTCGCCGGTCGCCACGAGATCGGTGCCCTGCAGGTCGGGGTCGGCGAGAAGCTCCGCGATCTTCTCGGCAGCGTGCACGAGCTCGACCAGGCGCGCCCAGTGGTAGGCCATGGTTGCGTGCACCGGCCGCTTTCCGCCCAGCGTGCGGAACTCCTGCCGCTCCCGCTCGGCGATCGGCGTGTCGATCCGGTCGCAGTTGTTGAGGCGCGCGAGCGGGCCGACCCGGTACCACCCCTTCTCCTTGCCGAGGCTACGGATGAAGGGGAACTTCATGTAGCTCCAGCTGCGGACCTCTTCGCCGAGGTACCGGGCGTAGTCTGCCGGCGCCACTCCGTCGAAGATGATCTTCCCGTCAGGGTCCTTCGCCCGAAGCAGGCCGTCGTAGAGGTCGAGGCAGCCGTCGGGACGAACGATGCTGACGAAGTTGCTCTCGAAGCTGCCGAACGACGAGAGGGTCTTCGCGTCCTTGCGGTACAGCCCCTTGAAGAGCTCGAGCCCCTCGACCGCCCACGCGAGCATCTGTTTCGCGTCCTTCGCGAGGAAGTCCCGCTCCTCGATCGAAAGGTTCTTGTTGATCCCGCCGGGGATCGCCCCGTTGCCGTGGATCTTCTTGCCGGCGGTCGCTCTGATGATCTCCTGGCCCCACTTCCGCATCAGCACGGCCTTGGTGGCCAGCTCGGGGTTCTTCAAGACCAGCCCGATGACATTGCGCGTGGCCGGAGGCGAGTCGATGCCCAGCAGCAGGTCGGGCGAGGCGAGGTGGAAGAAGTGCAGGGCGTGCGACTGGTACATCTGGCCGTAGTGCATCAGCCGGCGCATCTTCTCCGCCGTGCGGGGGATCCGGTCGACGCCGGCGATGACGTCCATGGCCTTGGCCGCGGCCAGCAGGTGGCTGACCGGGCAGATGCCGCACAGGCGCTGGATGATCACGGGCACTTCCCAGTACAGGCGTCCGAGCACGAAGCGCTCGAACCCCCGGAACTCCACAACGTGCAACCTCGCCTGCTCCACCTCGCCCTTCGCGTCGAGATGGATGGTGACCTTGCCGTGCCCTTCGATGCGGGTGACGGGATTGATGACGATTTTCCGCGCGCCCTTTGTCGTGGTCGCCATGGCTACCCCTTTAGTCGTACCGGATGAGGCCCGGCGTCAGCTCGGGCGGCTTTCCCGAAAGCAGCGCGGTGAGCGCAGCCCAGAGCTCGTCCGCCGACGGCGGGCACCCCGGCAGCATCCAGTCGATCTTCACCACCTCGTGGCAGGGGTAGACCCGGTCGAGCAGCAGCGGCAGCTCGGGGTCGTTCGGGATGACGCCGTCGACGACCGTCGGACCATGCAGGTAGGCTTCCTCGAGGCACTCCGACAGCGGCACCAGGTTGCGCATCGAGGGAACGCCGCCCGTCAGCGCGCACTCGCCGATGGCCACGAGCGTGGTGCAGTGCTCGCGGAAGCTCCGCAGCACCTCCACGTTCTCCTCGTTGGCCACTCCCCCCTCGATGATGCCCACGTCGACGGGCCCGGAGAGCTCCTTGATGTCGTCGATCGGGGACTTGTCGAAGTCCACGAGCTCGATCAGCTTGAGGATCCGCTCGTCGATGTCCAGCAGGGACATGTGGCACCCGAAGCAGCCGGCCATGTGGCAGGTGGCGATCCTCGGCTTCCGTGCTGCCATGGTCAGGCTCCCTTCCCCGCGGCCGGAGTGCCGCCGGCGCCCTCGATGTCCGAGCCGATCGGCGCCCGGTCGTAGGTCCGGGAACCGTAGGGCGTGCGGAATGCCGTGCGCTTCAGCACGATCGAGCCCGTAGGGCAGATGCTCGCGGCCGCATCCGCCGCGGCCAGTCGGGTCGCGCCGAGACCGTCGACGGAGTCGACCGCCATGCGCATCGCCACGCCGCGGCCCTCGAAGCCGAAGACCGTCTTGCCGTCGGCGTCGCGAGAGGCGCGCACGCACCGGCCGCACAGCACGCACCGGTTCCGGTCGATGAACACGTCGGGGTGCGACGCATCCACCGCGACGTCGCGGAAGAGGTAGGGGTACGTCGGCGCGGTCATGCCGAACCGGCTCGCCAGGGCCTGCAGCTCGCAGTTCCCGCTCTTCTCGCAGAAGGGACAGAAGTGGTTCCCTTCCACGAAGAGCATCTCGATGATCCGGCGGCGGTGCGCCGTCATCTCGGGCGTGTCGTTCTCCACGACCATGCCGCCGGCTGCGGGCATGGTGCAGGCGTTGGTGACCTTGCCGTTCACTTTGACCGAGCAGACCCGGCAATGGCCGCCGGGCAGGAGCTTCGCGTGCGCGCAGAGACGCGGGATGTAGATGCCGGCCGCGTCGGCTGCCTGCATGATGGTCTGGCCGCTCTCGGCCGCCACGTCCCGGCCGTCGATCATCAGCTCGATCCGCTTCATGCCCTGACCTCCTTCCCTCGGGCGGGCTGCTGCACCGCCGCCGCGCCCGGGCGGCCGGCCATGCGCCGCGCCTCGGCCAGCGCCTCGTCGAGACGCAGCACCGGTTCGTACGGCCGCTTGCTGAGCTTCGCCTCGTAGAGGCCGGGCAGGCTGCGCAGCGTGGTCAGGAAGGGGTTCGCCGCGGTCTGCCCCAGGCCGCAGCGGCTCGTCGCGCGGACCGTGGCCGCGAGCTCCTCCATCTGCGCGATGTCCGCCTTCGTGGCCCGTCCATCGCGCACCCGGTCGAGCATCTTCAAGAGCAGCGTGGCGCCGACCCGGCAGGGCGCGCACCAGCCGCACGACTCCTCGACGAAGAACTCCGTGAAGTCCCGGGCCACCGCCAGCAGGTCGCGGTTCTGACCGAAAACGATCACCGACCCGCCGGTAGGCACGTCCTCGAAGCAGATCCGGCGGCCGAAGTCCTTGGGCGCGAAGCAGGCGCCTGAGGGGCCGCCGATCTGCACCGCCTGCGCGTCCGACGCGCCGACCATCTCGAGCAGCTTGCTGACGGTGACGCCGAACTCCACCTCGTACACGCCGGGCCGCGCGCAGTCGCCCGAGATGCTGAGCAGCTTGGTGCCCGTCGAGTCCCGGGTGCCGATGCCCGCGAACCAGTCCGAGCCCTTCTCGAGCACCCGGGCCGCCGCGCAGAGCGTCTCAGCGTTGTTCAGCGCGGTCGGCTGGCCGAGGTATCCCCGGGTGACGGGGAACGGCGGACGATCACGCGGCGCGCCGCGCCGACCTTCCGCCGACTCCAGCAGCGAGCTCTCCTCGCCGCACACGTAGGCGCCCGCGCCCATCTGGATCCTGATGTCGAAGGAGAACCCCTCGCGGCCGCAGACATGGCTGCCGAGGAGACCCAGGCGCCGGCGGCGGTCGAGGACCGCTTCCAGGCCTTCGCGCAGGTATTCGTACTCCGCGCGCAGGTACAGTATGCCCTCGCGCGCGCCGATGGCCCAGGCTGCCACGGTCATGCCCTCGAACACGAGGTCGGGCACCCGGGCGAAGACGACGCGGTCCTTGAAGGTGCCGGGCTCCCCCTCGTCGGCATTGCACACGACGTAGTGCGCCTCGCCGTTCGCCTTACGGCAGAAGTCCCACTTCATGGCCGTGGGGAAGCCCGCCCCGCCCCGGCCCCTGAGCTTGGACCCGTTGAGCCGGTTGATGACCTCCTCGGGCGGCAGGTTGACCGCGGTGCGGATGGCCGCGCCGCGTTCCATCGGCGAGAAGATGACCGGACCGGTGTGCACGATGCCCTCGTCGACCCGGGCAGCCACCCGTACGTCGGCGCGGAGGCGTCGCACCAGCTCGGGCACTTCAGCGGGATCGATCCGGGTGATCACGGTGCCGTCGATCATCGCGGACGGCGGCTGGTCGCTCATGCCCAAACACGAGGTGTACCCGAGGCTGATCGCGCCATCGGCGCTGGTCTCGCCGAACCGGCAGCCGGCCGCCTGCTCGAAGGCGGCCGCGACCGCGGCCATGCCGTGCTGCTTCTCCACCACCGCCTTACAAAGGCGCACCACGTGCCGGCCGACGGGCTTCTGGGTGAAGAAGTGGTAGAAGCTTGCCATGTCGCGGATCTCGACCGGCCTGATGCCGAGGATTCCCGCCAGTTCGGCGGTGGCCTCCGGTGACAGCCACCCGTGCCGGGCGTGGATGTCCCGCACCATGTCGAGGAGACGCCTGCGGTCGCCACCGTGGCGGGCCGCGATGGCGGCAATGGGCTCAGCGCTGCTCATGGTACCCCCTGGCGACGGAATGCCGGCGAGCATGACCAGAAAAACGCCTGATGCCGTGCCTGCCGGACGTTGCGCACCTTCCCGCAGGCACCCTCATACTACCGAACCGGCGCCGAGCGTCAAGGGTTTCGCGAGAAAAAGCGCGAGAAAAAGTGTCAGGGGCTGGGGTCCAAGTCGCTCCCCAAGGCACGAACGAAAACCTGCTCCAACGAAACAGCGAAGGGAGTCAGGACGAGCCGACCGGGATCGCCCGTGGCGGCCTCGAGCGTTCCGTCGAAGGGCAGGCTGCCGAGGAAGGAGATCCCCTCGCGGGCGGCGAGCGCGGGAACGGCGGAGCCGGCCTCCGCAGCTGTCCTGCGCATGTTCTCGGCGAGCCCGACTACCGGCGCGTCCGCTTCCCCGAGGTAACGCAACAGCCGGGCAGCCACGGCCAGGGCCACCCGCGAAGCGGTGGCGACGACGAGATGGCGGGTTGCCGGCGCCACACGGGTCAGTTCCAGGGTGGAGTCGTGGATGCCGGGCGGCATGTCCACGACCAGCACGTCGAGCGCTCCCCACCGGGTGACGGCGAGCATCTCGCGCAGCGCCTCGGCGAGCGCCGAGCCGCGCATGGCCGCCGGCCGTTCCCCGATGAAGCTCGCGATGGTCGCGAAGCGAAGGCCGGGTGCGGGCTCGAGCGGAAGCAGGCCCCGATCCTCGACCGGGATGCCGGGCCGGCAACCCAGCAGCGTGTGGCAGGAAGCGCCCTGGAAGTCGAGGTCGAGGAGGCCGACCGCGAGTCCCCGGCGCGCGAGGATAAGCGACCCGACTACGGCGCAAGTGCTCTTGCCCACCCCGCCCTTGCCGCTCGAGACGGCCAGCACGCGACGGACCCCGGCAAGCCGCAGCGCAATGCCTGCGTCCCGCGGATCGATCACCGCGGGGCCTCAGTCTCGAGCTCGATCGCGGTGACGGTGACGCCACGGCCCGCGACGACGTCGAAGTCCGTGCTGCCGCAGCCGGGGCAGCGCAGGTACGCGTGCGCGGCCTCGGGGAGGAGGTGCACCGCCTCGCGCTCATCCTCCGTGAGCCCCGGCACGTCGGCGAGCGACCACGGCCGGTCGCAGACCCGGCAGGCGAACCGGGCCGGCTCCTCCTCGACCCGGAAGACGGAGGCGTCGATGCCGGTGCCGGCCGCGCACTCCGCGACGGCCGCGGCGAAGATGTCCCGGTCGACCTGCTGCAGCTCGCCGAAGGCGAGCTGCACACTCACGACACGCCGACCTGCGGCCTCGCGCCGCACCGTTTCCACCGTCGCCTCGGCGAGCGCCCACTCGTGCATGGGGCCATCGTAGCGGCGCCGGGCGCTCCGTCAAGGCGGGCGCCCCGAGGGCCTGGCCGATCACCGCTCTTGACGGGGCGTCACCCGATTCAATATATTAAGCCGGCTTACCAATTAAGGACATCGAACAATGAGCGAAACGAAGGGCATCGCTGCGGACATCCGGCTCTGGATGGAGACCTTCACCGTGCGTTCGATGCACGAGTGGATGCGCCACGTGAAGGCCGCCGGCCTGTCCATGCCTCAGGTTGGCCTCCTCATGTTCCTGCACCACGGTGAAAGCCGGACGGTGCACGACGTGGGCGAACACCTGGGCATCAGCAACCCCGCGGCCAGCATGCTCGTCGACCGGCTGGTCCGCGCCGGCCTCGCGGAGCGCACCGAGCAGCCCGGCGACCGGCGCATCCGGCGCATCCGCCTGACCGCGGAGGGTCGGTCGTTCGTGGAGCGGAGCCTCCGCGAGCGCGACGCGTGGGTGGGCGACCTCGCCGCGCACCTGTCGCGCGAGGAGGAGGCCGCGCTGCGCCGGGTTCTGCCGGCGCTGATGGAAGCCGAGCGCCGGCTCGGCGCCGCGCAGGCGCCGACCCCCTGCCGCACGCACAACGCCCCGGCGGGGCCGCGGACCGCGGGCCCGGCAACAAAACGACCCCACGCCCGTCGATAGACACAGGAGAGACGCATGCTGAAGCTGTTCCGCAACCTCAAACCGTTCGCGCTGCCGATCGCCGTCGCGCTCGCGATGGTGTTCGCCCAGGCGCTCGCCGACCTGTACCTGCCGACCCTGATGTCGGACATCGTGGACACGGGCATCGTCAAGGGCGACACGGCATACATCCTGCGCATCGGGGGGTGGATGCTCCTGGTGGCGGCCGGTGGGGTCGTCTGCGCGGTCGTCGCGAGCTGGCTTTCGGCGCGCGTCGGAATGGGGTTCGGCCGCGACCTGCGCCGGAAGGTGTTCGCACACGTCGAGCGCTTCTCGCTGCACGAGTTCGACACCATCGGCACCCCGTCGCTCATCACGCGGACTACAAACGACATCACCCAGGTGCAGATGTTCACGATGATGATGCTGCGCATGATGGTCATGTCCCCGGTCATGGCGGTCGGCGGCGTCATCATGGCCGTGCAGAAGGACGCAAAGCTCACGTGGGTGCTGGTGGTGGTCATCCCCCTGGTGGCCGCCATCGTCGGCATCACCGCGAGCCGGGCGCTGCCCTTGTTCCGGACCGTGCAGGCGAAGATCGACCGGATCAACCTCGTGCTGCGCGAGAACCTGACGGGCGTGCGGGTGGTCCGTGCCTTCAACCGCATCGAGCACGAGAAGCGCCGCTTCGACGCGGCCAACCTCGAGCTGACCGAGGTCTCCATCCGGGTCAACAAGCTCATGGCGCTCATGATGCCGCTGATGATGCTCATCCTGAACCTCACCACGGTCGCCATCGTCTGGTTCGGCGCGAAGCGCATCGACCTCGGCGAGATGCAGGTCGGCAGCCTCATGGCCTTCATCCAGTACGCCATGCAGATCCTGTTCTCTCTGCTGATGGTCTCGTTCCTCTTCATCATGCTGCCCCGCGCCTCCGCCTCCGCCCAGCGCATCAACGAGGTCTTCGACCTCCAGCCGCAGATCAGTGATCCCGCCGCGCCGCGGAGAGCCGACCATGAGCGCGGTCACATCGAGCTGCGGGACGTCACCTTCGCCTACCCTGGATCTGCCGAACCAGCTGTCAGGGACATATCGTTTGACGCCCGGCCAGGCGAGGTGACCGCCATCATCGGCGGCACGGGCTCGGGCAAGTCGACCATCGTCAACCTCATCCCCCGGTTCTACGACCCTGCGGCCGGCGCCATCCTCGTCGACGGGGTGGACATCCGGGAGATGGCGCAGGAGGACCTGCGGAACCGCATCGGCTTCATCCCCCAGAAGGCGGTGCTTTTCAACGACACGATCGCGGCCAACATCCGCTGGGGCCGGGATGAGGCTACGGACGAGGAGGTGGCCCACGCGGCGGATATCGCGCAGGCCACGGAGTTCATCCTGGCGATGAGCGAGGGATTCCAGTCCGTCGTCGCCCAGGGCGGCACCAACCTCTCGGGCGGCCAGAAGCAGCGCCTCGCCATCGCGCGGGCCCTGGTGCGCCGGCCCGAGATCTACGTGTTCGACGACACCTTCTCGGCGCTCGACTTCAAGACCGACGCGAGGCTGCGCGCCGCGCTGCGGCGTGAGACCGGAGAGGCGACGGTCATCATCGTCGCGCAGCGGGTGAACACGGTCATGGACGCCGACCGCATCGTGGTGCTGGACGACGGCCGGGTGGTGGGCACCGGCACCCACCGGGAGCTGCTCCGCTCGGGCGGGGTCTACCGCGAGATCGTCTCCTCGCAGCTGTCCGAGGAGGAGCTGGCATGAGCGACACGCGCAGCGGCACCACCGCGAACGTCAATCGTCCCGCGGGCGCCGGCGCCGGCGGACCCGGCCCCGGTCGGCCCCGCGGCCCGGGCTTCGGCCCCGGGCGGGGTCACGGCCCGATGGGCGGGGCGCCCGTCGAGAAGGCGAAGAACTTCCGGGCGTCGATGAAGCGCCTGCTCGCGTACCTCGCGCCCCGGCGCTGGACCCTGTTCCTCGTCATCGCGATGGCGGGGGGGAGCACGGCGTTCGCCATCTTCACGCCGAAGATCCTGGGCCGGGCCACCACAAAGCTGTTCCAGGGCATCATGGCCAAGGTGATGCATCTGCCGGGCGCCAGAATCGACTTCGACTATATTCTCCAAATTATCCTGACCGTGGCGGCCCTCTACGCCGCGAGCGCCATCCTGAGCTACATCCAGCAATTCATCATGGCCGGGGTGTCGCAAAGGACGATCTACGACCTGCGCCGCGCGGTGAACGAGAAGCTCTCCCGGCTGCCCCTTTCCTTCTACGACGGCCGTACGCACGGGGAGATCCTGAGCCGGGTCACCAACGACCTCGACAACATCGGCGGCACCCTCCAGCAGAGCCTCACCCAGGTCATCACCTCCGTGGCGACGCTGATCGGGACCCTCGTCATGATGCTCACGATCAGCCCGCTGCTGACCCTGATCACTATCGTGGTGGTGCCCCTGGCCCTGGTGGTCACGCAGGTCATCGCGCCCCGATCCCAGAAGTACTTCAAGAACCAGTGGACCAGCCTCGGGCAGCTGAACGGCCACGTCGAGGAGATGTACACGGGGCACGTGATCGTGAAGGCGTTCGGCCACGAGCGCAGGGCCATCGAGCGGTTCAACGAGACCAACGGCCGGCTCTACGACGCGAGCTGGCGGGCGCAGTTCATCTCGGGGCTCCTGTTCCCTCTGATGAGCTTCATCAACAACATCGGCTACGTGGCCGTGGCCGTGGTGGGCGGCATCATGGTGACGAAGCGGGTCATCGAGATCGGCGACATCCAGGCCTTCATCATGTACTCCCGGCAGTTCACGATGCCCATTGCCCAGACCGCCAACATCGCCAACCTCCTGCAGTCGACCGCCGCGTCGGCGGAGCGCGTCTTCGAGCTGCTCGACGAGAAAGAAGAGACGCCGGAGGCGACCGGGGTGCTCGCGGGCGCGCGCGGTGCGGTGCGCTTCGAGGACGTGCGCTTCAGCTACAAGAGCGACGTGCCACTGATCGAGGACCTCGACATCGCGGTGGAGCCCGGCCAGGCCATCGCCATCGTCGGCCCCACGGGCGCAGGCAAGACCACGCTCGTGAACCTGCTGATGCGCTTCTACGACGTGCAGGACGGGCGGATCACGGTGGACGGCACGGACATCCGCGACGTGCGGCGCGGGAACCTGCGCTGCGCCTTCGGCATGGTGCTCCAGGACACGTGGCTGTTCAACGGCACCATCCGCGACAACATCGCTTACGGCCGCGACGGGGTGAGCGACGAGGAGATCCACGCCGCGGCCGCGGCCGCGCACGCCGACCACTTCATCCGCACGCTGCCGGACGGATACGCCACGGTCCTCAATGAGGAGGCCTCGAACATCTCGCAGGGGCAGAAGCAGCTGCTCACCATCGCGCGCGCCATCCTCACGGACCCGGCCATGCTCATCCTCGATGAGGCCACGAGCAGCGTCGACACCCGGACCGAGGTCCTCATCCAGAAGGCCATGGCGTCGCTGATGAAGGGCCGTACGAGCTTCGTCATCGCGCACCGGCTGTCCACCATCCGGGACGCGAAGCTGATCCTCGTCATGAACAACGGCCGCATCGTCGAGCGCGGCACCCACAAGGAGCTGCTCGCGAAGGGCGGCTTCTACGCCGAGTTGTACAACAGCCAGTTCACGGGAGCGGACATCGAGGTGGACGAGAAGGCGCGCGAGGCCGAGAAAGCGCGCGCGGCGGCCGAGGCCGCCGCGCGGATGGCGGCGCGCATGGCAGCAGCCGGCGGGGCGCCAGTCGCCGGAGGAGCGCCCGCCGCCGGGCGAAAGGAGCCATCATGAGACCAATGCGATTGGCCACGGCCCTGCTCGCGATCGTCGCCCTCGCCGGCTGCATGGACACGAGCACGAAAATCACGGTGAAACCCGACGGCAGCGGCACGATCGAGAAGACGATCGTCCTGAGCAGCCATCTCGCCGAGTTCGCCCAGTCGATGGGCATGAAGATGGACCGGGCCTCCCTCGAGCAGGGCATGCTGAACGAGGAAGGCCTCAGGACCGAGGCCGCCCAGATGGGGACCGGTGTCGCCTTCGTCTCGGCCCAGAAGATCACGACCGCCAAGGGCAACGGCTACCGGGCGCTGTACAGCTTCACGGACATCACCAAGCTGAAGATCAACCGAAACCCCGTCGGCGACGTCGCCATGCCGACCGGCGGCACCGGCGGGGGCGCTGCGAGTGGAGGCGCGGGCGGCTCAGGCGGACAGCAGAGCGTGCCCGAGTACCTCACGTTCTCGTTCGCGAAGGGCACGCCGGCCGTCCTGACCATCGTCGAGCCCAAGGTCCAGCGATCGACCACCGGCGCCTCGTCGGGCCAGGCCGCCGCCGACCCGGCGCAGCTCGCCGCACTCAAGCCCCTGTACTCGGACCTGCGCATCGCGCTGTCCATCGAGGTGCAGGGGAAGATCACCGAGACCAACGCAGCGTTCGTCAGCGGCTCGACGGTGACCCTCATGGACATGGATTTCGGCGTCATCCTCGCCGACGACGCCACGGTCAAGAAGCTCAGCGCCCTCCCGACGCAGTCGCTCGCCGAGGTGGAAGCCCTGGTGAAGTCCCTTCCAGGCGTGAAGCTGGACACGCAAGAGAGCGTGAAGATCGCGTTCAAGTAGGCCGGGCTGGCGCGAGGCGGGCCCGAGCGGCGCTGCATTCCGGGTGATGCCCGTACGACCTCACGCCCCCTCGCCGATCATGCGCAAGCGCCTGTGCTTCCCGGGGTGGTCCAGGGCGTCGGGTTCCGGCCGGCGGTCTTCCGGTGCGCCACGGAGCTCGGGCTCACGGGCTTCGTCCAGAACCGGACATCGGAGGTGGTTGCCGAGATCCAGGGCCCGCCGGAGCGCGGGTTCGCCATCCGCAAGAGCGGAAGCTCCGACTGGGAATTCCCGCCGATCCCCCCCGATCTCGCCCTGTGCCCGGACTGCCGAAGGGAGCTGCTCGACCCCTCGGACCGGCAGCACCTCCACCCCTTCATCAGCTGCACGCAGTGTGGGCCCCGGTATTCCATCGTCGAACGCACGCCGTTCGACCGCGACACCACGGCGATTGCCGACTTCCCCCTGTGCGACCGGTACCTGGCCGAGTACTGCTATCCCGCGAATCGAGGTGCTTTTCCAGATGGCCATGGCGTCGCTGAGGAAGGGCCGCACAAGCTTCGTCATCGCGCACCGGCTCTCCACGATCCGCGAGGCGAAGCTGATCCTCGTCATGAACCACGGCCGCATCGTCGAGCGCGGCACCCACAAGGAGCTGCTCGCGAAACGCGGCTTCTACGCCGATCGGTACAACAGCCCGTGTATGGGCGCGGACATCGAGATCGACGAAAAAGCGCGGGAAGCCGAGAAGACCCGCGTGGCGGCAGAGGCCGCCGCGCGCATGGCGGCGCGCCTGGCTGCGGCCGGCGGGCCGTCTCTGGCCGGCGGCACGCCCCGGGGGGGCGGGTCCCCGGCGGGTTCGGCGTCCCCTCCCGCGCCCGGCGCCGCCCGCTAGCGGTTCTTCTTCGAGACCACGTCGACGTACACCGCGAAGATGAGCATCAGCCCGCGGACGATGAACTGCCAGGAATTGGCCATGTTCATGACGCTCATGCCGTTTTCCAGGCTCGCCATAATGAGGGAGCCGACGATCGCGCCGAAGATGGTGCCTTCCCCGCCCATGAGGCTCGTGCCGCCGATCACGCAGGCGGCGATCGCGGAAAGCTCGTAGTTGACGCCGCCCGAGATGGTGCCCGCGGCCACGCGAGCGGTCAGCACGATCCCCGTCACGGCGCAGAGGACCCCCATGAAGATGAACACCTGGAATACGTTCGCCCTGATGTTGATGCCCGACAGGCGCGCCGCCTCCTTGTTGCCGCCGATCGCGTAGGAGTAGCGCCCCAGCCGGGTGTTGTTGGTCACGTAGGCGAAGATGAGCGCCATGATCGCCATGAGCAGGACGGGGTTCTGCACGCCCTGGTACTGGTTCATGATCAGCACGTAGGCGAGGACGACGGCTGAGAAGAACCCCGCCTTCAGCAGGTCGACGCCGAGCGGCTTCACGCTGAACCCGTAGGTTTTGCGCTGGCGTCGGTTCCAGAGGAAGAACGCGAAAATCGCGACGATGACCGCGCCGACGAGCGCCAGGCCGACGGTGTTCGGCAGGTACCCCTGGGAGATCGCCTTGAAGGGCTCCTCGATCGGCACGATGGTCTTGCCCTGGGTGATGCCGAGCAAGCCACCGCGGAACACGAGTTGCCCGCCGAGGGTGACGATGAAGGACGGGATGCCGAGGTAGGCGACCGCCGCTCCCTGGAGGAACCCGATGATGCCGCCGGCGACCAGGCACAGCAGGACCGTGAGGACCGTGGATAGCAGCGCGATCGTGAGCGGGGAGAGCGCGGGGAACATCGCCGGCAGCAGCTTCGCGAAGGCCTCCGCCTGCAGGAGCGCCGCGATGATCCCGATGAACCCCGTGACGGATCCCACGGACAGGTCGATGTTCCCCGTCACGATGACGAGGACCATCCCGATCGCCAGGAACGAGATGATCGTCATCTGGCGGAACAGGTTCGACAGGTTTTGGGGGGTGAAGAAGCTCCAGTTGGTCAGGAAGCCGAACAGGATCCAGATCGCGAGCAGGGTGAAGACCATGGTGTAGGTCTTGAGGTTGATGCGGACCTGGTTGGCGATGGCAAGGCGTTTCATCGTTTCTCCACGTTGTTCGTCGCGAGGCCCATGGCCAGGGTCATGAGGTTCTCCTGGGTGGCGTCGGTGCGATCGACGATCCCCATCGACGCGCCCTGATGCATGACGAGGATCCGGTCGCACATCCCGAGGATTTCGGGCAGCTCCGAGGAGGCCATGACGATGGCCACCCCCTGCTCGGCCAGCTCGTTGATGAGCTTGTAGATCTCGTACTTGGCGCCGACGTCGATGCCCCGGGTGGGCTCGTCGAGCAGGAGCACTCGGGGCCGGGACATCAGCCACTTCGCGATCACCACCTTCTGCTGGTTGCCGCCGCTCAGCGAGTCGACCGTCGACAGCAGGGAAGGGGTCTTGATCTTCAGCGAGTCCACGTACTGCTCGCAGGTCCTGAGTTCCTTCAGCCGGTCGATGCGCAGGGCCGTGGAGTACTGCCGCAGGTTCGGCAGCGACAGGTTGTGCAGGATGGAATCCAGCACCATCAGCCCCTGCTGCTTGCGGTTCTCCGGCACGAGGCTGATGCCGTTCTCGATCGCCTCCCGGGCGCTGCGCACGCGCACTGGGCGGCCCTGGATCGAGACCTCCCCCTGGGTGCGTATGCCGAACTCGCCGAACAGCGTGGTGAGCAGCTCGCTTCGCCCGGCACCGATGAGTCCCGCCAGCCCTAGGACCTCGCCTTCCCGCAGGTCGAACGACACGTCGTGGATGACCTGCTTGCCCGGGTCCAGGGGATCCCAGGTGGAAAGCCCCTCGACGCGCAATACTTCCTTCCCCGGCGTACAGGTCCTGCGGGGGAACCGCTCCGTCATCTCCCGGCCAACCATCATTCGGATGACGTCCTCGGTGCGGGCCTCGGTGATCGGCATCGTCCTCACCATCATCCCATCGCGGATGACCGTTAGGGTGTCGGCGATGCGGAAGAACTCCTCCAGCTTGTGGGAGATGTAGATGCAGGTGACCCCGCTCTCCTTGAGGTGCTGCAGGATGTCGAACAGGACGCCGACCTCGGACTCCGTGAGCGCGGAGGTCGGTTCGTCGAGGATCAGGAGCCGGGCATCTTCGCTCAGGGCCTTGGCGATCTCGACCATCTGCTGCTGGCCGACGCCGAGGTTCTTCACCTTCTCCTGGTACGGGATCCGCAGCTTGTAGCGGGCCAGGATCTCCTGCGTGCGGGAGTTGAGCTGGTGCCAGTTGATGACCCCCGCCCGCACGGGCTCCCGGCCCAAGAAGATGTTCTCCCCGACGCCGAGCTGTTGCACCAACGTGAACTCCTGGTAGACGATCGCGATCCCCTTCTCGATGGCCTGGCGGATCGACGATCCGGTGAACCGCAGCTCCTCGCCATCGAAGACGACCCGGCCCTCGTACGTTCCCAGGGGATACACCCCGGAGAGGATCTTCATCAGCGTCGACTTGCCGGCGCCGTTCTCGCCGCAGATGCCGTGGATCGACCCCCGGCGCACGCCGAAGGAGACCTGGGACAGCGCCCTCACCCCGGGGAAGCTCTTCGTGACGTTGTCGAACTCGAGGATGTAGTCGCTCATGCTTCCCACGGGCGCGCATCGGAGACAAAGGCAGCGCCCGAGATCCCGCGACGCGGGGACGGGCGCTGCTGATCATGCCCGAATGGCTACGGGCGCTTAGGCCGCTGGGCCTCGGGGATGTCCTTGTAGACCTCGTCGTAGGGCTGGAACTTGCTCTTGATCACGACGTCGTACAGGTTGTCCTTGGTCACACGGGTAACGGGCAGGAAGGCGCACGGGATGCTGCCGGTGGCCGCCTTGTCGCCGGTAAGCTCGGCGAGGTTCCGCGACGCGAGGCCGAGCGCCTGCTTCCTGGCCAGCTTCATGGCGATGTCGACCGCCATGGGCGAAAGTAAGTTGATGTCCTTGAACACCGTGACCGTGAACTTGCCCTCCGCGATCGCCTTGCAGGCCGCGGCGGTGGCGTCCTGGCCCGACACCGGCACCTTGCCCGCCAGCTTCTGGGCTGCCAGCGCCTCGACGGCGCCCAGCCCCGTGGAGTCGTTCGAGGCAACGACGGCATCGATCTTATTCTGGTTCGCCGTCAGCATGTTCTCCATAATGCTGAGGGCCTTCTCCTGGCTCCACCCGTCGACGAACTGGTCGCCCACGATTTTGATGTCGCCCTTGTCGATGAGTGGCTGGAGGACCAGCATCTGGCCCTGGCGCACGAGGTGCGCGTTGTTGTCGGTGGGGCTGCCGCCGAGAAGGGCGAAGTTGCCCTTCTTCACCACGTCCAGCACGCCCAGCGCCTCTTGCCGGCCCACCTCCACGTTGTCGAAGGTGATGTACGCGGCCAGCTTGTTCGTCTTGATGAGCCGGTCGTAGGCGATGCAGGCGACGCCGGCCTTCGCGGCCTGGTCGACCGCGGTCGCGCAGGCGGCTCCGTCCACCGCCACGATGATGATCACCTTGACGCCCTGCGAGACCATGTTCTCGATCTGCGAGTTCTGCAGGTTCGCGTCGTTGTTGGCGACCTGGTAGACGACCTGGGTCGCCCCCGCCTTCTTCGCGAGCTCGGTCATGCGGTCCTTCTCGCGCGACCACCGCTCCACCTCGAACTCCGCGAAGGACAGGCCGACCTTGACCCCCTCCGCCTTTCCTGTGGCGAAGGCCGCCGGGAGAACCGAGACCAGCATCACGGCAACCAGGATCAGGACAGGGATTTTCTTCATACCGACTCCTCCTTGAAGATGTGGATGCCCAATGCTTGCAAGGTCCATGCCAGGGCACCCGGCGCGCCTCGGCGTCGGGGAATACGCGGGTGGCCCGTGATACAACTCCTGATCCTGCAACGACCTGGCTTCCTCCCCGGCGCCGGCTGCCCGCATCGGCGGCAGGTTGACGGGCGCGGAGCGCCGGAAACTGGGAAATTCCGTTCCCGTCCTTTCCCCTCGTTCGGGAAGCATTGTTCACCTCATTGCTTCAGCAGGGGGAGGTGGACCGTGAAGACGGTCCGATCGCCCGAGCGGAAATCGAGGAAGCCCTCGTGCGTCTCGATGATGTGCTGCGAGATGGACAGGCCGAGTCCGGTGTTCTTCTCTGCCGACTTGGTGCTGAAGAAGGGGTCGAAGATCCGGTCGCGGATCCCGTCCGGAATGCCGCAGCCGTCGTCGATGACCCGCACCTCCACCGTCGGGGGTTCCGCCCTCACACGAGATTCGACCTCGATCGTCCCCCCCGGACGCACGGCCTCGACGCTGTTCAGCAGGAGGTTGATGAACACCTGCTTCAGCTTGTTGCCATTGCCCCGGACCACGGCCCGACCGTCCGCCCGGCGCCGCACGAAGCGGACCTCCTTCTCCAGCATCTTGTGCCGGACCAGGCGCTCCACGTCGTCGAGCGTCCCCTCGAGGTCCACGGGAATCATGTGGGTGTCCTCGATCCGCGAGAACGACAGGAGGCTCGCGATGATCTCCTTGATGCGCTGCAGCTCGCTCTCGATGATGAGCACGTTCTCCCGGCCGTCCGCGGCGACCATGGACTTGCGCTTGAGGAGGTCCGTGTAGTTCAGGATGATTCCCAGGGGGTTGTTGATCTCGTGGGCAATGCCGGCGGCGAGCTCGGCGACGGAAGCCACGCGCCCGGCCCGCAGGAGGTAGTCCTTGAACAGCAGTTCCTTCGTGATGTCCTCCAACAGGATGATCGTCCCGAGGAACTTGTAGTCCTCGTCCTTGAACGGGAACGTGCTGACCTTCAGCACCCTTCCGTCGGAGAGCCGCGCCTCCTCCCAGCGCCCCTCCTTCTGCTCCTTGATGCACCGGATGATCTCGCCGTACTCCCGGATCTTCCGCCGCAGCGAAAGCGACTCGATGGAGCGGCTCACGCCCCCCTCGCGGGCGATGCCGAGGAGCTTTGCGGCCGGCGCGTTCAGCATGTAGAGCTTGTTGCGGTCGTCGAGGATGAGCACCCCCACCGGGAGGTTCCGCACGATGCTCTCGTTGTACTTCTTCAGGGAGAACAGCTCCTTATTGTCCTGTTCCAGCTCGTCTCGGGAGAGGACGAAGGAGTACGTCATCCGCAGCAGCTTCATGCGGTCCAGACCCTTGATCTCCTCGGTACCCACGCCGACGCCGTCCTTCAGCACGGTGACCCGGTCGGCGAGGTGGAAGATCTCGTCCATGTTATGGGAGATGTAGATGATGCTCCGCTCCTCGCGCCGGGCCTGGAAGAGGATGGGGTAGACCACCTCCATCTCGACGGGGGTCAGCTTGCTGGAGATCTCGTCGAAGATGATGATCCGGGGGTCGATCGACAGCACCCGCGCGAGCTCCACCATCAGCTGCTCCGCCATGGACAGCTTGAACAGGGGTACTTCGAGGTTGATGTCGACGTTCAGCCGCTGGAACAGGTCCCTCGCCCGGCTGATCATCAGCCGGTGGTCCGGCCGGCCCAGCCACCGCACCGGCGTCTGGCCGGCGAAGATGTTCTCCACGGCGTTCAGCGACGGGACGACATTGATCTCCTGGTAGAGCATCCCGATCTTGCGGCGCATCGAGCTCGCCGGGGTGAAGGCCTCCACCGCCTCGCCCGCGAGGGTGATCTCGCCGCGTTCCTTGCGGACGGCCCCGCTCAGCAGCTTCACCAGCGTGGACTTGCCCGCCCGGTGCTCGCCCACCAGGGCGTGAATCTCGCCCGGCCGGAGGTCGAAGTCCACGCCGCGCAGCGCCACCACGTCGCCGTAGCGGACCGAGATGCCCCTCATTTCGAGGATGGGCGCCGGCGCCGCACGCTTCGTCATAAGCCCAGCCGCTTCATCCGGTTGTAGAGCGTGCGCCGGTCGATGTGCAGCAGCTCGGCGGCCTTCGCCTTCCGCCCCTCGCTGCGGGCCAGCGCGTCGAGGATGACGTCGCGGCTGAAGCTGGCGTACGCCTGCTCGTAGGTGCCGCCGCGCCGGGCGTCGACCGCGGCGCGGTACTGGGCCGGCAGGTCGGCGCTCGTGATGCGGTCCCCCTCGCAGAAGATGACCGCCCGCTCCACGCAGTTCCTCAGCTCGCGGACGTTCCCCGGCCAGTCGTGGCGGAGGAAGAGCTCCTTCACCTCGTCGTCGAGGCCCCGGATCCGCCGGGAGTAGACCTCGTTGAAGCGATCGACGAAGTGCGCCGCCAGCAGCAGCACGTCGTCCCGGCGCTCCCGCAGGGGCGGCAGCTCGATGGTGATGACCGACAGGCGGTAGTAGAGGTCCTCGCGGAACCTGCCCTGCTGCATGAGCTCAGGCAGGTTCTTGCTGGTCGCCGCGAGCACGCGGATGTCCGTGCGGATCACCTCGCTGCTGCCGACCCGCTCGAACTCCTTCTCCTGGAGCACGCGCAGGATCTTCGCCTGGTTGGTGAGGGTCATGTCCGCGATCTCGTCGAGAAAGATGGTGCCGCCGCTGGCCAGCTCGAACCTCCCCTTCCGCGTCGCGACGGCGTCCGTGAAGGCCCCGCGCTCGTGGCCGAACAGCTCGCTCTCCATGAGGTTTTCGGGAATGGCCGCGGAGTTGACCTTGATGAACGGCCGGTCCTTCCGCCGGCTGAGCCCGAAGATGGCGTTCGCGCACAACTCCTTGCCCGTTCCGCTCTCGCCGGTGATGAGGATCGGGGCCTCGATCGGCGCGATCCGCTCGATGGCGTCCAGCACCTTCCGCATCGCCAGACTCTTGGTGACGATGGCGGTGTCCGGAGCGTCGCGGGTGCGCCGGCTGCGGCTCGCGAGGAGGATCCGTGTTACCCGGATCAGCTCGTCGATGTTCGGCGGCTTGGCGAACACGTTGCTCGCGCCCAGCTTCATGGACTGCACGATGTTGTCCACGGACGGATAGCCCGTGATCATGATGACCGGGATGGTGGGGTCGCGGGCCCGGATGCCGCGGAGGAGGTCGATGCCGCTCGACTCCGGCATCTTGATGTCGAGGAAGACGAGGTCGATGTCCTGTTCGGCGATGATCTGCAGGGCTCGGGACGAGCTGGTCGAGTAGACTGCGGGCAGGTTCTCGGCTTCGAGGATCTCGCACAGCGACTTGCAGAATCGGATCTCGTCGTCGATGACCAGGATTTTTTTTAGCATGGCGGGAGTATGATAGGTTCCGGGCAGCCGGCGGTCAAGAAACGCCGCGGCCCGATTGAACGGGCAGCGCCGCCTCGACGTTGCGCGCCCGGGCGGGCGGCGCTGGAGCTGCAGCTGATTTTTTCGCACTGAAGCAAGAGCGTCGCATGGTAGAACTCTCAGGAAAGGCCATTTCGGCCAAAGAGCTTCGACTTCCACTCCCCTATACCACCCTCAGAGCCGCATGAAGATCAGCTGCACCAGGCCTGGGGAGCTGGTCCAGATCGATACCTTGGAGGTTCGCCCCCTGCGGGGGACGCTCGAGCAGTTCACCGCCCGTGATGGAGTCTATCACCGAGAGGAACATCAAGCCGCTTGTGCTTCCCCCCAAAAGCCCGAAGTTCATTGCCCACGTCAAAGGGATCAACTGCACCCACCTTTCAATCGGGGGCAAGACCCCTTTGCAGTTCAGCAGGGACGTCGGTGCTCTTCCGAAGGTCGCCTCCCCTCCGGAGGATCTCTCTCACCTGCCTTGAACCGATGCATTCGCTTGACGCAATACCCGCTTTGCGGTAGCCTTTTCTCAAGGTTTTCCTTAGTGGGCCGCCCAGTTCTCTCAATGCAGAAAATCGATAAACGCTTCACCGGCGTGCATGCCCTGCGGCAGGTGGATTTCGACCTCGAGGAAGGCGAGATTCACGCCCTGGTCGGTGAGAACGGCGCCGGCAAGTCGACACTCATGAAAGTCCTCATCGGCATCAACCCGAAGGACTCCGGCGAAATCCATTATCTCGGCCGTCAGTTCAACCCGCGGGACCCGAAACACGCCCTGGAGATGGGGATCGGCATCATCTACCAGGAACTGAACATGATGGACCACCTCACGGTAGCCCAGAACATCTTCATCGGACGTGAATCCACCCGGCTGCATGGCATCCTCCTGGACAAGCGCGAGCAGAACCGTCGGGCAAAAGAACTGCTGAAGCGTCTGAAGATGGCGATCGACCCCGATGAGCCCCTCGGCCGGCTCACCGTGGGCAAGCAGCAGATGGTGGAGATCGCGAAGGCGGTGTCGCACAGCCTTCGAATCCTGATCCTGGACGAGCCAACGGCCGCCCTGACGGACGCCGAGATCGACGAGCTGTTCACGATCATGCGCGACCTTGCGGCGAAGGGCGTGGGAATGGTCCACATCTCCCACCGCCTGGACGAGGTCCACCGCATCGCGCACCGGGTGACGGTCCTGCGCGACGGGGAGCGCGTCGGCACGAAACCCACCTCGGAGGTGACCAGGCAGCAGATCATCAACATGATGGTCGGCCGCGTCATTTACGAGCAGCCGAAAACGCACGCCAGCGTCGCCTCCGACGCGCCGGTCGTCCTGCGGGTCAACCGGCTGAACGCCGGGAGGCTGGTGCGGGACGTCAGCTTCGAGCTGCGGAAGGGGGAGATCCTCGGCATGGCCGGGCTGATGGGATCCGGCCGGACCGAGACGGCCCGGGCGATCTTCGGCGCGGACGAGGTCCAGAGCGGCACGATCGAGATCCGCGGACGCCGCGTTTCCATTCGTTCGCCGCAGGACGCCGTGGCGAACGGGATCGGGTACCTGTCAGAGGACCGCAAGAGATACGGCCTCGCGGTCAACCTGAGCGTGAGGGACAACCTGGCGATGGCCACCTACGACCGCTTCCAGCGCAGCCTGTTCATCCAGGCAAAAAAAGTCCGGCAGGTAGCGGAAGACTACGTGCGGAAGCTGAACATCCGGACGCCTTCCCTGGACCAGCTGCTGCTCAACCTCTCCGGGGGCAACCAGCAGAAGGTCGTCATCGCGAAGTGGCTGATCCGCAGGTGCGAGATCCTCATTTTCGACGAGCCGACCCGCGGCATCGACGTGGGGGCGAAGAGCGAGATCTACACGCTGATGAACGAGCTGATCCGGGAGGGGAAGTCGATCATCATGATCTCGTCGGAGCTTCCCGAGATCCTCCGCATGAGTGATCGCATCGTCGTGATGTCCGAGGGAAGGCTCACCGGTGAGCTTCCCATCGAGAAGGCGAACCAGGAAGCCATCATGCATTATGCGACCTTGGGGCGCCAGGAAGTCCTCAGCAGGAGCTGACACGCATGGCGAACACGACCTCTGAAATCAGTCTGATGCAGCGCTTCCGGGAGCGGGGGCTGAAGTGGGCGCTCGCCCCGGGGGCGCTCGTCATCCTCTACGTTTTCTTCGGCTTCTTCGGGCGCAACTACTTCTCCTACCCCACCCTGGTGAACATCATCAATGCCGCCTACTACATCGGGTTCATCTCGATGGGCGTCACCTTCGTCATCATCAGCGGCGGGATCGACCTTTCCATCGGGACGGTCATGATGTGCGCCGCCATCATCGGCGGCACGGTGCTCAAGAGGGGATGGCCGATGGTCCCCTCCCTGCTCCTGATCATCGTCGTGGGCGGCGCGTTCGGCTTCTTCAACGGCATCATGGTCTCACGCCTCAAGATGCCGCCGTTCATCGTCACGCTCGGCACGATGATGATCTCGATGGGCGTCGGGTCGATTTTCGCCAACGTGCAGAGCGCTACCTTCCCCATCCGCGGCATGCCGGGCGGGTGGTTCAAGGACATTTTCCTCCACCTCGATGCCAAAGGGGCGGCGTACCCCACCGGTGCGATCCTGCTCGTCGCGGTCACCGTGATCTGCCACCTCCTGCTCAACAACACGAAGCTCGGCCGCTACACCTATGCCATCGGCAGCAACCAGGAGGCCGCGCGCCTTTCGGGCGTTGACGTGAAGAAGTGGCAGCTGCTGGTCTACGTGATCGCCGGCGTCACCGCGGGCATCGGGGGAATCTCCTACGCCGCGATCTACACGACGGTGCTTCCCGCCCAGGGGCAGGGGTTCGAGCTCTATGCGATCGCGGCCGCAGTCATCGGCGGTACGTCGCTGTCGGGCGGCATCGGGACCATCTGGGGAACCATCATCGGCGTCTTCATCATGTCGGTGCTGAGCACCGGCCTGCCGTCCCTGAACCTCGAGGCTCACTACCAGACGTTCTTCACGGGTATTATCGTCATCGGTGCAGTGCTCCTGGATATGTACCGCAACCGGAAGGCATCGGAGGTGCGGATCGAAACGCCCGCGGACCTCTACCGGGCGTCGATGATGGAAAAGATCGGTGCCATGAGGCAGGAAGCGGCCGCGCGCGCGAAGGCCGGCGACGCGAAACAGGCCGCCGCGGTCAGGGAGCGGATGAGGGCCGCCCGAACCGAACTCAACACCACCTTCGCGAGCATGAAAGCGAAGGAGAAGGCGGAGCAGGCGCGCATCCGGGCGGAGGAGCGGACCGCCGATCGCGAGTTCGCGGAGATGCTGAGGCGCCGGGAGCTTTTGCAGGAGGAGAAAACGGAGCGGCAGCCCTAGGCCAGCAGCCACGTGCGCATCACGTGGCGAGAGGCCCAATGGACTGCAGGACTCCCGAAAATACCCTGGACGTATGTCCGGGGGAACACAGAGGAGGTGCTTATGAACAGGCTCGGACGAAACGTCGTGCTCTTCGTGGCGGCGGCGCTTCTCATCACCCTGGCGCTGCCGGCCTTCGCCACGGGGAAGAGCGAACGGCTCTACATCCCCGTCATCTCCAAGGGGTTCCAGCACCAGTTCTGGCAGACGGTCAAGCTGGGGTCGGAGGACGCTGCGAAGAAGTACGGCGTCGACATCACCTTCGAGGGGCCGCCCAGCGAAGCCGACATCCAGCCCCAGGTGCAGATGCTGGTGAACGCACTGGCGAAGAAGCCCGCGGCGATTGCGCTCGCCGCCCTGGACACCAACTCCGTCATGGACCAGCTGAACGAGGCGATCCGGCGGAAGATCCCCATCATCGGGTTCGACTCGGGCGTTCCCAACGCGCCGAAGGGCTCGATCTACGCGACCGCGGCCACCGACAGCTATGCGGCGGCGGGACTGGCGGCCGAGAAGATGTTCCCCGCGATCAAGGCCAAGATCGCCGCGGCGACCGACGCGAACCCGGTTACGATCATCGACTTCAACCAGGACGCGACCAGCATGTCGGTGACGTCCCGCGGCAAGGGGTTCCGCGACAAGATGATCCAGCTCATCACCCAGTCCGGTCGCCCCAAGACCGACATCAAGGTGACGGGGAACCCGGCGTACATCACCGCCGACCTCCCGACCAGCGGCAAGGCGATCATCATCAACGTGATGGTCCCCGCCACGCCGAAGGAAATTGATGTCACCAACACGGCGGCGGCCATCCTGAACCGGGTCAAGTCGGACAACATTGTGGGCATGTTCTGCTCGAACGAGGGGTCCGCGCGGGCGGTGCTCACCGCCACCACTGACGGCAGCGCATTACCAACCCAGTATCCGGGCCTTGTGGTAATCGGGTTCGACGCCGGCAAGGCGCAGAAGGCCGCCGTGCGGAACAAGTACTTCTTCGGCGCGATCACGCAGGACCCCTACAACATCGGGTACCAGGCGGTCGAGCTGGCCTACAAGGCGGTGAAGGGCGAGAAGGTCGCGGACGTGGACACGGGCGCCAAGTTCTACGACGTCACTAACATGGACCAGACCGACATCGCGCGACTGCTCTACGACTGAGACTGAGAGCGCGTCCGGTGGTCTGCTGACCACCACGCCTCGATACATCGAGGTAGGGGCCCGCCAAAACGGCGGGCCCCCTTTTTATCCCTGTCGAAGATGAGTCGCCCCACGCGGCCTGCCCAACCGTCCTTCGTTCCAACAGTGTCCTCCTCTTTGCCGGCAGCCTTTTCGCACGCGATAAAAAAGGCCGCCCGTCGGTCCAGTGAACCTGCATGGACGAGTGGTTGGGGGCGAGGGCGAACCTGCAAACTGCCCGCCTGCGCACCTTCAATCACGAAGGACCCTCATAGAGACACGATCACGGGGAGCAACGACCATCCGCATCACGAGGGGTGCCGCACGAATGAGTCCCTTCAGTCGTACAAGGCATTTCGCGCTCCCGACGCTCGCAGCAATTGGAGGGCATCGTCGAGCGCGGCATCAACAGGGATCTGCCCGCGAAAGGCGGGTTCCACGTTGAGCTGTACAACAACCAGCTCACGGGCGACGACATGACACACATGGGAACCCCGCCCGGCCCGGTGATCGGATCCGGCTGTCCGACCGGATAGCGCCGTCACGCGTTGCGCGCCCGGGCAGGCGGCGCTACACTCCGCGCCATGGATTCCGGCATCGGTCCCGCCAGGGTGCGCCTGCGCTTCCGCGGCGTGGTCCAGGGCGTCGGCTTCCGGCCGACGGTGTTCCGTTGCGCGACGGGGCTCGGGCTCTCGGGCTTCGTCCAGAACCGGACGTCGGAGGTTGTGGCCGAGATCGAGGGACCAATGGATCGGGTCGCCGCCTTCCGCGACGCGCTCACGGCCATGCTCCCGCCCGCCGCCCGGCTCGACGCGGTGACCGAGGAGCTGCTCGCCCCGACCATGGAGCGCGCGTTCGCCATCCGCGGCAGCGAAGCCTCCGGCTGGGAGTTCCCCCCGATCCCCCCGGATCTCGCCCTATGCCCGGACTGCCGAAGGGAGCTGCTCGACCCCTCGGACCGGCGGCACCTCCACCCCTTCATCAGCTGCACCCAGTGCGGACCCCGATATTCTATCGTCGAGCGCACGCCATTCGACCGTGACAACACGGCGATGGCCGACTTCCCCCTGTGCGACCGGTGCTTGGCCGAGTATCGCGATCCCGCGAACCGGCGCTTCCACGCGCAGGCACTCTGCTGCCCCGAGTGCGGCCCACGGCTCTCGCTGCTCGACCCGAGCGGCAGGGCTCGGGAGGGGGACCCGATCCTCGAGTCCATCGCCGCCCTCGCCCGGGGCGCCGTCGTCGCCGTGCAGGGCCTCGGCGGTTTCCATCTCGCGGCCGACCCGCTCGACGAGGAGGCGCTGCGGAAGCTGCGCCGGGACAAGGAGCGCGGCCGCAAGCCCTTCGCGCTGATGGTACGCGACCTCGAGGCGGCCTCCGAGCTGTGCGTGATCGACGCGGCGGCGGCCGCGGAGCTCGCCTCTCCGCGTGCGCCCATCCTGATCCTGCCGGCGAGGGATCCCGACCGGATGCCGCTGGTCTCGCCCACCGGGACCCTCGGCGTGATGCTGCCCTACACGCCGCTGCACCTCCTGCTCTTCGCGCACCCGCGCGCGCCGTCCGCCTTCTCCTGGCTCGTGATGACCTCGGGCAACCGCCGGGACGAGCCGATCGTCACGGACCCCCGGGAAGCGCTCGAGCAGCTCGGGGGGACCGCGGACCTGTTCCTCTGCCACGACCGCAGGATCGTGCGGCGCACGGACGATTCGGTGCTGCGGCCCGCAGCCCCCTCGGCCGTGCCCCTCCGGCGCTCGCGGGGGTTCGTGCCCGGGTTCGTGACCCTCGGCCGGCCCCTCGGCCGCACGGTGCTCGCGGTCGGGGGAGACCTGAAGAGCGCACCCGCCATGGGCCGGGGCGCCGCGATCAGCCTCTCGCCTTTCGTGGGAGACCTCGACGATCCTCTGGCGCTGGCCTCCTTCGAACGGCACGTGGAGGACCTGCTGTCCCTGTACGGCGGGGAGCCGGACGCCGTGCTCTACGACCCGCATCCCCTCTACCGCTCCAGCCGATGGGCCCTCGCCTCGCCGTGGGAGCCGAAGGTCGCGGTGCAGCACCACCACGCGCACATCCTTTCCGTCATGGCGGAACACGGCCTCGAGCGGGCCATCGGCCTCTCTTTCGACGGGACCGGGTACGGCACGGACGGCACGGCGTGGGGCGGGGAGTTCCTGAACGTCACGCGTGACGGGTTCGAGCGCCGCGGCTGCTTCGGCCCGTTCCGCCTTCCCGGAGGAGAGGCCGCGGTGAAGCACCCGCTGCGCATCGCAGCCGCCGTGCTCGGCGGCACGGGGCTTCCGGTCGACCTGCTGCTGCCGGACCTTCCGGCCCGGGAGGCCGGCGCGATCGCGGAGATGCTGGCCCGAAACCTGAACGCGCCGGTGTGCTCGTCGCTCGGCAGGCTGTTCGACGCGGCCGCGGCCCTGCTCGACCTGGTACGCGAGACGGACTACGAGGGCGAAGGCCCCATCCTGCTGGAAGGTCTCGCCTCACGGGCACGGACCGCGGGAAGCCCGCCCGAGCCGCGAGGCATGGTCCCGCTCGTGCGGGGATCGCCCTTCCGGCTGG
>JAPLSM010000167.1 GCA_026398635.1 Spirochaetota bacterium | reverse complement strand
CCCAAGACCTCGAGCAGCAAGGTCAAGCGCTTCCTCTTCGCCGACCGGAAGTAGGCTCGCCGTGCGCGGCGGGTCCGGGAGCGGCGAGGTCGCAAGCGGCGCAGAGCCCGTCTTCGCCTCGCGCCGGTCGTTCGTCGCCGCGCGCGGGGGCATGACCGCGTCGAGCCAGCCCCTTGCGAGCCGGGCGGGACTGCGCGTGCTCGAGGACGGGGGAACCGCGGCGGACGCGGCAGTCGCCATGGCCGCGGTGCTCAACGTCACCGAACCCTGCTCCACCGGTATCGGGGGCGACTGCTTCGCCCTCCACTTCGAGGCGGCGACCGGCCGGGTCACGGCGCTCAACGGATCAGGACGGGCCCCGTCGGCGCTCACCATCAGCCTCGTGCGCCGGCAGGGCCTCGTGCGCGAGGACGCCGACGGAGCCCGGCTCGCCGACGCGTGCCACGCGCACGCGGTCACCGTTCCTGGCGCCTGCGCGGGGTGGTGCGACCTTCTGGCGCGGCACGGAACCCTCGGCATCGCCGAAGCGCTCGCGCCCGCCATCCGCCTCGCCGAGGAAGGTTTCCCCGTAGCCCCGCTCACCTCCTTCGACTGGAGCCGCGGTGCCGAGGGGATTCTCGTCCGGGCGTGCGGCGGCAGGGCGCTGACGATCGAGGGCCGGGGTCCCCGGCCGGGCGCGGTGTTCCGCAACCCGGGCCTGGCCCGGACATTCCGCGAGGTGGCGGCGGGAGGGGCCGGCGCCTTCTACCGGGGAGTCATTGCGCACGACATCGCCGAAGACCTGGCAGCGCACCGGTCCACCTGGGACGAACCCCTCTGCGTGGGCTACCGGGGGGTGCGCGTCTGGGAGTGCCCGCCGAACGGCCAGGGCCTCGCCGCCCTGATCGCCCTCGGCATCCTCGAAGGCATGGACTTCGCGGCGCTGCCCGGTCTTTCGGCCGAGCGGTGGCATCTCGTGGTCGAGGCGGTACGCCTCGCCTTTGCCGACGCGCTCGCATTTGTGGCGGACCCGTCCGCCGCAGCAGTGCCCGTGGCGGGGCTCCTCTCCGCCGGGTATCTCACCTCCCGACGCGCGTTGATCGACCGTGCCCGGGCGATGACGCGGGTCGACCCCGGCATGCCTCCCGCCGCACGCCCGGCCCCGCTGGCCGGCGGGACGGACACCGTGTACTTCTGCGCGGTGGACGGGAAGGGCAATGCCTGCTCGTTCATCAACAGCAACTACATGGGATTCGGTACGGGCATCGTGCCCGCGGGCCGGCACGGACCTTGGGGGTTCACGCTGCAGAACCGGGGCGCGAACTTCTCCCTCGACGCCTCGCATCCGAATGCGCTCGCGCCCGGTAAGCGCCCTTACCACACCATCATCCCCGGTATGATCACCCGGGCAGACGGCTCGCTGTTCGGCCCGTTCGGTGTGATGGGCGGGTTCATGCAGCCGCAGGGCCACGTGCAGGTCGCGGTCGGTCTCCTCGACGACGCGCTCGACCCGCAGGCGGCGCTCGACCGGCCGCGCTTCTACGCCGACGTGCGCCCGGGCATGGCGGGGACCCTGCACCTCGAGGACGGCCTGCCGCAGGCCCTTGCAGAAGGCCTGGCGGAACGCGGCCACCAGGTGGACGCGGGCGTGTCGGGCCATGCCCGTGCCATGTTCGGCAGGGGTCAGGTGATCGAGCGCCGGCCCGACGGCGTGCTGATCGCGGGCAGCGACCCGCGCGCGGACGGCTGCGCGATGGGGTATTGAGCGGGGAATCTGGCCTCATCGTGCGCGTGCTTCGCCGGTTTCCCTCCGCCCGCTCCGCAGCGGTATCTTCCCCGCATGCAAGGACCAATCATCGCGGGAATTACGGCTGTCGCCACCCTCGGCGGCGGTTGCTTCTGGTGCCTGGAGGCGGTCTTCGAGCGCATCGAGGGCGTAGTCGACGTGGTATCCGGCTACGCGGGCGGCACGAAGGCGGATCCGACCTACGAGGAAGTCTGTACGGGCACCACGGGTCATGCAGAGGTGGTGCAGGTGACCTTCGACCCGAAGCGCATCAGCTACGCCGGGCTGCTGGAGGTGCTCTTCAAAGCGCACGACCCGACGACGCTCAACCGGCAGGGCGCGGACGTGGGCAGCCAGTACCGGTCGATCATCCTGTACGACGGCGACGAGCAGCGGAAAGCTGCCGAAGCCGCGCGGAAGAAGGCGCAGAAGAACTGGAAAGACCCCGTGGTCACGGAGATCGTGCCGCTCACGGCATTCTACCGGGCCGAGGACTACCACCAGGACTACTTCGCGAACAACCGCAGCGCCGGCTACTGCCGAGTGATCATCGCGCCGAAGCTCAAGAAGCTGGATCTGGCTTTCTAGACCGCCCCGCGGCCCCGGCCCGGGACGACGCGGCTCTCGCTCCCCTCTCGCCCTAGCACGGTACTCCGTGCGGAGGCTGTCGGGGTCGCCACGTTCCACTGCGCGGAACGTGGCTGGCTTGACGCTGCCGTCCCCGGTCGCTACCGTCGCGTGCGATGCAGCAGCCGAAGCCGGCGCACCGGGCGCTTCCTGTGCTCGCGATCCTCGCGGTCACGCTCATCTGGGGACTGTCGTTCGTCAGCTCGAAAACCGTGCTCAACGCCGGGGTGCCGCCGCTCACCATGGTCGCGCTGCGCTTCACGCTGACCAGCGCGATCCTCGGCGCGGTGCTGCGGCTGCGGGAGCCGCGCGGCCGGATCCCGGCGAAGGCCGCCCTGCCGCTCGTCGCGAGCGGCCTGGTCGGCGTGACGCTCTACTTCTTCTTCGAGTCCCGGGGCATCCGGCTGACCTCAGCGTCCCACGCGTCGCTCATCATCGCAACGATACCCGTGTTCACGGTGGCCGCGGAGAGCCTGCTCCACGGCACCCGCGTCCGCTGGCTCGCCGCGCTCGGCATCGCCCTGTCCGTTGCCGGCACGTTCCTCCTGGTCCGGGGCTCGATCGCGGCCGGGTCACTCGCCGGCGACCTCTTCATGTTCGGGGCCTGCCTCGCGTGGGTCGCCTACAACATGCTGAGCCGCGACCTGCACCGCTCGCTGTCCGACCTCGCCATCACCGCCTGGCAGGCGATCTTCGGCACCGCGGCTCTCGTGCTGCTGGCTCTGACGGAGCGCCGGTTCTGGGTGCCCCTCACCGTACCGGTGATCCTGAACCTCGCGTTCCTGGCCGTGTTCAGCTCCGCGGTCGGCAACTTCCTGTACGTGTACAGCCTCTCCCGCCTCGGCCCGGCGGTGGTCACCCCGTTCCTCAACCTCGTCCCCGTGGTGAGCGCGATCGGGGGGGTCACGCTGCTCGGCGAGCAGCTCGATGCGTGGCAGATCGCCGGCGGCGCGGTGATCGTGGCGGGCGTGGTGCTCGTCAGGTGGCGCCTGGGCGGGCCGGCCGAAGCAGCGGAAGAAGGAACCGAAGGGTCGTCGCCACCAGGATGACGGCGCCGCCTGCGAGCGCGCCCACGCCCGGCTTCTCCCCCAGCAGCAGGAACACCCACACGGGGTTGAAGATCGGCTCGATCATCGAGAAGAGGAACGACTGCACGGTCGTGACGTGGCGCACCCCGTACGCGAGCAGGATCGACGACAGGCCCATCTGGACCACTCCAAGGCAGATGAGGGCGAGCCACGCGATCAGGGCGGGCCTCCCCGAGGCGGCGGGACCCGTTCCCCCCGTGCCCGGCATGCCGGAGAACAGGAACGGAATCGACACGGCGAAGGTCAGGAACTGGCTCAGCATGATGCTCTCGAACGGCGAGCCGTCCTTCTGCTTTCTCAGGAGCACCATGGCGAAGGCGAAGAGCAGGCCGTTCGCCACGGCGATAAGGTTGCCCGCGAGGCTGCCGGCGGAGAGCTTGTCGAGGAAGAACAGGACCATGCCGCCGAGGGTGGCCGCGATGGTCAGCCAGTCGTACCAATGCGTGCGCTCGCCGAGCAGCGGTGCGGCGAGCAGCGCCGCGTACACCGGCGCCCCGTACTGCAGCAGGATCGCGTTGGCCGAAGTGGTGAGCTTGTTGGCGATGACGAACGTGATCATGGTGGCCGCGTAGAAGACCGCGGCCGCGACCTGCGCGCGTGACCAGGTCAGGTGCGGGCGGCGAAGCCAGGCGAGCATCACGAGGCCGGCGAAGAGGCTGCGGATGCCGGCAATGGCGAACGGGTTCCAGGGGACGAGCTTGATGAACAGGCCGCCCGTGCTCCACAGGAGGGAGCAGAGCACGACCGCGGCGATGCCCTGGGGGCGCTTCGAGTCTGCGACGTGCAAGGGGCGGGGGTGCATGGATGGAACGAAGGATGCCCGGACGAGGCGACCTTGGCAAGACACCCGGCCGTGCTACACTCGCGGACCGGGGCGGTGCAGTGGCCCGCCCAAGGGGCGGTGCAGTGGCCCGCCTCCGCGCGGGCTTCGCCCGCGCTTCAGGAGGAATCGCATGCGGCTTTCGCTGGCGGAGTGTATCGGCATCGTGGTCGACTTCCAGGAACGGGTGGTGCCCCAGGTCGACGGCCCGGAGGATCTTGCCGCGAGCATGGCGAGGCTCGTCCGGGGGCTGCAGGCGCTTGAGGTGCCGCTGCTCCTCGTGCAGCACAACACGAAGGGGCTCGGCGAGACGATCGCGCCGATACGCGGCCTGATGGAGGGGCGTCCCCGTTTCGAGAAGGTCACCTTCAGCTGCTGCGGCGAGCCCGGCTTCCTCGAGAGCCTGCGAAGCTCGGGCAGGACCGCGGTGATCGTGGCGGGCACTGAGTCGCACGTGTGCGTGCTCCAGACGGTGCTCGACCTCCTGGCCGCCGGCTTCGCGGTCGCGGTGGTGGAGGATGCGGTCGGCTCCCGGAAGCCGACCGACCGGCGCGTGGCCCTCGAGCGCATGCGGCAGGAGGGTGCGCGGATCACCACCGTGGAGTCGCTGCTCTTCGAGCTCACCGAGCGCGCGGGCACCGACGCCTTCCGTGAAGTTCTTCGGCTCGTGAAGTGAGGGGGCTGCCGCCGCTACCAGCCCGGCTTCGGCGGTCCCGCGGAGCGCTTCACCTCCCCGCGGAGCCGTTCCACCTCCGCGAGGAGCCACTGGATGTGCTCGAGCCGGTCCTCCATGAAAGTTCCCGTTGCCCGGTGCCGCTCACCAGTCCTGACGCTGGCGCAACGCGGAGATCTGCGCGAGGTGGTGCCGTCCGTGCCACGCGTAGGTCTGCAGCGTGAGGTCGACGTCCATCGGCCCGCGCTCGGGGTGCCGGAAGGTCCGCGCGAAATCCGCGGGCGCGAGCGAGCTGAGCAGGGCCGCCATACGCGCGTGCACGCCTTCCAGTATGCCAACGGACACGTGCGGCTCCACGGTCAGCACGTCCGCGGTGAGCGCCCACGCGTCCTGGTTGTACGCGGTGATGGTCGGCTCGCGCTCGGTGAGGCAGAGCTTGAGCCGGATCAGGGTGTTCATGTGGCTGTCGGCGAGGTGGTGCACGATCTGCCGGATGTTCCAACCGCCCTCCCGGTACGGTGTGTCGAGCTGCTCCTTCGAGAGCCCCTGCACGGCCCGGCGCACCGACTGGGGCAGGCCGGCGATCTCGGCGATCCAGGCGGTACGCTTCGCGGGGGTGATGTCCTTGTCGGGGGAGAACGTTCCGACGGGGTATTTGATCTGATCCATAGCTGACACGGTAGCAGGAAAGGGCACCGCGTGTCTCGCGTTGACACCCCCCCCGCGCCCGGCTATAAGGGGCCATGATCCGGATCAACGAGAACTACCGGAAGCTCGCCTCCTCGTACCTGTTCAGCGAGATCGCGAAGCGGGTCGCCGCGTTCCAGGCGGGGCACCCCGACCGGTCCGTCATCCGGCTCGGCATCGGCGACGTCACCCGTCCGCTAACCCCCTCGGTGGTGAAGGCGTTCCGCGAGGCCGTGGACGAGATGGGCCGACCGGAAACCTTCAAGGGATACGGCCCGGACCTCGGGTACGACTTCCTGCGGCAGGCGATCGCGGAGGTCGACTTCCGCTCGCGCGGGGCCGAGGTCGCGGCCGACGAGATCTTCATCTCCGACGGGTCCAAGTGCGACACCGGCGCCATCCAGGAGCTGTTCGCGCAGGACCTCCGCATCGCCATCCCCGACCCGGTGTACCCGGTGTACGTCGATACCAATGTGATGGCCGGACGCACGGGTCCCTTCCGCGAGGGGCGCTACGCCGGCCTGATCTACCTCGACTGCACCGAGGACAACGGCTTCGTGCCCGACCCGCCGCGCACGCGCGTCGACCTCGTGTACCTCTGCTTCCCCAACAACCCCACCGGCGCGGCCATCACCCGCGCGCAGCTCGGAGCGTGGGTGGAGTACGCGCGGCAGAGCAGGGCGCTCATCCTGTACGACGCGGCCTACGAGTCGTACATCCGCGACCCGTCGCTGCCGCACTCGATCTACGAGGTGCCGGGCGCGCGCGAGGCGGCCATCGAGTTCCGCAGCTTCTCGAAGACGGCGGGTTTCACCGGAACCCGGTGTGCGTACACCGTGGTGCCGAAGGGCTGCGTGGCGTGGGACGCCGAGGGGGGCGCTCACGCGCTGCACGGCCTGTGGGCGCGCCGTATGGCCACCCGGTTCAACGGCGTCTCGTACCCGGTGCAACGGGCAGCGGCCGCCGTCTACACCCCCGAGGGTCAGCACGAGGCGCGCGGATTGTCGGATTATTACCTCGGAAACGCGAATGTGATCCGGGAGCGCCTCGCCGGCTTGGGGTGGTCGGTGACCGGTGGAGACAACTCGCCCTACCTCTGGGTGCGCACGGGCACCGATTCCTGGAAATTCTTCGACACGCTGCTCGACCGGGCGAACGTGGTCTGCACCCCGGGCAGCGGCTTCGGCCGTTGCGGCGAGGGGTACGTGCGCATCAGCGCGTTCAACGACCGGGCGAAGGTGGAAGATGCGATGGACCGGTTCGCAGCCGCCGACGCGGAGCTGAAGTCGCTGGCCGACGGGTGAGTCGGGCTGCCGCCCGGGCGCGCAAGGCGCGTCGCCGATTCAGAGCAGGCTCTCGCCTCCGCGCGCCCGAGGCGCGCTAGGGCTGCCGCCTTTCCTGAATCGGCGCTTCGCACCGACTCAGATGAGGTGCCCCATCTTCTCCCGCTTCACGTCGATGTACCCCTTGTCGTGCGGGTTGGCGGGAATCACCACGGGGATCCGGTCGACCACGGGCACGCCCGCCGCCTCGAGCTGCGCGATCTTGTCGGGGTTGTTGGTGATGAGGCACACCGAGCGGATGCCGAGCATCTGCATGATCTTCGCGGCCACCCGGTAGTCCCGCGCGTCGACCGGCAGGCCGAGGTACTGGTTGGCCTCGATAGTGTCGAGGCCGAGGTCCTGCAGCTGGTAAGCCTTGATCTTGTTGAGCAGGCCGATTCCACGGCCCTCCTGGCGGAGGTAGATGACCGCGCCGAACGGCTCGGCGGCGATGTGCCGGATCGCGAACTCGAGCTGGTCACGGCAATCGCAGCGCAGCGAGCCCCAGACGTCGCCGGTGTGGCACTCGGAGTGCATGCGCAGGGGCACGCGTTCCTTCCCGGTTACGTCGCCGCGCACGATCGCGGTGTGCTCCCTGGCCTGCCGGCTGTCGAAGAACCCGTACAGGGTGAAGAGTCCGAACCGGGTGGGGAAGTTTACCTTCGCCACCTCCTGGACGCAGAAATCTTCCTCTAGACAATACTTGCCCACGCCCTTGCAGTACCGGTCCTCGGCCACGAAGTCGGGCTTTCCCTTCATCTTGGCCTCGAGCTCTTCCCGGCAACCGCCGTCCTTGCACTTCAGCTGAACCAGGTCGGTCATCGGCATCTCCTTGCGCGCCGAGCGGCAATTTCCCGCGCTTCGGCCTCGTGAAAAGGTAGCGATCGATGGGGCCCGGGGCAAACACCGGTTCAGCCGGGCGCCGGTTCCGGCAGCCTGCCACGGTTGACCAACCAGACCCGTTCTCCTAGACTCCGAGCTCATGATCCCCGACAGGGTGAAAGCGGTACTCGACGCCCATGGCTTGAAAGCGCTCGAGTTCGAGCCCGACAGCACGCCCACCTCGCCGCTCGCAGCCGCGAAGATCGGATGCACGGTAGGCCAGATCGCCAAGTCGCTGCTCTTCGTCGGCAAGGACGGGAGCCTGTTCATGGTAGTCGCCCCCGGCGACCGGAAGATCGCGCAGTCGAAGCTCAAGGCCGTGGTGGGCGTGAAGTTCCGCATGACCCGGCCCGAGGAGACCCTGGAGGCCACGGGGTACCCGCCCGGCGGCGTGTGTCCGTTCGACATCCCGGTTCGCATCCGGATGTTCATCGACGCGGGCCTGGGCCGGTACACCACGATCTATCCCGCGGCCGGCACCACTTCCTCGGGAGTCCTGATGACCTTCGAGCAGCTCGTCACCATCACGGGCGGCACGGTCGGGGATTTCCTCCAGGACGGGGAGACTGGCGACGGGGCACCGGCCCCCGCGGAAGGAGCGTGACATGGATGCAAAGGCGACCTGGCACAAGGGCCTGAGCTTCACGGGCTCAGTGGCGGGCAGCGGGTTCACGCTGCCGCTCGGGGCAGACCCGAAGGTCGGCGGCCTGAATGACGGCTTCCGTCCGCTGGAGCTCCTCGCCGTGGGGCTGGCCGGGTGCACGGGCATGGACGTCATCTCGATCCTCGAGAAGAAGCGCCAGCCCGTGATGGCCTTCGAGGTGCGCGTTCACGCGGACCTGGCGGAGGAGCACCCCCATGTGTTCACGAAGGTGCTGATCGAGTACGTGGTCACGGGCAAGGGCGTGGAGCGCGAGGCCGTGGAGCAGGCCGCCAAGCTGAGCGAAACGAATTACTGCTCGGTGCAGGCCATGTTGCGCAAGGCGGCACCGATCGAGTCGAAGATCACGATCGTGGAAACGGGGGCCTGATCGTGGACGTTCGGGGCAGGTGGGTGCTCGTGACGGGCGGGTCCCGGGGCATCGGGGCAGCGACCGTGCGGGAGCTGGCCGGGCGCGGTGCCAAGGTGGTCTTCACGTGGCGCACGGGCGAGCGGGAGGCGTCGGAGCTTGCCCGGTCGCTCCCCGCGAGTGCCGAGCCCCTGGCGCTCGCCTGCGACGTGCGGCGCCCCGAGGACATCGACCGCGTGGCAGCCGAGGTGCGCTCACGGGGCATCGAGGTCGACGTCCTGGTGAACAACGCGGGCACACCCATACGCGGCAGCTTCGAGGAGGCGAGCGCGGAGCAGTGGGACGAGGCGTTCGCGCTGCACGTGCGCGCCCCGGCCCTGTTCGCGAAAGCTTTCGCGCCGGGTATGAAGGCGCGCAGCCGGGGTGTCATCGTAAACGTCGGGTCCGTGGCGGGTCTCCGCGGTGTGGCCGGCATCACGCTCTACTGCACGGTGAAGGGCGCCGTGATCCAGATGACCCGGGCCATGGCTCGCGACCTCGCGGACGCCGGCGTGCGGGCCGTGTGCGTGAGCCCCGGCATTATACGGACCGACTTCCACCGGAACATGTCGGCGGAGCAGAAGAAACTGAACGAGGAGAAGCGCATCCCCCTGCACCGTGAGGGCAGGCCCGAAGAGGTGGCACAGGTCATCGCTGGCCTGGTCGAGGCGGACTACATCACGGGCGAGAACATCGTGGTCGACGGCGGCCTGACCATGAGGATCGCCTAGACATGGTCTCTTGCCACGTCATCCTGCGGATGACGTGGCTGCCCTTGACGGTCCGGCCGGGCGGGGGATAAACTTCGGCGCGGTTCCCGCTGGACGAACAGCGCGAGAGAGAATTCGAGGACGGCCGGGCCGCGGGCCCCGGGGACGTCCGCGAATCGCCGAAGGTGCAAGGGACGACCCGGAACGCGGGCCCTCCGCAATCTCTCAGGCAAAAGGATCGCGCTGGGACAGCACTCTGGAAAGTGTCCGGGGCGCGGGCGACCCGAAGGCCGGGCCCCGCCGCGGGCCGCCGACGGGGCAAACTCCGCGACGATGGACCGTCCGCGCGCCGCGGGGGAAACGCTTCAGGCCGAAGACAGAAGGGGACGGAAGCCCTGCGCGTTCCGCCCCCCGTTTTTTTACGGACGAAGAGGCGGCCATGGACGACGCGGAACTGCGACGTACCTCCCTGCACGGCTGGCATGCGGCCAACGGGGGCCGGATGGTCCCCTTCGGCGGCTGGCAGATGCCCGTGCAATACGCGGCGGGACCACGCGAGGAGCACCAGCGCGTGCGGACCGCGGCGGGGCTCTTCGATACCTGCCACATGGGCCGGCTCCTCGTCGACGGGCACGATGCTGCGGCGTTCCTCCAGCGGATGCAGACATGGGATGTTTCGCGGCTCGGCGCCGGCCGGGCCCACTACGCGATGCTCCTGCGTGAGGGCGCGGGCGTGCTGGACGACATCTTCGTCTACCGGCTCGACCCGGGCTGGCTCCTCGTGGTCAACGCGTCCAACCGCGACAAGGACCTCGCCCATCTCACCGCCGCCGCTGCCGGTCTGGACGTGCGCATCAGGGACCTGTCGGACGCCACGGGCATGATCCTCGCGTCCGATGCGGGCCTCCCCGCATACCACCGGGTGGTCCGGCTGAAGGTTGCGGGCATCGAGGCGACGGTGTGCGCCACGGGCTACACGGGCGAACCGGGGTACGAGCTGGTCGTGCCGGTGGTCGACTGCGCGGGGTTGTGGGAGGCGCTGCTCGCCGCGGGCGCCCCCGACGGCATCGCGGCCTGCGGCCTGGCCGCGCGCGACTCGCTGCGCACGGAGGCCTGCCTGCCCCGGTACGGCCACGAGCTGGACGAGACCGTGGACCCCGTGAGCGCCGGGCTCGACGGGGCGGCGGTGCGCATGCCGGGTCACGACTTCATCGGCAAAAGCGCGCTCGCCTCCATTGCGGCGACCGGTCCCGCACGGCGGCTGATCGCGTTCCGGATGGCGGAAGCCGAGGTGCCGCAGCAGGGTTACCCCATCCTAGCGGGGGACCGGGCGGTGGGAGCTGTCTCGACGGGCCTTTTCAGCCCGAGCACGGGACTGTATGTTGGCATGGGGTACGTGGAGGCCGCGTCGGCGGAGGTCGGCGGCGCGGTCCACATCGTCATCCGGGACACGCGGAAAGCGGCCCGGATCGTCGAGCGGCCGTTCTACTGGTCGCCG
>JAPLSM010000395.1 GCA_026398635.1 Spirochaetota bacterium | reverse complement strand
TGCACGACGGGGCGCGCCTCGCGAAGGGCAACCGGGTCGCGGAAATCCGGGGGCTCGCCCTGTCGCTGCTGTCCGGCGAGCGCATCGCACTCAACTTCCTGTCGCATCTCTCGGGCATCGCTACGGAGGCGCGCATCCTCTCCGACCTCGCCGCCTCGACCGGCAAGGCGGTCATCCTCGACACCCGGAAGACCCTGCCGGGCTGGCGAGCGCTGGCGAAGTACGCGGCGAGGGTCGGTGGCGCCCGCAATCACCGCCTGGGGTTGTACGACATGGTGCTCGTGAAGAACAACCACGTGGACGCTGCCGGGTCGGTGGCGGAAGCCGTGTCCCGGGTCCGGGCCCGCTGGGGAACGCGCTTCACCGTCGAGGTCGAGGCTCGCACGCTGACCGAAGTGAGGGAGGCCGTGGAGGCGGGCGCGGACACGGTCATGCTCGACAACATGGACGAACCGGCCATGCGGCAGGCCGTCGCGCTGATCGCCGGACGGGCCAAGGTGGAAGCGTCGGGCAACATGACCCGCGACCGGATCCCCGGGGTGAGTGCGACGGGCGTCGACTTCATCTCCGTGGGCGGCCTCACCCACACCGTGAAGGCCTTCGACTTCTCCCTGAAGATCGGGCGCTGATCATGGAACGCCTGGAGTTCGACCTCGTGGTGATCGGCACCGGCATCGCGGGCCTGACGGCAGCCATCGCCGCGGCCGAGGAGGGCCGGTCGGTGGCGGTGCTGTCCAAGGAGGCGGCGCCCGAGGAGTGCAACACCCGGTACGCCCAGGGCGGCATCGTGGCGCGCGGCGCCGACGATTCGCCGCAGCTCCTGGCCGCGGACATCATGGCGGCCGGAGACCAGGTGGGATTCCGTGAGGCGGTGGACCTGCTGGCCAACGAGGGCCCGGCCCTCGTCGAGGAGCTGCTCGTGACCCGGCTCGGCGTACCGTTCGACCGGGGCCCCGACGGACGGCCGGCACTCACGCGCGAAGCCGCCCACTCGGTGCGCCGCATCCTCTACGCGCAGGACCGCACGGGCCGGGCCATCGAGACGGCGCTGCTCGCGAAAGCCGGTTCGGACGCACGCATCCGCGTGTTCCCCGCGCACGCAGCCATCGACCTCGTCACCAACACCCACAACTCAAACGAACCCCAGGAACGCTATCACCGCACGCGCGTGGCCGGCGTGTACGCGTTGGACGCGGGCTCATCGACGGTGCGCCTGTTCCTCGCCCCCGCGGTAGTGCTCGCCACCGGCGGGGTCGGCAACCTCTTCCTGCACACCTCCAACCCACCGGGCGCCACGGGCGACGGCATCGGCATGGCCTGGCGCATCGGCGTGGACGTGCTGAACGCGGAGTACGTGCAATTCCACCCGACGGTGCTCTTCCACCGCGACGTCAAGCGATTCCTCATCTCGGAAGCCCTGCGCGGCGAGGGCGCGCGCCTCGTCAACCACCGGTGCGAGCGCTTCATGGAGCGCTACGCGCCCGGCCTCGCCGACCTGGCGCCCCGCGATGAGGTGGCCCGCGCGATGTACCGGGAGATGGAGGCCGAGGGCTCGGACTACCTGCTGCTGGATGCCCGGCCCATCGAGGGCATCGACCTCGCCGCCCGGTTCCCCTCGATCTTCGAGGGGTGCATGGCGGTCGGGCTGGACATCCGCACCGAGCCGATCCCCGTCGTCCCCGCGGCACACTACTTCTGCGGCGGCATCAAGGTGGACCTGGCCGGCAGGAGCTCGGTGCCCGGGCTCTACGCCGTGGGCGAGACCGCCTGCACCGGCGTGCACGGGGCCAACCGCCTCGCCTCGGTGTCGCTGCTCGAAGGCCTGTTCTTCGGGTGGAAGGCCGGCAAGGACGCGGCCCGGGGCGCGGTGCCGATCGGCGAGCGCCTGCGGCGCAGCATCCCCGACTGGGTGGAACCGGCGGCCACCGAGGAGTTCGACCCGGTGCTGATCCAGCAGGACATGCTCACGATCCAGTCGACCATGTGGAACTACGCGGGGGTCATCCGCACACGCAAGCGCCTCGTGCGCGCCCTGGAGGACTTGAACTACCTCCGCCACCGGGTGGAGCAGTTCTACCGCGAAGCGCGCCTCAGCCGTGCTATCATAGAGCTGCGCAACGCCACGCTCGCCGCGCACATCATCGTGGCCGCCGCGTATTCCAATGGGAAGTCGCGCGGCTGTCATTTTATCGAAAGTTAGGAGGTCGACCATGAACCACATGCGCAGTGCCGTCGCCGTCCTCGGCTCGGCCGCACTCCTGCTCGCCTCCTGCGCCGGCGCCCCGTTCCGGTGGACACCGTCACCCGAGGCCACGGCGCTGCTCGCCGGCCCCCGGCCCGCGCACCCCGTGGCGCGTTTCGCGGTGATCAGTGACCTGCACTTCTACGACGCCGCGGTCCTCGGCACGGAGGGGGAGGCGTTCGCGGAGGAGATCAAGAACGATCGCAAGCTGGTCATCGAGAGCGCGGAGATCCTCGGCGAGGCGCTGCGCATGGTGCGGGCGTCGGGCGCGAAGTTTCTCATCGTGCCGGGCGACCTCACGTGGAACGGCGAGCGGGTCAACCACGAGGGCGTCGCGGCGATGCTCGCGGACCTCGAACGCTCGGGCGTGCAGGTCTACCTCGTGCCGGGCAACCACGACGTCCTGAACCCGCATGCCGCGGGCTTCGGGCCGGAAGGCCGGAAGGCCGTGCCGGGCGTGACGCCCGGCGAGTTCGCCGAGATCTACCGGGATTTCGGCTACGGGGAGGCGCTCCGCCGGGATCCGGCGTCGCTGTCGTACGTGGCCGAGCCGGTGCCGGGGCTCTGGCTGCTCGGCATCGACTCATGCCGGTACGCGGAGAACACGCCGAAGGACGGGCCGGTGACGGGCGGGCGTCTCGATCCCGGCCGGATCGCCTGGGTCGAGGCCGTGCTGGCGGATGCGCTGCGTCTCGGCAAGACGGTGACCGTGTTCATGCACCACGGCCTGGTCGAGCACTTCCGGGACCAGGAGAAATCCTGGCCCGACTACCTCGTCGAGGATTACCCCGAGATCGCCCGGATGCTTGCGGCGTACGGGGTGCGCGTGGCCTTCACGGGGCACTACCACGCGCAGGATGCGGCGCTCGCGCGGTTCCCGGACGGCTCCTTCCTCTTCGACGTCATGACCGGATCTCTCGCCACGGCGCCGAACGTCCGGCTCGTCGCGGTCGACGCGTCGGGCAGCATGTCCATCCAGTCGGAGCCCGTCGCCAGTCTGCCGTCGTTCGCGGCGACCGGCGTCGATTTCGCCTCGTTCGCGCGGACGTACGTCCACGAGCGCATCGCGGGCATCGCGGTGAACAAGATGCGGAAGATGCACGTGCCGGTTCGGGACACGGCGGCACTGGCCCCGCAGATCGCGGACGCGTTCCTCGCCAACTACTGGGGCGACGAGCGGTTCACCGGCACCGAGCGGCTCTCGAAGAAGGGGCTCAGCCTCATGGGCCGGATCGTCGTGGGCATCCAGAAGAACAAGATCGAACCGCTGTGGGACGACCTCGAGCCGGCGGACAACAACCTCGTCATCGACCTCGCCACGGGCTCGTGGCGGGCCGGGGACTAGCGGCCGGCGAGCGCCTCCCGGGCCTTCGGCACGGTCTCCTCGGGCTTCACCTTGTACCACGCGGCGCGCAGGCGGCCGTCTTCCCCGACGAGGAACGACGACCGGGTGATGCCCTGGTACACCTTCCCGTACATCGACTTGTCTCCCCAGACGCCCCAGGCCTCGCACACCGCGTGGTCGGTGTCCGCGCTGATGCCGACCACGTCGACGCCGAGCGAAGCGAGGTCGGGCCGCGCGTCGCGAACGCTGCAGGACTGCTTCGTGCACCCCGGGGTGTCGGCCTTCGGGTAGAAGTACACGAGGAGCCGCCGACCCCGGAAGTCGGACAGCCGGACCGTCTTCCCGTGCTGGTCCTTGAGAACGTCACCCCCATGGCTGCCTCCGCACCCCAAAGGTACGGACCCCGGCTGCGGACCGTCAAACCTGCGCGTCCGCCCGCCGCCCCCGTAACCAGCCCGCCAGCCAGGCTGCGAGCCGGCCCCCGCGGTTCAGGCTCGGGCGGCGCCGGCCGTTCGCCGCGCGGAGCGACTCCGCGTTCCACCGGCGCGTGATCACGGCCATCGCGACCGAGCGGGGCACCAGGCCGCTCGCGAAGCGGATGACCCGGTTCACGGCGCCCGGCACGATGACCGGCCTGCCCGCGAGCAGGCCGTGCAGCGCGGCGCGGGCCACCTGCTCGGGGTACAGGCAGGTCAGACGGCCGGCCAGTCCCTGCCGGGCGATCAGCTCGCGCGCCCCCCGGTTCGTCCGGATGCCGTTCGGGCAGACCACGCTCACGGAGACGCCCGTGCCGCGTAGTTCCTCGCGCAGCGCGAGGCTGAAGGCGAACACGAAGCTCTTCGACGAGGAGTACACGGGCAGCCAGGGCATGGGGAAGAACGCTGCCAGGCTGGCCACGTTCAGCACGTGCGCCCGGCCGTGCCGGCGCAGCGCCGGGAGCAGCAGGCGGGTGAGGGTGACGAGGGCGAGCATGTTCAACCGGATCGTGGTCTCGTTGTCCGCCGGCGCCGATTCGCCAAACCGGCCGTTGAAACCGACACCGGCATTGTTGATGAGCATGTCGACCGCGAGGCCGCTCTCCTCCACGAACCGCGCTAGACGCGCGGGGCCGTCGTCGGCGGTGAGGTCGACCTCGAGGGCGTGGACACGCACCCCGTGGACGCGCTCGATCCATCGGGCCACTTCGACCAGGCCCGTATCGGGCAGGGCAGCCAGCACGAGAGCCCGGCCCCGAAGGGCGCACTCCTCCGCGAAGGCCTTGCCCAGGCCCTGGCTCGCTCCGGTGATGACGGTGAAGGGTTCGCTGTTCATGCCCCATCTGACGCGGTTCGCGGAAGATACCCTTCAACGGCGTCGGCGGGACACCCCGCTGGCGGTGCTTCCGGCGGGACGATCCGCAGGCCGCACCCCCCGGCGCCCGGCGGCGTGAAGGGGATCCCCAGTCGGCTGCGTCAAAGGAAGCAGGGGACAGGTTTGACAGGCCGGGCCCGGGCGGAGCAGGATGTGCATGAGCGGAAGGCATGAGCGACGGCGAGATCATCTGCCGCATGCGTGCAGGGGACACCGGGGCGTTCGCCGACCTCGTGCGGCGGCACCAGGACCGTGTCTACGGCATGGCGCTGCGGACAACGGGGCAGCCCGAGGACGCCGAAGACCTGGCGCAGGAGGTGTTCCTCTCGGTCTTCCGCGGCCTCGAGGGCTTCAAGGGCGACGCACAGTTCACGACGTGGCTCTACCGCATCGCCTGGAACCGGTGCGCGGACTGGCTGCGCAGGAACCGGAAGCCCGGAAGGCGCACGACGCAGCTCGAGGAAGCGGACGATCTCGTGGACGGGAGAACGGATCCGGCTGCCGAGGTGATCGGGGAGGAGGACCGGCGCAGGCTGCGGGGGGCCCTCGACGGTCTCGACGACCGGTACCGGTCCGTGGTCGAGCTCTCCTGCATCCAGAGCCTGTCCTACGCCGAGGTCGGCGCTGCGCTCGGCCTGCCGGTGAAGACGGTGGAAACCCGTCTCTACCGGGCACGCAAGCTGCTGCGCGAGCAGCTCTCGTCGGAGTGAGGGGGTGTCCGGCATGAGGTGTGCGGAAGTCGGCCGGCTGGTCGACCGGTACGTGGACGGGGGGCTTCCGGCAGACCGGAGCGCCGGCCTGGAGCGGCACGTGGAGACGTGTGCGACGTGCCGTCGGCTGATCGCGGAGGCGCGTGAGGTCGGCCGGATGCTCGCATCCGACGCCGCGGCGACCCGCGCGCCCCGCGGGTTCGCCGACCGGGTGATGGACCGCGTCTACCGAGAAACCCTGTGGAAGCCGGTCGCTCCGCGGGTTGCCGCTGCCGGCGGTCCGTCCCGGGGGTATCGCCGGCTCGGCCTGTGCGTGATGCTCGGCGCCGCCGCGCTGGTGGCGTGCCTGGTATTGCCGAGAGCGGTGATGCCGTGGGCCTCAAGTTCCGGCCTCGCGGGAGACGGGTCGACGCTGGTGAAAAGCGTGCTGGACGGCGCGGATGGTGCCGTGAGAGGCGCCCTGAGCGCCGCGGGCGGGTCGGCTGCCCGGATCCTGGAAGGAGGATCGAGATGAAGAGCGGGAATCGCGCGGTGAACGAGGGAAGTGGGCGTCGGTCGAGCCGGCTGATCGCCGGACTCCTGAGCATCGTCCCGGGCGCGGGTCACATGTACCTCGGCCTGATCGGTAAGGGGTTCAGCCTGATGGGGCTCCTGATCGCCTCGATCTTCCTGATCATCCTCTACTCGTCGTCCACCGGCCTGTACTGGATCACCGCGTACCTCGTCCCGACGCTGTCGGTGCTCTTCCTCTCCTATGCGATCTTCGACTCGCTCGCGATCGCCGATGCCCTGCGCTCGGGCCGCGACCGGGGGGAAGAGGACGATCCGACCATGAAGGCCGTGTGGGAGCGGGTGCTGCTGAACCGGCGGACCTTCGGCTGGGTGCTGCTCGTGGCGGGCGCGGTGGGCCTGCTCGGCATCGCATCACGGCCGCTGGACGCGCTGGTGAGGGAACGGCTCGGCATCGACCTGCCCCTGATGAGCCTGGTCGTGCCGGCGGTGCTGCTGGCGATCGGCGCGTCGCTGCTCAGGAAGGGGCGCGGGCGGTCCGGTAGCTGACCGTGAACCGGCCGCCTGACCCGGGATCCACCCGGTCCACCACCTCGAGCAGGAGGTCTTCTTCTTGTGCGGTCATCACCGGGAACCCGTGGATGCGGTTGACGTGCCCGAGCGGTCTGCCTTCACGCTCTCGCTGCATGACAAACTGCTCGTGCGCGGCGAGCCGGGCGCGGATGAGCGCGTTCGCCTCGTCCTTCAGCCTCTCGGCGGCACCCCGCACAACGGCTTCGAACGCCGGGTCGATCTCCACGCCGATGCTGTTCCGTCCCGCCGCCATCGCGGCGAGGACCGTGGTGCCCGTGCCGAGGAAGGGGTCCAGCACCGTGTCGCCCCTCACCGAGTGCATGAGGATGAGCCGCCAGGCGACCTCGAAGGGGAACGCGGCGCTGCGGTGCCTCGCGTCCTTCCCCGCCAGCGCCTGGCGGGCGCCCCGCAGGTCCCACACGTCGGAGAACCAGACATTGCGCTCCTCCCAGAAATAGGCGCTCTCGCGGCGCCGGGCTTTCGCCTCGGGGGCGACGAAGAGTCGCCGTCCATTCTTGCGGAGCACGAGGATGTACTCGTGCTCGAGCGTCACATAGGCGCCCGCCGGCAGCATGCCGGATCCCATGAACTTGTTCGGGGCGTTGGTCGTTTTGCGCCAGAGCACCGCGGGGAGCACCTCGAACCCGAGGCGCCGGCCGGCATCGAGGATCCGCGCATGGTTCGGGTGGAGCTGGAACCGAGTGCCGAGGGTCCGGACCGCGTCCCCGATGTTGATGCACGCGATGGCGCCGTCGCACAGCACGCGGTGGACTTCCGCCCACACCCGGTCGAGGTCGCGGTGCATCAGCTCGAAGGCCGCGGCGCCATCGTGTGCGTCGAGCGCCCGGCCGATCGCGGGGTCCCGGGTCCGGAAGTGGTCGTCCCACATCGCGATCATCGGATAGGGGGGGGAAGTCACGACGAGCTGCACGGAGCTGCTGGCGACGAAGGAGAGGTCCGTGGAGTCCGCGACGACGACCTCGTGAGTCGTGTCAGGCATGCGCGGCGAGGGCCTGCCGGAGCATCGGCAGCTCGTGCTCGAACATGGGGGTCAGCGTCCCCGTTCCCTTCATCGCATCCACCTCGGCGAAGGTGAAGAACCTGCCCTCGGCGATCTCGACGGTGTCGGTCCAGAACGGGCCGTCGTACACCAGGGCGAAGCAGTGCGCGTACTCGCTCTCGAACCGGTTGCGGTACAGGTAGGTGAACAGGGGCCGGGCGCCCGCCGCGTCGATGCCAAGTTCTTCTTGGGCTTCGCGCGCGAGCGCGTCCGCCACCGGCTCTCCCGCGGCGACGTGGCCGCCGACCGAGGTGTCCCACCGGCCTGGATTGGTGTCCTTGGAGAGCGAGCGCCGCTGGAGGTAGAGCCTGCCCGACCGGTCGAGCACGTGCAGGTGCACGACCGCATGGATCAGGGCGGGATTCCCATGGCAGGAGGAGCGTTCGGCCGATCCGAGGGGCCGTCCTCCGGCGTCGACGAGCTGGAACATCTCCATGACGGCCGCATCGTAACCGCTGCGCGGGCCGCAGGCAAGCCGCCGTACGAAATGCTGGCAAGCTGCTACGTTTCGCCCTATACTGGAAGGAACAGCATGAAGATCCGCGTTTGGGGCTGCCGGGGGTCGCTGACCACCCCCGGAAGAGAGACCATCCGCTATGGTGGATTCACGACCTGCGTCGAGGTTCGTCTGTCGGACGGGACGCTCGTGGTCGTCGATTCGGGCTCCGGCATCCACCGGCTCGGCAACGCGCTGCTTGCCGAGCCCGGCACGTCGCAGCTCTGGCTCCTGGTGACCCACGCCCATTGGGACCACCTGACGGGCTTCCCGTTCTTCACCCCCGCCTACCTCGAGCGCTACCGCATCCACGTCCGCAGCTGGCCCGAGGCACGCGACGCGTTGCGCCGCTACCTCGAGCACCAGATGGATCCCCCCTACTTCCCCGTCGAGTTCAGTGTGCTGAAGGCGGGATTCGACTTCGACGCCATCGAGGGCAGCGAGCTGCGGATCGGGAATGCCACGGTGGTGCCCATCCCCCTCAGCCACCCCAACGGCGGCACGGGCTTCGTCTTCATCGAGGGTGGTAGGAAATTCGTATTCCTCACGGACAATGAGCTCGCAATACAGCACCCTGGAGCGGTGCGACGCGAGGATTACCTCGACGCCGCGAGAGGCGCCGACCTGCTGTTCCACGACGCGCAGTACAGCGACGCGGAGTACGCGTCGCGTACCCGGGGATGGGGACACTCCACCTACACCCAGGCCGCCGAGTTCGCCCTCGATGCGGGGGCGAAGCGCTTCGGCACCTTCCACCACGACCCCGACCACTCCGACCGCGACATCGACGCCTCCATCCGGCTGTGCCGCCGGATCGTGCGGCAGCGGCGGTCCCGCATGGATTGTTTCGCGGTCGCCGAAGGTATGACGCTGGAGGCGTAAGCCGCCGGCCGAGCCGGCACGGTAACCTCCCGGATCCATCCCCTTCCCGCCCGCCCCCGATCCCTGCAGATCCCCCACTCCCGCCGAGCTTTGTCTCTCCAAGTAACCTTAATTTGACAATACTGTGTTAGATACAGTATAGTATGGCCATGAGTAAGCAGACGGAAGCGGAGGAGCTCCACCGCGGGATTGTTACCGAGTTGCGGCGCGGGCTCTCGGTGGTACTGGTGCTGGCCCGGCTCGGTCGCGAGCAGTACGGCTATACGCTGCTCAAGGAGCTCGATGCGGCCGGCCTGGCCGTGGACCAGAACACGCTCTACCCGCTGCTGCGCAGGCTGGAGTCGCAGGGACTGCTGTCGAGCACCTGGAAGGTCGAGGAGCAGCGGCCGCGACGGTACTACGCGCGCACCTCGCTCGGCACCACGGTCCTCAAGGGGCTGCGGGCCGAGCTCGCCGCAGAGCGAACACTGCTGGAGGAGATCGAACATGAGACACGCTGAAGACATCACGGACCTGTTCGCCCGGTACGCTGCGGAGGTCGGCAGGCACCTGCCCTGGCGGGGCCGTGACGACATCGAGCGGGAGATCGCCGCCACCCTGGCCGATCGGCTCGACGACCGCATGGCCGGATCGGGGCGCGAGGCGACGGCGGAGGACGCGGCGGCGCTCCTGAAGGAAACGGGTCACCCCCGGAAGGCTGCGGTCTCCTACCTCGCCGACACGCACCTCGTCGGCCCCGCGCTGTACCCGATGTTCCTGCTGGTGTGCCGCGTCGCACTGCCGGTGCTCGCCGCGGTGTTGATCGGGGTGCTGACCCTGTCCGCGGCGCTCGGCGCAGATCCCTCGACCGGCTTCTTCGAGCACCTCGTGCGCATCCTCGGTTCCGCGGCCGGCGGGGTGCTGCAGGCCTTCGCCCTGATCGTGATCGTCTTCGCCGTCATGGAGCGGGTGGACGCGCGCAAGGCGTCGGCAGCCGGGCTGCCAGCCGACGGAGCGTGGGACCCCCGCACGCTCCCCCGCGTTCAGCCAGGGTCGAAGATCAAGATCTCCGACCAGGTCGCCGCGATCGTGGGCAACACCATCGTGCTCGCCGCGGTGGTGCTCCTCCCCCGGTTCGCCGTCCGCAACCCGTCGATTGCAGGCCGAGCCGTGGTGGTCGCAATCCTGAGCGAGGGCTTCCTCCGGTTGCTGCCCGTGGTCATGGGGGTCGCCATCGCGCAGATCGTGGCTGCCGTCTTCCTGCTAACCCGCCGGTCGCACACCGCGGCGACCATCGCGGTCTCGACGGCCGTGAAAGTGCTCTCGATCGCCGCTGCCGGCATCTACCTCACGGTGTACCCGTACGTGCTCGCCGGGCCGGGCCTGCCGGCCGGGGCGGAGCTGGGCATCGAGGTCGTGAACAAGGTCATCCGGGCCGGCTGCGTCCTCGGCATCGTGTTCGGCAGCGTGGAGGTCGCAACGCTGCTCGTGCGGTACTTCCGCAGGCCGGTGTCCGTCGCGTAGAGGGGCCGGGGAAGTCTCGTCACCCTCCATGTGCTTCCTGCCGCCACTGGCCCGGGAGTCGCCCGCTTCAGTACCTTGGACCGCAGGAGGTGAACATGGACCTGGCTTCCACGGTGCAGCTGAACAACGGCGTCGAGATGCCCTGGGTGGGCTTCGGCACCTTCAAGAGCGAGCCCGGCAGCGTGACCGAGCAGGCGGTGGCATGGGCGCTCGAAATCGGCTACCGGCACCTCGACACGGCCGCGTTCTACGGCAACGAGGCCGACGTGGGCCGTGCAGTACGCGCGAGCGGCATCCCCCGGTCGCAGATCTTCGTCACCACGAAGGTGTGGAACGCCGATCAGGGCTACGAGCAGACGCTGCGCGCCTTCGAGGAAAGCAGCCGGAAGCTCGGCCTCGGCGTCGTGGACCTGTACCTCGTGCACTGGCCGGTCCCCGGCCGGTTCGCCGAGACCTGGCGCGCCATGGAGAAGCTGTGCGTGGACGGCCGGGTACGCGCGATCGGCGTGAGCAACTTCAAGGTCCACCACCTCGAGGAGCTCGCGAGGACCGCGTCGGTGGTGCCGGCCGTGAACCAGGTCGAGTTCCACCCTTTCCTGCTGCAGCCCGAGCTGCTCGCGTACGACCAGGCGAAGGGCATCCGGCACGAGGCGTGGTCGCCCCTCACCCGGGGCCGAAGCCTCGACAATCCCGTGATCGCCCGCGTGGCCCGCGCGCACGGCCGTACCCCCGCACAGGTGCTGCTGCGCTGGGACCTGCAGCACGGGGTGGTCACGATTCCTAAAAGCGTGCACCGGGAGCGCATCGCGGAGAACGCGTCGTTCTTCGACTTCGAGCTCGCGCCGGCCGAGATGACGGCGATCGACGGCCTGGACACCGGCACCCGCCTGGGACCGGACCCGGACAACATCACGTTCTGAGGCGCGCCGGCGACCGCCACCGTCAGATGGCGCACCCGTCGATCGGCGCAGCCTCTCAGCCCGCGTCCCTCCCCTTCAGGTGGTACGCCACGAAGGCGTCCAGCGAGGTGACGGCCGACCGGATGTCCTCGTAGACGGGCAGCCCCCCCTCCTCCAGCATGGCGACGAAATCCGCGTAGTGCCGGCCCGCGTTGACCGACACCACCATGGGCTTGGGGTAGCGGCGCGAAAGGTCGAGCAGCAGGGTCGCGAGGCTGTCGGGGTCGTGGCACGTCTCGGGCACGGTCTTCAGCGTGACCGCGTGCGGGACCACCGCGACGAACACGCAGTCCACGCCCTCGTCGCGGAGGATCGCCTCAACGAACCGTGCGTAGAGCCGGTCGTCGGCCATCGGGGTGACGTCGAGGAACGGCGAGGAGGTGTCCACGAGCCCCGAGCGGTTGATCTCGTTCAGCTCGGCCACCGTCCGCTCGCCGAGTCGGGCCTGGGCGAGGCCCGCTAGCTCGTCACCGCCCATGGTCGACTCGAAGCCCGCGTTCACGACGCCGGCCACCCGGTTGCCCGAGGGGCGGCGCCCGGCGAGCAGCGCGAAGGTGCGCACGAGGTCGTACCATTCCTCGATGGTCTCGGCGAGGATGATGCCCGCCTGCCGGCAGGCCGACCGGAACACCTCGTAGCTGCCGGTGAGCGCGGCCGTGTGCGACGCCGCCGACCGGGCGCCGGCAGCGGTCCGGCCCGCCTTGTAGACGACCAGCGGCTTGCGCATGAGGCGCGCCTGGTCGAACATCGACCGCCCCTCCCCGGGGTCCAGCCCCTCCAGGTAGAGGGCGACGACGTCGACCTTCGGGTCGGCGGCGAACCACGCGAGGAGGTCGCTCGCCTTCACGTCGACCTTGTTGCCGAAGCTCGCCACGGCCCGGAACACCCGGGAGTTGCGCAGCTTGTCGAGGGCCGTCACCGCGAGGGCGCCGCTCTGGGTGAGCAGCGCGGCGTTGGAGCGCGGGGAACTGGCCACCTCGAGGCGCTTGCGGTTGATGAACAGCGTGTTGATGCCCCGCACCGTCCCGTCGGGCGCGTGGAACACGCCCATGCAGTTGGGCCCGATCACGCGCACCCCCGGGGGCGTGGCATCCCGGATCTCCCGCGCGTACTCGGCGTAGCCGACGCTGGAGGGAACGCCGGGGATGAGAACCACCGCCCGCACCGAGCCGCCCGCGAGCGAGCGGAGGAACTCCGGCGCCGCCTGGGCGGGCGCCGCGTAGACGGCGAGCTCCACCCGGTGTTTCAGCTCGCTCATGTCCGGGTGCATGGGGAACTGCTTCCGGCCCAGGCGGACGGTGCCGCCGCGCAGGTTGACGAGGTGCAGGTCGTCCCGGTGCTGGTCGTGGATGAGCTCGGCGATGTCCCGGCCGAGGCTGTACTTCTCGGGCACCGAGGACACCCCTACGACCGCAACGCCCTTCGGCCGGAAGAAGGCGTCGAGGCTCCGCACGTCGGGCACCTGCGCGGCGTGGTCGCCGGCTGCCGCGGCGCGGAACTCGGCCAGGCCGTCCAGAGCCACGAACCGGCCATCGCGGGCGATGGCGAACGGGTTCACCTCGAAGGACGAGAACACCCAGCGCGCGGGGCGGGCGCCCGGTGAGTACGCGGCAGCCAGGCTGCTGAGCCGCTCGATGGCCCGGGCCATGAGGTCGAGGCACTCCAGGTGCCCGGTCTGCTCGAACTTGTACCGGATGTGGAGCGTGCGGGTGAAGGCGAGCGCCTCCTCGTAGCCCATCGGCGGCAGGAACAGGTTGGCCGGGTCGTAGTGCGCGGCGAAGAACTCCGCGTCGTCGCCGCCCTTGCTCACGGTCAGCACCGGGCCGAAGGCCGGGTCCTCCCGGAAGCCGATGAGCACCTCGTAGCCCAGCGCCTCGGTGTGGGGCACGTTCTCGATCAGCAGGAAGCCGTCGATGCGCGGCCCCTCGCGGCTCACGGGGTCCGCGGCCGGACGCTCCGCGGCCACCCGGATGGTCACCTCGCCGCGCATGCGCTCGAGCACGAAGCGCACATACAGCGGGTCGGTGGTGGCCACCTTGCGGACCCCGCCCACACGGCTCTTGTGCGGCACGTCGGCGGACACCACCTTGACCACGATGGTGTGCCCGAAGCCGGCCAGGAGGCGCTCGTCCACCTCGGCGGGGTCGCGCACGAACCGGAACCGGGGCGCCGCCAGGCCCACCGCTTCCAGCACGGCGTAGACCTCGTGCTCGAACAGGCCCGAGCGGCCCTCGGAACAAGCCGCATCGATGACGGCATCGATCCGTGCGCGCGCGGCCGCTTCCAGCTCCGCCATGGGTCCTCCATCGGCGCGGCCTCTCGCACTTCCCCTCGGGCGACAGCCACGCGCAGCGTGGCGAGAGCCCTGTGCTCGGCCGCCTTCGGCCATCCCTGGCCATGGGAGGGTATCACAACCGCCGGGCGCTGCGATATACCGGTGCCCATCACGGTGTCCGAGGAGGTCTGATGCCATGCCCGACGCGAACGCCTTCGACCTGACGGGAAAGGCCGCCATCGTCACCGGCACGAGCCGGGGGCTCGGTCAGTACTTTGCCCGGGCACTGGCCCGGGCCGGCGCGGACCTGGTCCTCACCAGCCGGCACCCCGACACGCTCAGCTCCTTCCAGGCCGAAATCGAGGCTCTCGGCCGGCGGGCGGTGCCGCTGGAGCTGGACGTGCGGGACCCGGCGAGCATCCGGCGCATGGCAGAGGCTGCGTATGCCGCGTACGGCAAGATCGACATCCTCGTCAACAACGCGGGCTGCAACGTCCGCAAGCCGGCACTGGAGATCGGCTGGGACGAATGGAACCTCGTGCTCGACACGAATCTGCGGGGCACCTTCTTCGTCTGCCAGGCGGTGGCCCGAGGCATGGTGGAGCACGGCTACGGCCGTATCGTCAACATCGGCTCGGTGACGAGCGTTTTCGGCTACGCGGGGCTCGCGCCCTACTGCGCGAGCCGGGGCGGGGTGAAGCAGCTCACCATGAGCCTCGCGGACGACTGGGGGCCGCACGGCGTCACGGTCAATTGCCTCGCGCCGGGCTGGTTCCGCACGACGCAGAACGCGGTGCTGTACGAGAACAAGGCCTGGGTGGACTACCTCGTGGACCGGATTCCGCTGAAGCGGCCGGGCCTGCCGAACGACCTCGACGGGGCGATCGTCTTCCTCGCCTCGGACGCGAGCGCGTATCTCACCGGGCAGACGCTGCTCGTGGACGGCGGCATCTCGACCGGCGCCACGAAGGCCACAGTGAAGGCGTAGCGACTCGGGCCGGGAACCGGCCGGCGCTCCGCGACGGGAGCCGGGCCGCGGGCCCGTTCAGGCGCCGCGGTCGCTCATCAGCCGGCCGTAGGTCTCCAGGTGCACGATCTCCGACAGAGGCCGGCGCGAGGTGGTGGCCACGTAGGCCGGGTGCCCGACGGGCAGCACCGCCACCAGCTGCATGCCGGGCGGGATACCGAGCGCCGCCTTCAGGTCGCTCTCCGCCGATCCCTTCGCCTCGGGCACGCAGTGCAGCCCTGCCCAGAAGGTCGCGAGGCCGAGGCTGTGCGCCGCGAGGCACATGTTCTGCGCGGCCGCGGCCCCGTCCTCGGCGAGGTGCCGCGGGTCCCGGGCCGGGTCCGCCATCACCACGATCGACACGGGCGCCGCGGCGAAGCCCTGCCACGCCACGGTGATCCGCCGGAGGATCTCGCCCAGCCGGCCGCGGCTCTTCGCGTCCCGGACCACGAGGAACTCCCACGGCTGCGAGTTGATGTACGAGGGGGCCCACCGGCCCGCCTCGAGGATCGCGGCGAGCTCGTCGTCGGTTACCGCCTGATCGGTGAAGCGGATGACGCTGCGCCGTCCGCGTATCGCCCTGAGCACTTCGTTGTCATGCATGCGCCAAAGGTACTCATCGCAGGAGGCGGTTGGCCACCTCGAGCATGCGCCGGGGCAGGTCGTCGTAGCCCTTCACGGTGAACACCTTCCCCCGGCCAAGCCGGGCCATGCGCCGGGCCAGCTCCAGGTCCATGGTGTAGTCCTCGGTGAGGAGCACGTGCAGGCGGAGAAAGCGTCCGGCCTCGGCGGTCGGGTCGCCCCCCGCCGTGTAGACGCCGTCGGAGATGAGCAGGCCCACCTGGCGCGGGTTGTCGCCCCGCTCCAGCTCGGCCCGGCCGACGACGAGCGCCTCCTCGATGTTCGTGAAGCCCCGGGCCGGCTGCGCGAGGATGCCCTCGACGATCCGGGCGGTGCGGTCGCGCTCGCCCAGACGGCTCAGGACCTTCGCGGCGCTCTCGAAGGCGATCACCGCGAGGTCCTCGCTCCTGACTTTGAACGCGAGCACGGCGGCAGCCACCGCGGCCAGGGCGAGGTTCCGGCCCGACATCGACAGGGAGGTGTCCATCATGAGCGCCACCTGGACCCGCCGGTTCTCCCGCCGCAGGCTGACCCAGTCGCCGGGCTCGGGGAATTCCTTGCCGAGCACGCGCTCGAGGGTCTCCTCCTCGTCCAGCTCGCCGCGCCAGGCCTCGGCGAGCTCCTCGCGCACCGTGCGCCGCGCCGTGGAGAGCGGGCCGACCAGTTCGAAGGCCCGGCGCAGCACGGCCCGGGCGGCGACGCGCCGCGCGAACTCGCGCAGGTCGCGGTCGCGCAGCTCGAGGGAGGTGTCTGAGAGGTTCTCGGCCACGGTCCAGCCGTCCAGCTCGTCCTCGGGAACGCCGTACCGATCCGCGAGCGCGCCGAGCAGCTCGGCGGACGCGGCGACGCGCCCGGCCCGGCCGCGCTCCGCATCCACGGGCCCCGGCGTCCCGGCCGCTGCTCCGGGCAGGTCGCGGGATTCCGTCAGGTCTTTTTTTTTACGTTGTCGACGATCTCCGCGACCACGGAGGCGAGGTCCGTCTCTTCCTCGTCCTTCAACTCGATGCGGGTGGCGAGCGCCGTGACCGCGGCCTCCCGGAGCACCGCGTCGGCGGTTGGATCCCCGCCCGCCGCCAGGGCGAGCGCGAGCTTCACGATGCCCGCCGCTGCGCGCACCGAGGCGCCCTTGCGGATCTTCTCGTGGGTGCGCGTCATGCGGACGATCGCCACGGCCAGGGCGACCAGCTCCGCGTCGGCGGCCCCCGTGTCCCGCCTCACGATGGCCCGCTCCTCGATCTCGTCCTGGTAGGCGAGCGACACGTGCTCGAACCGGTCGCGCAGCGCCTCGGACAGGTGGCCCGTGGCGATGTACTCCACGGGATTCTGCGTGGCCACAACCTGGAAGCCCGGCCGGGCGTGCAGCTCGCCGAGGCGCGGAAGCACGATCAGGCGCTCGTCGAGGGCCGGCAGCAGCACGTTCTGCACGGTCTCGGGCATGCGGTTCATCTCGTTGATGAACAGGACGCTGCCCTCGCGCATCGCCTGCACGAGCGGTCCCGGAAAGAAGCTCTCCTCGCCGTAGCCCTTCTTCAAGACCAGGGGCGGGTCGAACCACCCCGTCATCCGGCTCTCGGTGAAACGCTCGTCGCCGTCGACGCGCACGGTCCTCCGGCCGAGGTGCCGGCACACTGCGAGTGCGACCGTGGTCTTGCCGACGCCGACGGGCCCCTCCAGGAGGAGGTTGCCGCCCACGCCCAGCACCGCGAGGGAGAGGCGCAGCTCCGTCTCCCGGCCGACGATGCCCTGTTCCCGCTGGATCCGTCCCACCGGGCTCATCGGCCTCTCCCCCTCCCGCGAGCGGCGGCGGCGCGCGTTTTCGACGCTCCGGCCCTGGCGTCCCTGATTCGCGCGACGAGGCCCGACGTGGAGACCCCCTCCACGTGCGGCACGGTCGCGACCGTGCCGCCCCAGCCCTCGACGAGGCTGCGGCCGACCACCTGCGACAGCCGGTACTCGCCGCCCTTCACCAGCACGTCGGGCCGCACGGCGCGGAGCAGCTCGACCGGCGTGTCCTCGTCGAAGATCGCGACGAGGTCGACCGGACGGCACGCGGCCACGATGGCGGCCCGAGCGAACTGCGGCAAGACCGGCCGGGCGCGTCCCTTCAGGCGTGCCGCCGAGTCGTCGCCGTTGACGCCGACCACCAACGCGTCGCCGAGGTGCCGGGCGGCCTCGAGCAGCCGCAGGTGGCCGAGGTGGAAAAGGTCGAACACCCCGTTGGTGAACACCACCTGGCGGCCCCTCGCCCGAAGGCGTCGGGCGAATGCGGCGACCGCAGCAAAGTCGGTGAGCACGTGCGAGGCGACGGTCGCAGCGCGGATGGCAGAGAGCGCCGACGCGAGGTCGGGCGCGCACCGCCAGCCGTTGTGGGCAGCGGCGCGGGCGAGCGGGCCCATGGCCAGGGATGGCCGGGGGCGGCCGTGCGTCAGGCCGCCCCCGCCGACGGCGATGCAGCCCGCGAACACGCCGGCCAGACCGGGCTCGCAGCAGCAGGGCGCCTCGGGCCCCGTCACGAGCCAGGATGCGGTTGCTTCGACCCGCAGGGCCGGATCGAGATGCGGCCAGTCCACGGCTGCCGGCACGACCGGAAGCGGCAGGAACTCCGCCGCGATCTCGTCGAGGAGCCGGTCCTCGCGCCGGCTGTCCGTGAAGCACGCCACGTCGATGAACACCGCGCGCGTCATACGGCCCTGATCTCCCTGATCGAATCCACGAGGAACGTGCGGCGCTCCCCGCGCAGCCGGCAGAAGGCGATCACCGCGGGGGATCCGCCCACGACGGAGAACGAAAGCGGCTGGATGCGCCGGAAGGTGCGCTCCTTCCGTGCGCTCTCGTAGGCGATCTCCACGTCCGCTCCTCCTTCGATGGCCCGTGAGAGGCCGGCGACCGTCGCGAGGGCCGCCGGAGCACGGGCCGCCAGGTCGATCACCGGCCCCCCGATCGAGGCGAGGTCGGCGGGGTCCGTTCCCGCCCCGGCAGCCCCGAGCCTTTCCAGGCACGCGAGAAACAGCATCCGGCAGCTGTGCGCGTCGGCGAGCCCACGGTGCGCGGACCGGGCGAGGCCTAGCTCGCGGCACAGAGCTTCGAGCGCGTAACTGCGACGGTCGGGGAACACGGCGCGCGCGAGGGCACGGGTATCGACCACGGGCGTGGAGGGGGCCGCGAGGCCCAGCCGGGCCGCGTCCGCGGCGAGGAAGCCGACGTCGAAGGGCGCATTGTGGGCCACGGGCACTGCGTCGCCGAGGAACGCGAGGAAGGCCGGGAGTGATCCGGCCACTGTCGGTCGGCCGCGCACCATGTCGTCGGTAATGCCGCTCACCCGTGAGGCGACCGGGGGGATGGGGATGCCGGGGTCCACTAGCTCGGCGAACTCGGCCTCCACGCCGGCCGCGGGGCTGAAGGCCACGGCGCCGATCTCCACGATCCGGTCGTGGCCGGGGATGAGCCCGGTGGTCTCGAGGTCGACGGCCACGCAGCGGACCCGGGGATCCATCAGACCGCCGTGAGCGACTCCACGGTCTTCGCGTCGAGCCGCTTCGCCACCTCGACGAGCAGCCCGATCGCGTGGTCCACGTCCTCGAGGCTGAGGATGCCCGCGTGCGCGTGGATGTGGCGTGTGGGCACGCCGATCACCACGCTCGGGCAGCCTACATTGTGCATGTGGATGACGCCGGCGTCCGTGCCGCCGCCGCGCATCTGCGAGAGCTGCAGGGGGATGCGGCATTCCTCGGCGGTCCGGATGACCAGTTCCTTCAGCGGCTGGTTGGGGATCATCGACCCGTCGAAGGTGACCAGCGACGGCCCGAGGCCCATCTTCGACGGCGCCTCGTGGCTCTCGATGCCCGGCGCGTCGCCCGCGATGTCCACCTCGAGGGTGAGGCACACGTCGGGCGAGGCGAGGGCCGCCGAGGTGCGCGCTCCCCGCAGGCCGACTTCCTCCTGCACGGTGGCAGCTCCTATCACGGTGTTCGGGTGAAGGATGCCCTGCTCCTTGATGCGGCGCACGGTCTCAGCCGCGATGAACGCGCCGACGCGGTCGTCGAAACCCTTGCCGCACGCGAGAGTCGTGCGGCCGAGGTTCTTCTCCTCGCCGCCGCCCTCCGGCTTGCGGAAGATCGTCTTCTCGAAGGTGCCGAAGACGGAGTCGGGCACCGCGGGATCTCCGATGCGCACGCCCAGCTCCTTCGCCTCGCGCTCGTTGGAGCACCCGATGTCGATGAACATCTTCTCTTTGGTGACGACCTTGGCGCGCTCCTCGGCCGGCATGATGTGGGGCGGCTTGGCCGCGATGATGCCCGGCAGCAGGCCTTTCGCGGTGCGCACCTTCACCCGCTGGCCGAGCAGGACCTGGTCGAACCAGCCGCCGAGGGGGTTGAAGGTGAGGAATCCGAGCGGGGTGATGCCCGAGATCACGAACCCGACCTCGTCCACGTGCCCCGGGAGCAGCACCACGGGCCCGCCCTTCGGTCCCTTCGCGCTGAAGTGCAGGGAGCCGAGCTTGTCGGACCTGATCTCGTCCGCGAACGGAGCCACGTACTCCTTGACGATCCTGACGACGTCACGCTCGAACCCCGAGGGTCCGAACGCGTCACACATCCTGCGCAAGAACTCCAACGCGTGCGCTTCCATGGTGTCTCCTCCCAGGGCACGGATGCTGAAGGGTGGACGTGGACGTCCATGTGGCCGCCCCACAGACGGGCAAGCCTATGGCTGGCCCGGAGCCTTGTCAAGCTGAACGCATTGCGGGTATGAGAGGCACATGACCGAGCGCCTCTATTAC
>JAPLSM010000055.1 GCA_026398635.1 Spirochaetota bacterium | reverse complement strand
ACCATGGCCTGGACCACGAACAGCGGAACGAGCAGCACAAGCACGAGACCGGCGATGAACGCCGCCTTCAGGAGCACCGAGAACCTGCGTGTGATATCCATGCCCCGAACGGTATCCTTCCGTTCCGGCAGGACGAGGGCGGCATTGTGTCTTTTTCGTGGCACTGCGGGACTGCCGATGGGACCGTCCCGCGCGGCGTGCTACACTCGAAGGCGATGGCCGAACCCGACGCGCCGCTCATCGCCATCGTCGACGACGAGGAGCGCCTCTGCCGCACCCTGGCGAAGGCATTCCAGCGGGAAGGATTCCGGACACGCACCTACAACGACGGCCTCGAGGCGTGGAAGGCGTTCGAGGGCGGGCTGCCCGATCTCGCCGTCCTCGACATCACCATGCCGCGGCTCGACGGGCTGGAGCTGTGCCGGCGCATCCGCGGGGTCTCGGAGACGCTGCCGGTCATCTTCCTCACCTCGCGCGACGAGGAGTTCGACCGGGTGCTCGGCCTGTCGATCGGCGCCGACGACTACCTGTGCAAGCCCTTCTCGCTGCGCGAGCTGGTCGCGCGGGTCAGGGTGCTCTTCCGCCGGGCGGCGCTCGCGTCGCGCCCGGGCCACGCGCCGCCGCACGTCGAGGCGCCCCGGGCGGCGGGCGAGGAACCCGTCGCCTGCGGCGGCCTCCGGCTCGACCCGCCGCGCCTCGAGACCTTCTGGCAGGGCGTCCCGGTGCGGCTGACAGTGACGGAGTTCCGCATCCTCGCGGCGCTCGCGCGCGATCCGGGGGTGGTGCGCACCCGGGAGCAGCTGCTCGCAGCCGCGTTCCCGCTCGACGCGGCCATGAGCGACCGGACCGTGGACACGCACATCAAGCGCATCCGCCGCAAGCTCGAGGACGCGGCTGCCGGATTCGACGCCATCGAGGCGGTCTACGGCCTCGGCTACCGGCTGAAAGCGCCGCGCGCATGAGCCGCATCTCGGTGCGCCTGCTCGCCTTCAACCTGCTCGTGGTGTTCGTGCCGATCGTGGCGTTCCTGTCGCTGGGCACCTACGAGCGGCAGCTGCTGCGTTCGCAGGAGGTCGCGCTGGTGCAGCAGGCGCGCCTCCTCGCCGCTGCGCTCGAGGACTCAGGTGCCGGGATGGCGGTCGAGGCGGAGCGTGTGGTGACCGCCCTGCGGCAGAGGAGCGACGCGCGCCTGCGCGTGGTCGAAGCGGACGGCCGGCTCCTGGTGGACTCGGCGCGGTTCGGGCCGCGCGCCGAAGAGGCGACGGACCGCGGCGCGGGCGAGGACCGCTCCGCGCGCGAGGCATCGGCGTCCGCGGAGGATACCTTCCTGTACCGGCTCGGTTCCTTTCCGGTCCGGCTCTGGCGCCGGTGGGTGAGCCCGCCCCGCCCGCCGCTCGAGACGGACGACTTCTACGCGGGAGCCGCCGAGCTTCGCGGGCCGGAAGTGCTCGATGCGCTCGACGGCCGCTATGGAGCTGCCACGCGCATCTCGACGAGCGGGCAGCGCTCGGTCACCCTCTACAGCGCCATCCCCGTGTTCGGCGCCGGCCGGGTCGCGGGCGCGGTGCTCGCCTCGCAATCGACGTACCGCATCCTCGTCGACCTCTACGACCTGCGCCTGGACGTGTTCATCCTCTTTCTCGGCTCGGTCGCGGCAGCCGCGGCGCTCAGCCTGCTCGCCGCGGCCACCATCACGGTGCCCATCCGGCGCCTGCGCGACCAGGCCCAGCGTGTGCTCGACGCGCGCGGCAGGATGTCGGGCAGGTTCGAGCCGTCGAAGCGGCGGGACGAGGTCGGCGACCTCTCGCGCAGCCTCGGTGACCTCTCCCGGGATCTCGAGCGCAGGGTCGGCCTGCTCGAGAGCTTCGCTTCCGACGTGTCGCACGAGCTACGCAACCCCCTCGCCTCTATTCGGTCGGCCGTGGAGCTGGCCCTCTCCGTGGAGGAGCCGCCCGAGCGGTCGCGCCTCCTCGAGTCGGCGATCGAGGACACCCGGCGGATGGAGCGCCTGATTTCGGGAGTGCGCGAAGTGTCGCTGCTGGATTCCGGAGTCGAGTCGGAGGCCGAAGAGACGGTGGACGTCCTCGAGGCCGCGGAGCGCGTGGCAGAGGCCGCGCGCCTCGCCCGGCGGCCGGGAGCGCCGGTGCGGTTCAGCGCGGAGGGTGATCGCGCGGCGGTGCGCATGCCGCCGGGCAGGCTCGCGCAGGTGATCGGGAACCTCGTGGAGAATGCGGCCGACTTCTCGCCGCCGGGCGCGCTCGTCGCGGTCCGGGTCGAGCGTGGCGACGCCGCCGCCCCGGCCCCCGAGGTGGTCCTGTCCGTGACGGACGAAGGGCCCGGCATCCCGGCTGACGTCATCGGCAGGATCTTCGACCGGTTCTTCAGCTTCCGGCCGGGCGAGGAGGCCAAGAGCCACTCGGGCCTCGGCCTCGCCATCGTGAAGGCCATCGTGGAGGGGAGGGGAGGCTCGGTCGGCGCCGCGAACCTGCCGGGCAGGGGCGCGAGGTTCGACGTGCGGCTGCCCATGTCCAGGGATGCATGAGGCGCCGACCCGCAGCGCGGGCTTAACCCCTCTTCCCCGACGCCCGGTAGTGCTCGCGGATCCGACGGGCCATCGCCCGGTTCCGCGCCTTCTGCTCGAGCTGCGCCCGGATGTCCTGCCGGCTGTTGAGGAAGCGCAGCTCCCGCTGGAGGGAGAGGTAGCTCTCGTAGCGGCCGGCATCGAGCGCGCCCTCGGACAACGCCTGCTGCACGGCGCACCCCGGCTCCCCGCGGTGCGAGCAGTCACCGAACCGGCAGCCCTCGGCCAGGGCTGCGATGTCCGAGAACGAGTCGTCGAGCGCATCCCCGCCGGCCCAGAGGCCGAGTGTCCTCAGTCCCGGCGTGTCGATCAGCAGCGCTCCCGAGGCGAGGCGGATCATCTGCCGCGACGACGTCGTGTGCCTGCCCCGCAGGTCGTCCTCGCGGCTGGCTTGCGTGGCGAGCAGGTCCTGGCCGGCCAGCCGGTTGATGATCGTCGACTTGCCGACGCCCGACCGCCCGGTCAGCGCCGCGGTGCGGCCGGGCTGCAGGATGGACGCGAGCGCGTCGAGGCCGCCGTCCGTGACGGTGCTCGTGACGATCACCTCGGCGCCCGGGGCGGCCTCCCGGGCCCGCAGCTCGGCGCCTTCGCGGTCCTCCGCGAGGTCGGCCTTGTTCAGCACCACCACCGGCACGGCTCCGCTCTGCCACGCGATCGTGGCGAGGCGCTCGAGCCCGCGCTCGGTGAAGTTCCGTCCGCCGTCGAGGCCGAAGACCATCAGGAGCAGGTCGACGTTCGCGGCCAGCACCTGCTCCCGCGCCGCGTGGCGCTCGTCCGTCGGCGCCTGGCGCGAGAGCGCGCTGCGCCGCGGCAGCACCGCGTGCAGCGGCCACTTGTCGGCCCGCTCGTCCGGGTCCACCAGCACCCAGTCCCCGGTGACCGGCACCTCGGGCGTGTCGGCGATCCGGTCCCACAGCCTGCCGGTGGGCCGGCTCCAGGCGACGCCGGGCCCGGAGGCGACCTGGAAAAGGCCACGGTTGTCCGCGATCACCCGGCCGGGCACCAGGCGGCCTTCGGCCGGCCCGACAGCCGAAACGCCGGTAGCCGGCCGGTCCGCGGCCAGGCCGCGCAGCGTCGATTCCCAGCGCTCATCCCATCCCCACATGGTCATGTCGATGCTCATGCGTTCCTTTCGATGCGTTCGAACACGGCACGGGCGGGAAACGGCAAGCCCGTGATGGGCCGCGCCGCCAGGCTGAAGAGCCTGACCTCGTCGTCGTCGCCCGCGATCCGGTTCGCGCGGAGCATGCCGCAGCGCGTGCAGCGGTGGATGACCGCCCACTCGCCGTCCCCCTTGATCCAGATGCCGATCGGCTCCATGTCCCCCCGGCAGCCGGCCCGCCGGTCGCCCGACCGCAGGTCCACGTGGAGGCTCCACAGGCAGGAGGGACAATGGTTGCGATGTTCTGTGCCGGACTCGGCGGGCTGCACGATGCGGCCGCAGTGCGAGCAGGCGAACGATCCGGCTTCCGCAGAATGCGTCTCGATGATCCTTGACATCCGTCTTCCGACACGCCCACGGGCGTGCCGCTCCGGCGAGCGCTCTCGTGCGCCCTTGCGCCGTGCGCGTCGAGGCGCACGAGGAGTGCTCGCAGTTCCTTCGCGCGCGGGGTTTGCCCGGCGCGATGCCCTGGTGATCTGCTGTGACGGAGTGGTCGCCTGTTCGAAGGGAACCCGGATCAGGGCGGGATGCCCCGGTCGGGTTCTCGAGGCGGATGTGCCACGGGAAATACCCGTGGCAGATTGCCACGGGAAATACCCGTGGCAGAGGTCGCGGAAGAGAGGCTACGTTTTTATGATCAGGAAATCAGACTGCCCTGGTTCGGTTCCGTCGACCTTCCGCTCAAACAGGAGACCTCTGGACAAGGGCCTTCATTAACTACCTCCTGTGCTCGAAGATTCGTGAGCGAGATTACCCAAGTACCGCGGCAGCGTCAAGGTCGGCCTTCCGTGCATCCATGCGCACGGCCGACCTCCGCCGTCCATGGCTAGGCGGTGGACTGGCCTGCGAGTACCGCGAGGGCGATGGCGACGAGCGCCAGCTGGAGCACGCCGAGCACGATGGCGGCGGCCGTGAGTCCTCCAAGCGACAGGACCACGAAGCCGAGCAGCACCCGGTGAGCGTGCAGGTACAGCTGCACGAGAATGCCCACGGCCGCAACGACGGCCGGCGCCGCGAGCCAGGCGAGGGCGGGGGCCCGGCCCGTCCACCGTCCGCGCAGGGACCATCCGAACGCCACGGCGAACAGCGACACCACGAGGAACACGAAGGGGTTGGCGGCGCGGGTCGCCAGCTCGACGGAAACTTCCGTATGCAGCCGATCGGTCCGTGCCAGGGATCGGCGGATGCGCCAGAGCTCCGCCATGCCCTTGCCGGCAAGAAGCGCCCGGTCCAGAGAATGGATGGGCAGGTCTTCGATGCCCATCCCCAGGCGCAGGATGTTCCGCTCGGCGGCGGGACGGGACCCCGCATGGTACGAGGCTTGGGTGACCTTCTTCGGGTCGATCCGGTCGACGCCCTTGAGTAGCAGTATCTTCTCGTCTTCGGACAACCTGGCGCGCGGGACGCTGAAGTGCCAGGTCGCGGCGCCTTTCGCGTCGAAGCGGATGGCCTCGATATCGAAGAACCAGCGGTTGGTCCCGTCTTCCCGGGTTATCGTCACCATACGGCCCGCCCACACCACTTCCGTGGCAGATGCGTCATTCGCATTGAACCACAGGAGGTTCGCGACCCCCGGCAGGGCCGCCGCGGTGTCCGCATCGTCGCTGAAGTAGACCTGCCCCTTGAGCAGTTTCTCCGACTCCGTGAGAAACTCCTTCACGTCAGGGTCGGAGGGACGCTGCCTGGCGAGGGCCGAGAACGCGTAATAGGCAGTCGCCGCGTCGCCGAGGCTCAGCACGTCGAACGCCGCCTTCTTTGTCTTGAAGAAGGTGAGGTCCTCGGCCTGCTCCCTGGTGGGCTCGCTGCCGTTGATCATCTGGAGGGCCCGGGCAGCGAGGCGCGTCGCGTCGGCGCGCCGGGGATCGATCTGTTCGGCCTGTCGGGCATACCAGAGCGCGGAGAACCAGTCTTCCTGGTCGAAGTAGCCCTCGGCCTTCTTCACGAGCGAGCCGGCGTCGACGCCCGTCGGCAGCTTTGCGGCGGCGGCGGCCGCGGTCGCTGCCCCGGCCTGCTCCCTCGAGGCGCGCGCCTCGTCGCTGGTTCGCCATCCCTCGACTTCCTGGTTGTCGGGGTCGATCTGCAGGTACAGCCGGTCGTAGTCCACGGCCCGGTTCCAGTCCTGGCTGCCCCGCGACTTCACGGCCAGATCCTTGTACTGCCGGGCGAGTCGCGTCTGCCACGCCATTTCGTCCAGTCGCCCGTGGCTTCCTGCGCCAGCGGTTTCCGAGATTACGGTGAAGCCGGCAGCGAGCACGAGGAAGGTGAGCACGGCCGATGTGACGATCTGGTTGAACGGAAGGGCCGGCCCGCCGCGTTTCGCACTGCCTGCGGCGAGCGAGAGGGCGGTCACCACCGCGGCGGCGGTGAGCGGCACGCTCCACGCGAGCAGCTCCAGTAGTGCCCGGCGCGCCGCCTGCTCGACCCTGAAGATCGGCAGGTACTGCTCGATGGTGAAGGTGAACCACGCCCAGGCGAAGAACCCGGCGTACGCCAGAAGGTAGAAGGCGAACAGGGCGGGGCCGATGCGGGCGAGCACCGAGCGGTTCATCGGCCGGCCTCCGTCGTCCACCGTTCCGGGGGGATGAACAGGATGTCGACGAGCAGGAGCAGCACCCCGAGGACGATGAAGGCGGCCGAGGGCGCGAGCAAGGCGAGGAGCGGGTCGCTGACGACCCGGCCGATGGTCGGCGCGAAGTCGACGGCCAGTACGTGGTACAGAAGCAGGTACGCGCGCACCGCGAGGACCAGGAGCAGGACGTTGAACAGGGGCCAGCGGGTGACCCTGAGCAGGGACAGCGACGCCGACACGAGGAAAAGCAGTGCGAAGCACGCGACAAGGAACCGTCCGGGCGATCGGATGAGGAGCTCCCGCAGGTCTTTCGTCATCACCCGGAAGTCCCGCAGGAAGAGATCCGTGAACCGGTCGGCGCCGAACAGCGGCGTCGTGGCGGGTCGCATCTCCTCCCGCAGGGAGAGCGGTTTCGCTCCGGCGAGCTGCAGGCTGACGATGCCGTCCTTCGTCGATACGGTGCCGGACGTGTACAGCGTGAACCGGGGCGCCTTCCGCGCGGGATCGACTACGAGCAGCGGCCCGAGGCTGTCGCCCTTCAGCGAGCGCGGCGCGACGTACCGCGTGCCCACGGCGGTGAAGCTGCCCGGCTGAAGGTACTGTGCGGACACCGGCGTTCCGGCGCTCTGGCGCACCCCGGATTCGGCCCGGTGGGACCAGATCATGCCGTTCACGAGCACCGCGTAGCTCACGCCGAGGACGATGAGGAAACCGAGCAGCCGGGAGAACGGCCGGCGCACCATGCGGAAGCCCAGCAGCACGATGGAGAGCAAGACGGCGGGCAACATCACCTCGAACAGGGCCCGTGGCAGCCGGGCCACGGCCAGCTCGAAAGTGAATCTCCGGACCTCGGAGTCCTCGAGACCCCACCCGGCGAAGAGCTGGAGGGATGTCAGGACCACCGTCGCGCAGAGGAAGACGAGCAGGAAGACGAAGGGGAGCCTCAGGGGTTCCTTCATCGCCGTCCACGGTACCATTGGGGGCCGGCGAGCGCAAGGGTAGCCATTTCGCCCACAGGGCGAAATGGCTGGGGCGGCAGCCTCCGCACGGAGTACCGTGCTAGGGCGAGAGCCCAGGCGATCCATGGCCGACTCCGTCCGCCACCGCTGGCCCGCAACCTCCCTTGACCATGCCAGCCACTTCCTTTTAAAGTACCCAGGCATTTCTCCTTATCGCGGCGGCCGCCGCGCCCTGCGACGCCCCGCGAACCACGCTCTTTCCGGAAGGAGTCGCAATGAAACGCTTCCGCAGAATTCTCGCACTCGTGGCAATCCTCATCCTGCTGCCACTCGCGGGCGCCTTTGCCCAGGGGAGCAGGTCGAGCACCCCCGACCTGATGTGGATCACCTGGGTCGGTTCGATCGCTGCCCTGATCTTCGCCCTGTACCAGGCGCTGTCCGTGATGAGGAAGGATCCCGGCACGAGCCGGATGCAGGAGATCAGCAAGGCGGTGCAGGAAGGCGCGATGGCCTACCTGAAGCAGCAGTACTCAGTGGTCGGCATCGTGTTCATCGCCGTGTTCGCGCTGCTGGCGCTGCTGGCGTTCGGCCTGCACCTCATCTCGGTGTTCGTGCCCTTCGCCTTCATCACGGGCGGCTTCTTCTCGGGCCTCTCGGGGTTCATCGGAATGTCGGTGGCCACCCGGGCCAACTGCCGCACCGCAGCCGCGGCCAAGCAGGGCCTCAACCCGGGTCTCCGGGTGGCCTTCTCGGCGGGCACCGTGATGGGCATGACCGTGGTCGGCCTCGGCCTGCTCGACCTGTCGATCTGGTGGACGCTGCTGCGCTACGTGTTCCACGTGGCCGATCAAGCCATCCCGCCGATCATGATCACGTTCGGCATGGGCGCATCGTCCATGGCCCTGTTCGCGCGCGTGGGCGGCGGCATCTTCACCAAGGCTGCCGACGTGGGCGCGGACCTCGTGGGCAAGGTCGAGTCGGGCATCCCCGAGGACGACCCCCGCAACCCCGCGACGATCGCGGACAACGTGGGCGACAACGTCGGCGACGTGGCGGGCATGGGAGCGGACCTCTACGAGAGCTACGTGGGGTCGATCGTCGCCACCATGGC
>JAPLSM010000020.1 GCA_026398635.1 Spirochaetota bacterium | reverse complement strand
CTGCTGCGCGCGGTGTTCGAGATGACCCAGGGGGAGCGGCTCCTGTCCGACGAGCCGCCGTCGCTGTGAACCCGGCCCCCGCTGCGGCCCTGCTCGAGCGCATCGCCGGGGCGGTCGTCGCCAACGCCGCCGAGGGCCGCGTGTGCTCGACGGTGGGCCCGTTCGTCGCGCTGGTGGACCTCGTCTCCCCGAGCCCCTGGGCGAGTCTCGCGGTTCCTACGCTCCGTACTCCGGTCGGAACCGATTGGGCCGCTGGGCTTCCGGCTCTGGAAGCGTTCTTCGCCGCCCGGAGCCGTGCCCTGCGCTTCGAGTTCCTCGAGGACCTCTTCCCGACCCTCGGCCCCGCCCTCGAGCGGGCCGGCTGGCCGCTCGCATCGCGCGACCCGGTGTCCGCCTGCCGTCCGGATGACTTCGTACCTCCCGTTCCCGCGCCCGGGCTCTCCCTGGAGCGCCTCGACGCCGGCTCGCCCGACGACCTGGTGGAGCTGTTCCTCGGGGTGCAGCACGACTCGTTCGAGCCGGGGAAGACCGGCGAGCCGTCGGCGGGCGAACGCGAGCAGCTGCGTTCGCGCATGCGGCTCGGGGTGCTCCGGTGCCTCCTTGCCCGGCTCGACGGCGTTCCCGCGGGCGCCGGCAGCGCGCTGCCCGCCGCGGGCCTCGCGGAGGTCGCCGGCATCGGGACCCTGCCGCGTTTCCGCGCGAGGGGCATCGGCTCCGCGGTCACGGCCCGGCTCGCGGCCGACCTTTTCGCGACCGGCACCGACCTGGCGTGGCTCACCGCCGGAAGCGACGCGGCGGCGCGCATCTACCGGCGGCTCGGCTTCCGTCCGCTCGGCGCGTTCCAGCGCAACCACGGTCGTTGACACCCCGTTCCCCGGCTCCTATTCTCCCGCGCATGGCACGCATCTTCGACGGGCCCGACGCGCCCCGGCGATTCCGCATCCTCGGTGCCTCGCACCTGCTGTCCGTGACGGTCTTCGTCCTCCTCAATGCGCTCATCGTCGTTTTCCGCGCACGCATCCGGGACACGGCGCTCGACACGATCCTGCGCCTGCTGATCGCTTCCCTGCTGCTCGCCAACGAACTCGGTCTCTCCCTGTGGAGAATCCGGTTCCGGCTGTGGACCATCCAGACTTCGCTGCCCCTGCACCTCTGCGGGGTCTCGGTGATCCTGGCCGCGGTGATGCTGTGCACGCGCAGTTTTGCAGTCTTCGAGCTGACGTATTTCTGGGCGATGGGCGGCGCGCTGCAGGGCCTCCTCACGCCCGACGTGGAGGGATACGATTTCCCGCACTTCCGGTTCCTCACCACGATCATCTCGCACGGCCTGATCGTGACCGCGAACCTCACCATGGTGTTCGTGCTGGGCATGCGGCCGACGTTCGTCTCGTACCTGAAGTCGATGGCCGTCGTGAACGCGTACGCCGTCGCGATGCTCCTCTTCAACCGCGCCACCGGCGCCAACTACGGGTTCCTCTGCCGCAAGCCCGAGACCCCAACCCTGTTCGACGTGCTCGGTCCGTGGCCCTGGTACCTGCTGAGCCTCGAGGCGATCGCCTGGGTGCTGTCCTTCCTGTTCCTCATCCCGTTCCTCCTCGTTTGACACCTGTCGGGGCCTGGGGTACAATCACACCGTTCAGTGGCTTCTTTCTGTCGGGGTACGGAAACCGCCGAACGGCGGGGGGAGGGTGGCATGATGTTGGACGCCGAACGGGTGCAGACCGAGATCCAGCGCGTCATCAACGACGACCCCACGATCAACGAAGCGAAGCACATCCTCGTGACGGTCGAACGCAAGGGGCTGCTCCGCAAGGAGGTCGTGGTCCTGAAGGGCAGGGTCCACGCGGAAATCGAGCGGACCAAGGCCGAGAAGATCGCTACGCTGCACGCCGGCGACCGTGAGGTCGTGGACGACATCGTGGTCGTCCACTGATCGCGCGTCCCCCGGCCCGTCTCAATCCAGGAGCGAACGCACCGCCCGTGCGAGCGCTTCGGTGGTGAAGGGTTTCTGCAGGAACGCCGACCGTCCGTCGGGGAGCCCGTCGGGGAAGAGCAGTCCGGCCTCGTAGCCCGACACGAACAGCACCGCGAGTTCGGGACACGCCTCGCGCATCCGCCCGGCGAGTGACCTGCCCGAGAGGCCGGGCATGACCACATCCGTCACCAGGAGATCGATCGAGCTTGGATCCACGCCGAGCGCCTCGGTGCCGTCGGTAGCCACCGTGAGCCGGTAGCCGAGCGGCGCGAGACAGGCCTGGATGGTCAGCCGCACCAGCGGGTCGTCCTCGACCACGAGCAGCCGTTCGGTGCCGCCCGCGGCGGCCACCTCGGCGGCCGCGGATCCGTCCCGCTCGGGTTCCGCGTCTGAGGCGGGGAGGTCAATCACGAACCGCGTGCCCCGCCCCGGCTCGCTCTCCACGCCGATTGTGCCGCCGCATTGGCGCACGATACCGTAGACCGTCGGCAGGCCCAGACCCGTGCCCTTGCCCTGCTCCTTGGTCGTGAAGAACGGCTCGAAGAGGTGGCTGCGCACGTGCTCGTCCATGCCGACCCCGGTGTCGCCGATCACGAGCCGGATCCGGAGGCCCTCGCGGGAGGGGACGGTGGATGTCTCGATCGTGAGCGTCCCGCCGCCCGGCATTGCGTCACGGGCGTTCACGGCAAGGTTCACGATGGCGAGCTCGAGCTGCCCGGGGTCGGCCTGCAGCGGCGGCAGACCGTCCGCAAGGCGGGTGCGCAGGACGAGGTGCTCGCCGATGAGGCGCTCGAGCATGCGCTCGATGCCGCGGATCAGCTCGTTCAGGTCGAGCGCCCGGGGCTGCACCACCTGCTTGCGGCTGAAGCTGAGCAGCTGTCGAACCAGCGCCGAGCCCCGCTCGATGGACCGCTTGATCTCCGACACCCAGCCCCGGCTTTCGACGTCGACCTTCTCGTTCATGAGCAGCATCTCCGAGAAGCCGGTGATCGCGGTGAGCAGGTTGCTGAAGTCGTGGGCGATGCCGCCGGCCAGACGGCCGACGGCCTCCATCTTCTGGCTCTGCAGGAGCTGGTTCTGCAGCTGCTTCTGCCCGGTGATGTCGGTCATGATGCCCGAAAGCCCCTGGGGCCCCTCGGCGTCCGACAGCGGGTAGCTGTACGTGCGCACGTGCAGCAGCGAACCACCGGGCGTGACGACCCGGAACTCGTGAGGCTCCCGATCGCCCCGGTAGCGGCCGGCGATGTTGTCCCGTACGCGCTCGAGGTCGTCCGGGTGCACGAAGCGCGTGAACGGCATGCCCACGATGTCGGAGACCCGGTATCCCGACAGCCGTTCCACGGCCGGGCTGACATACGTGAATCGTCCCTCACGGTCGAGGCTGAAGATGACCTGGTCGATGCTGTCCACCACGCGGCGGAACTTCTCCTCCGATGCCCGCAGGGTCTGCTCCATGCGCCGGCGGTCCGTGGTCTCGTGCAGCAGGACCACCCGGCCCGCCGACCTGCCGCGCCGGTCGGCCAGGTCCGAGACGTCGAGCTCGAACCAGCGTTCGGGAGCCGCCGGCAGGCGCACGTCGCCCAGACGGCTGCGGCCGGGCGTGCCCGGGGCGGGCTGCAGGTCCGGGATGAGGTCGGTCACCGAGGCGCCGATCAGCTGTCGGGCGGCACCGAACAGGGCCTGCGCGGCAGGGTTCGTGTCGACCACCCGGCCGGCTCTGTCCAGTACGAGCACCGGGTCGGCCATGGTCCCGAACACCGCGTCGCGCGCGAAGGGTGCGATCTCGAGGAACCGGCGCTTGAAGAGCGCCCAGGCAGCGGCAGCCCCGCTCACGGCGACGATGAGGGGGGTGACGCTGAACGCGGGGTCCTGGAGGATGTTGAGCACGAAGAGGCCGTGCAGGATCCAGGGTGCGGTGATCGCCACGATCATCGCCGCGGTACGGCTGCGGTAGTAGCGGGGCGCCCCCCGCAGCGATGCCAGGAACAGCACGATACCGACGAGCAGCAGCGCGTAGGACCACGCCATGTTGATCCAGAACCAGTGCCCCTGCGAGAACGCGAGCATCGGGTGGACGAGCGATGTGTCGAACCTCACGCCGGTCCACAGCAGCCGGCTGTGCGGGTAGGCGAAGGCGAAGGCGAGGGTGAGGACGGGCACCGAGGCGACCAGGACGATGCGCCAGGGCCGGGACAGGTCAATGATGTCGGTCGAGTGGGCGGCGAGGAGCAGCCACAGCACGGGCAGCGACGTGATGGACACGTAGGCGAGCCGCACGGCGAGCAGCTTGAGAGCGGCGGTCGGCATGGTGATCTCGAGGAAATAGGCGAGGCACCACCACGCCACGACACCCGCGAGGACCGCGAGCTCGACGGCTCCCTTGGCCGGCCGGCGCTTTACGGCGAACATCGCGACGCAGACCGCGAGCACGAACGCGGCGGCGAGCGCGAGGGTGAAGAGCGGATGGTTCTCTACGAGATGCAGGGCGTTGGCGATCATTGTGCGGGGGCCGGCGCCCCCTCTCCAGTATAGGGGAACCGGGGGTCGGGCGCCAACGAAAAGCGTGCGTCCGGCCGGGGATCCCCCCCGCGGAGTATAAAAAAAGCCCGCGGCAGCGATGCCGCGGGCGTCAGGGAATGCAGGGATGGGGGCTATTTCCCGCGCTTGGCAGGCTTCTTCGCCGACTTTTTCACGGCTTTCTTTACCGGTACTTTTTTCAGGGCTGCCTTCTTCGCAGCCTTCTTCGCCGGCACCTTCGCCGCGGCAGCTTCCGCGATCGCCGCCTGCGCCGCCGCCAGCCTTGCCAGCGGCACCCGGTACGGCGAGCATGACACGTAGCTCATGCCCACCTTGTGGCAGAACTTCACCGACTCCGGCTCACCGCCGTGCTCGCCGCAGATTCCGATCTTGAGGTGCGGCTTCACGGACCGGCCCTTGTTGATGCCCATCCTGATCAGCTCTCCGACGCCTTCCTGGTCGATCGTCTGGAACGGGTCGGCGGGAAGTATCTGCTTTTCCAGGTAGTGGGGGAGGAAGCTTCCGATGTCGTCACGGGAGAACCCGAAGCCCATCTGCGTCAGGTCGTTGGTGCCGAAGGAGAAGAACTCGCACACGCCGGCGAACTTGTCCGCCGTGACGCACGCGCGCGGTATCTCGATCATCGTCCCCACGATCAGCGCGAGCTTCGACTTGGGGAGGTTGAACTTGGCGATCACCTTCTCGTAGACCTTCTCGATGAGCCGCTTCTGGTCGTCGATCTCGGTCTTGGCGCAGGTGACCGGGATCATGATCTCGGGCCTGGCATCTTTGCCGGCCTGGATCAGCTCGGCGGCCGCCTCGAGGATGGCCTGGCTCTGCACCTCGGTCATCTCGGGATAGGAGATGCCCAGCCGTACGCCGCGGTGACCCATCATCGGGTTGGATTCGTGCAGCGCGTCCGCCCTCTTGTTGAACTCGTCCAGCGATATCCCCAGGTCCGTCGCCAGCCTCTGCCGCTCCTCGGCCCGGTTGGGCACGAACTCGTGCAGGGGGGGGTCGAGGAACCGGAACGTGACGGGCAGGCCGTCCATGACGTCCAGGGTCCGCTTCACGTCGTCCTTCATGTACGGGAACATCTCCTCCAGGGCCTTGCGGCGCTCGCTCTCGGTCTTGGAGACGATCATGCGGCGAAGGAGGAACAGCGGCTTGTCGGAGCCTTCCCCGTAGAACATGTGCTCGAACCGGAAGAGCCCGATGCCCTCGGCCCCGAACTCGCGCGCCTTCTTCGCGTCCTGAGGCGTGTCGGCGTTCGTGCGGACCCCCATCGTGCGGAACTTGTCCGCCATGGACATGAACTTCTGGAACCGGGGGTTCTCCGCGGCGGAGACCATGGGAAGCGATCCGACGTACACGTGCCCCTTGGTGCCGTTGAGCGTGACCACATCACCGGCCTTCAGGACGGTGTCGGATCCCGCGATCCGCGCCGTTCGTGCCGCCGCGTCGACGTGCAGGCCGCCTGCGCCCACGATGCAGCACTTGCCCCAGCCGCGGGCCACGAGAGCCGCGTGAGAGGTCATGCCGCCGCGAGCGGTGAGGATGCCGACCGCCGCGCGCATTCCCTCGACGTCTTCGGGGTTGGTCTCTTCGCGAAGGAGAATGCACTTGACCCCCGCCTTGGCGGAAGCCACTGCCTCCTCGGCGGTGAAGACCAGCTTGCCGGAGGCTGCGCCCGGTCCTGCCGGGAGCCCCTTCGCGATGGGCGCGGCTCCCGCTTCCGCCTTCGGGTCGATGATGGGGTGCAGCAGCTCGTCGAGCTGCTTCGGGTCCAGCCGCTGTACCGCCGTGGCCGGATCGATGAGCTTCTCGGCCAGCATGTCCATGGCCATGTTCAGGGCAGCCGTGCCGGTGCGCTTGCCCACGCGGCACTGCAGCATCCAGAGCTTGTCCTCCTGGATGGTGAACTCGATGTCCAGCATGTCGGTGAAGTGCTTCTCCAGCTTCGTGCGGATGGCATCCAGCTCCCGGTACGTCGCCGGCATCGCCTCCTGCATACTGTGCAGGTGCTTGTTCTGCTCGTTCTTGGTGGCGTCGTTGATCGGACTGGGGGTGCGGATGCCTGCCACGACGTCCTCGCCCTGGGCGTTGACCAGCCACTCGCCGTAGAACTTGTTGTCGCCGGTGGCAGGGTCGCGCGTGAAGGCGACTCCCGTCGCGGAGGTGTCGCCCATGTTGCCGAACACCATGGCCTGCACGGTGACCGCGGTGCCCCAGTCGTCGGGGATCCCCTCGATGCGGCGGTAGGAGACCGCCTTCTTGCCGTTCCAGCTCTTGAACACCGCGGCGATGCCGCCCCAGAGCTGGGCCATGGGCTCGTCGGGGAAGGGCTTCCCGAGATGCTTCACGATGAGCTTTTTAAGCTCTTCAGCCAGGAGCTTCAGGTCATCAGCCTTGAGCTCCGTGTCGCTCTTGGCGCCGCGGGAGCGCTTGAACTGGTCCAGAGTCTCATCCATGATCTTGCGGATGCCCTTACCGTCGGCGGGCTCCATCCCCTCGGCCTTCTCCATGACCACGTCGGCGTACATCATGATCAGGCGGCGGTAGGAATCCCACACGAATCGCGGGTTGTTCGTCTTCCTGATCATGCCGGGGATGGTGGCCGTGGAGAGACCCACGTTGAGGACCGTGTCCATCATGCCGGGCATGGACTTGCGCGCGCCCGAGCGGCAGGAGACCAGCAGGGGGTTGTCGGGGTTGCCGTACTTCATGCCCATGATCGCCTCAGTCTTTGCCAGGGCGGACAGGACCTGGGGGGTCAGCTCCGGCGGCAGCTTGCTGCCGTTGGCGAAGTAGGCGGTGCAGCATTCGGTGGTGACCGTGAAACCCGCGGGCACGGGCACGCCCAGGAGGCACATCTCGGCGAGGTTCGCGCCCTTGCCGCCGAGCAGGTTCTTCATCTTCTCGTTGCCGTCGGCCTTCCCGCCGCCGAACAGGTACACGAATTTCATACGCGTCAGCCCCTTTCTACACGGAATCGTGGTGATGGGCGGCTTTCGACATCCCTGTCTACGCCGCCCTTGGGCATCCGTGCCCAGGGAATGGCCGTTGAGAGACCCAAGAGTGCCTCACTATGGATACCCCGGTCCCGGCCTGAGAGTCAAGTTGGCAGGGTATTCGCGGATCCGTGGGGCATCGACCGGGAGGTCCTGGTACGTTTGAGGGTTGCCGATCCGGGCTGTCAGCGTGCGGGGCTCTCGTCCGCGCGCGCCAGAGGCGTGCCAGAGCTGCCGCCCTGGGTGCGGTTGATCCTGGCCGAGACCGACCGGCCGATGAGCAGGGCGACCACCACGACCAGGAGGTTCGCGCCGGCGAACAGCAGGAAGCCTCCGCGCAGCCCGACTGCCTGCGCGATACCGCTCATGAGGAAGGGGAACGTGAACGAGCCGATGCCGGCGCCCGTGGTAGCGATGCCGACCGCCATGCCGGTCCCGAAGTGCTGGCCGGTCAAGGAAATGCCGAGCGGGTAGATGCCCGAGAGACCGAGGCCGGTGACGAACACCAGTGTAAACGCGAGCCACGGGGCGCGCACGGCGAGGAGTGCGGGAAGGGCGACCGTGCAGGCGGCCGCGAGGACGAGCATCAGGCGCTCGTGGCGTTGTCCGTGCCAGGCGAACGATATCACGAGCCGGCCCGCGAGCAGACCCGCCCAGAGAACCGAGACCGCGAAGGCGGCCCGGATCGCGGGCAGCCCGAGGGACACGACGAAGTACTCCGAGATCCAGTTCGAGGTGCCAAGCTCGCTGCCCACGTAGAAGAAGATAAGGAGCGTGATGAGAACGAGCAGGGGCTCGCGGCGGAGGAGGGCGAGCGCACCGTGCCCGGCATGATCGCCCGGGGCGGCGAACCCGCGCACGTCCCGGGGGAAGCGGAAGGCTGCCGCGAAGACCGCGAGGGCCGCGATGAGCCCGGCCGCCGCGGGAAAGAGCAGCTGCCAGTCCACCCCGCGGCCGAGGAACGCTGCGGTCAGCCCGGGGCTGGCGATCGCGCCGACCGCGAACACGGCGTGCGCGAGGTTCATCAGCCGGCTCTTCCCCTCGCGTTCGAGGTGGATCACCTCGAGCTCCGACACCACCTCGATGAGGCCCTGGCCGAGGCCGACGGCCAGGTTGCAGGCGAGGTTCGGCAGCGGGCCGGGGAACCGGGCGAACAGGGTGAGGCCGGCCGCGGCGAGGACCGATCCGGCCAGGAGCAGCGCCTTGGTGCGGAACCGGCGCAGCAGGTACCCGCAGGCGAGCGTGGCCAGGAAAAAACCCGCCGAGCCGGCGCCTAGCACGGCGCCCGCGGCGAGATAGGTCCAGCCGAACTCCCGGATCACCCGGGGCAGCGACGATCCGAAGACCGCGAGCACGGCGCCGTAGGCGGCCATCTCGAGCACGATGAGCAGGTAGAGCGTCCGCGACCGGCGGTCGAGGCGGGAAAACATGGCGGGCGGGAGCTTGACCGGGCGCCGGCGGGGTGTCAAGACTGGACCATGGCAGCGTGGGAACGTGCGTATGTCCAGGTGTATACGGGCGAGGGCAAGGGGAAGACCACGGCCGCGCTCGGGCTCGCACTGCGCGCCGCGGGCGCGGGTCTGCGGGTGTTTGTCGCCCAGTTCGTGAAGGGAATGGAGTACTCCGAGCTCGCGTCCCTGGCCCGGCTCGCCGACCTCGTCACGGTCCGGCAGTACGGCCTGCGCTGCTTCATCCGGGGCGAGCCGAAACCGGAGGACATCGCGGCCGCGCGCGAGGGCCTGCGGGAAGTTCGCGAGGCGGTCGGCTCGGGCCGGTGGGACGTGGTGATCCTCGACGAGGCGAACATCGCCACGCACTTCGGGCTCTTCCCGGTGGAGGAGCTGCTGGAGGTCGTGGACCTCGCAGCAGGCCGGGTGGAGATCGTCCTCACCGGGCGTCGGGCCGACCCCCGGTTGATCGAGCGCGCGGACCTCGTCACCGAGATGCGCGAGGTGAAGCACTACTACGCGAAGGGCGTCATGGCCCGGCGGGGCATCGAGAGCTAGGGGCGGGAGCTCGTTGAAGGGTGCCCGGGAGCGCCCGGCTGCGGATCGTCCGCTGAACGCC
>JAPLSM010000012.1 GCA_026398635.1 Spirochaetota bacterium | reverse complement strand
TAGCGCCGCCTCGAACTGCTGCACGAACACCCGGCCCACGTCCTCGCGCACCCAGCGGTCGAAGACCGCGCAGAGGAAGTCCCGGTATCGGGCCGGCTCCACGCTCCACGGGGCCACGACCGCCCCTGCCGCGCCTTCCGTTCCCGGCGGGCCGGCGAGAACGCGGCCAGGTGCCGCGGACTCACCTCCGCGTGTGTCCGAGGCACGGCGCGCCATCCGCTCCACAAGGGGAATGAACTGGATGAACGTCGATCCGATCTCCTTCAGGAACGCGTAGACCTCGAGCGGCTGCTCTGCATTGCGTCGATTGACCACGGTGAGCGTGTTGAAGTCGACACGTGCTCGCCGCATCACGTCGATCGCGCGCAGAACGCGACCGGCCGTGGGCACGCCCGAAGGATCGCGACGGAACCGGTCGTGCAGTGCCGGCGGGCCGTCGATGCTAACCCCGACCAGGAACCCGTTCTCCGCGAGGAATGCCGCCCACCGCTCGTCGATGAGCAGGCCATTGGTCTGCAAGGCGTTCCTCACGGTCCGTCCATCCGCGAACCGGGTCTGCAACTCGACCGCACGCCGGAAGAAATCCAGGCCAAGAAGCGTGGGCTCCCCGCCCTGCCACGCGAAGGAGACCTCCCCCCGCGGCTGACTCTCGAGGTACTGCCTGACGAAGCTCTCGAGCACCTCGGGGCTCATCCGGGTCGCCGCGCCGGCCGGAAACAGGGAGGACTTCTCCCGGTAGAAGCAGTACTCGCACGCGAGATTGCACGCGGGGCCCGCGGGCTTGGCCATGACGGTGAAGGGAGTCTCGCGGGCGGCGGTGTGCGGCGGTTCGTTCATGCCCGGGCCGACGCTACTGCCCGCGCGTGTCGGGGTCAAGCGGTGCGGCACGTTGCACATCCCCCACGGGTCCCGTACACTTAAACATGCGCTACGGACACTTCGACGACGAACGGCGCGAGTACGTCATCACCCGGCCCGACACGCCGCTTCCGTGGATCAACTACCTCGGCAGCGAGGAGTTCTTCGGCCTGATCTCCAACACGGCCGGCGGTTACTCGTTCTGCCGGGACGCGCGCCTGCGGCGCCTCACCCGCTACCGGTACAACAACGCACCGACGGATGTCGGCAGCCGGTTCCTCTGGATCCGCGACGGCGACGGCGAGTACTGGTCGCCCACGTGGCAGCCGACCCGGCGCGACCTCGAGGACTACCGGTGCCGGCACGGGCTCGGCTACACGGTCATCGGGTCGCTGAGGTCGGGCATCGAGGCGGAGACCCGCTTCTTCGTGCCCCTCGGCGCGACGCTGGAGGCCTGGCAGCTCACGCTCGCCAACCGGCGCCGAAAGGCCGCCGACATCCGGATGTTCGCCGGCGTGGAGTTCTGCCTCTGGGACGCCTCGGACGACGCGACGAACTACCAGCGGAACTTCAACACCGGCGAGGTGGAGGTGCCCGAGCCGGGCGCCGCCCATCCGGTCATCTACCACAAGACCGAGTACCGCGAGCGGCGCGATCACGTCGCGTACTTCGCCTGCTCAGAGGCCGCGGCCGGTTTCGACACGCAGCGCGAAGCCTTTCTCGGCCCGTACCGGGGGTGGGACGCGCCCCTCGCCGTCGAGCGCGGCAGATGCACGGGATCCGTGGCGCACGGCTGGGCGCCGGTGGGCATCTTCGAGGTGGCCGTTCACCTGGAACCCGGCGAATCCCGGCGCATCGGCTTCGTGCTCGGGTACCACGAGAACCCACGGGACCGCAAGTTCGACCCGCCCGGCTCGACGACCATCGACAAGCGGACCGTGCTGCCCGTCATCGCCCGGTACACGAATGCCGCGGCGGTGGATGCCGCGTTCGAAGACCTCAACAATTACTGGAGCCGCCTCCTCTCGACGCTGCAGGTGCGGACCCCCGAGACCCATGCGGACCGGATGGTGAACACCTGGAACGCCTACCAGTGCATGGTCACCTTCAACCTCTCGCGTTCCGCGTCGTATTTCGAGTCGGGCATCGGTCGCGGTCTCGGCTTCCGCGACTCGAGTCAGGACCTGCTCGGCTTCGTGCACCTCGCGCCCGAACGGGCGCGCCGGCGCATTCTCGACCTCGCGGCCACACAGCTTCCGACCGGCGGGGCATACCACCAGTACCAGCCCCTGACCCGGCGGGGCAACAACGACGTCGGGTCGAACTTCAACGACGACCCGCTCTGGCTCGTGCTGGCCGTCTCGGCCTACCTGAAGGAAACCGGCGAGGCGGCCATCCTCGACGCGCCGGTGCCCTGGGACAGCCAGCCCGGATCCGAGACCCCGCTCGCCGATCACCTCAAGCGCTGCCTCGCCTACACGCTCGAGCGGCTCGGCCCGCACGGGCTTCCGCTGATAGGCCGGGCCGACTGGAACGACTGCCTCAACCTCAACTGCTTTTCCGACGAGCCCGGACAGTCGTTTCAGACCACCGTGAACCGCGAAGGCCGGGTCGCGGAGTCGGTGTTCATCGCGGGACTGTTCGTGCTCGCCGCGGACGCTCTGGCGGACATCCACCGGTGGCGCGGCCGTGCCGAGGAGGCCACTCAGGCCGGCGCGGAAGCGCGAAGCATGGAGGCGGCCGTGCGCGCGCACGGCTGGGACGGCTCGTGGTTCCTCCGCGCCTACGACGATGCCGGTCGGAAGGTCGGTTCCCGCGAGTGCGACGAGGGCAGCATCTACATCGAGCCCCAGGGCATCTGCGTAATGGCCGGCATCGGGCTCGCCGACGGCAGGGCGCGTGCTGCGCTGGATGCGGTGGCCGCCCGGCTCGCCACGCCGCACGGCATCGTGCTGCACCAGCCCGCCTACACCCGCTACCGGCTCGAGCTCGGCGAGATCTCCTCCTACCCGCCCGGGTACAAGGAGAACGCGGGCGTCTTCTGCCACAACAACCCCTGGGTGATGATCGCCGAAGCCCTCGCGGGGAACGGCGATCGGGCTCTCGACTACTACCTTCGCATCAACCCCTCGGCCCGGGAGGCGATCTCCGAGGTGCACCGTCTGGAGCCCTACGTCTACGCCCAGATGATCGCCGGCCGGGACGCTCCGACGCAGGGCGAGGCGAAGAACTCCTGGCTCACCGGCACGGCAGCATGGAACTACGTGGCCATCACCCAGTGGATCCTCGGCATCCGCCCCGCGCTCGACGGGCTCGAGATCGCGCCCGTGCTGCCCTCGAGGTGGAAGGGCTTTACCGCCACCCGAATGTTCCGGGGCGTCGCCTACCGGATCAGCGTGGAGCGTGCCGGTCCCGGCGCTGCCGCGGGTCTCGAAGTCGACGGCCGCCCCGCGGCCGGCACGGTGGTGCCGCTGCCACCGACGGGGACCGCGGAGGTCGCGGTTCGCTTCGTCGTGGAGTGATCGCGCCCGCGCTGTGGTCCGCCGCGGCGCCCGCTTTAGCCCTTGATGCTTCCCGCCACGACGCCCTGCGCGATGCGCCGGTTGAAGATGAAGTAGACGATCATCACGGGAAGGACGGCGATCACAAGCGCCGCCAGCTGCCACCCCAGCTGCGTGCTGGTCAGGCTCGAGAACGAGAACACGCCGACGGGCAGCGATATCGTGAACTCGGAACTCGCGAGCACCAGCACCAGCAGGAACTCATTCCAGATGCCCAGGGCGCTGATGATGGCCACCGTGACGGCCACGGGGATGGACAGCGGGATGATCAGCGAGGCGAAGGTCCGGAACACCGTGGCGCCGTCGATGTACGCGGATTCGATCAGGCTGTCGGGCAGCCCCCGGATGAACTGGGTCGACAGCAGCACCGACAGCGGCAAGCCGAACGCGACGTACACCAGGATGATGCCGAGGTGGCTGTCGGTGAGCTTGATCATGGACAGCATGAGGAACAGGGGGATGATCACGGAGTTGATGCTGATGAGGTATCCCAGCCCGATGAGCCCGCCAACGAGGCCGGAGATCCTCGGGAACCCCATCTTGCTCAGCGCGAAGCCGAGCATCAGGCCGAGCAGCACGATGAAGAACGTCGACACACTCGCGTAGATGATGCTGTTGATAAACTTGCCGATCAGCCGTCCCCGGACGAAGGCGGACCGGAAGTTGAACCAGATCGTCTGCCAGTTGATCCGAGACTGCATGCGCGGCGGCAGCTGCGACACCCGCAGGTGGTCGCCGGCCTTCAGGTTGGCGATCTCGGTCGGCAGGTCCTGTTTCAATAGGGCGAACACCATCAGCCGCCGGGTGGGGGCGATGGTCGTCGACTCGATCAGGAGACGCTCGCGCGTGTCGACCTCGGGGTCGTAGTCGAGGACCACGTCCAGCTCGCGGTTGATCACGACATACTCGTCGTTGCGGTTGTCGAACAGGTCGTGGGGCAGGGCGTAGATGTCCATTGTGAGCTCCTCGTTGGACTTGAACGAGGAGTACAGCATCCAGACGAGCGGGATGACGGTGATCAGGGTCCAGGCGATGAACACGACGTAGGAGACAATCTTCCCGGCCAGGTACCCGAACCCGCCTCCGGGGGCCGCCACCCTCGCCGACCGCATGGTCACTCCGCCTCGTCCACGCGCAGGTTCCGGCGCACCGCGTTGCTGAGCACGATGAGCAGGACGCTGATCAGCACGACCGCGTTCGAGATGGCCGCACCGTAGGCGAAGCGCACCGGATTGCGGTAGTCGTCGAACGCGGTCTGGTACATGAAGATGGCCAGCACCATAGCGTTTTGCCGCGACAGGCCTCGGCTCGTCATCGCGAAGATCAGGTCGAACCCCCGCAGCGACCCCGAGATGGCGAGGATGACGGAGACGAAGATGGAGGCCGACAGCAGCGGCAGCATCACCCGGAACAGGATCTGCGACTCCCGGGCGCCGTCGATCTGGGCGGCTTCGACCATCGATGCGTCGATCTTCTGGAGGTTCGCGAGGAAGATCATCATATAGAACCCGGTGTACATCCAGATGAGGGCGACCGAGATCGGCAGCATGACCGTGCTCGTTTTCAGCATCAGGTCGAATTGGGCCGCCGGATTGCCCGAGACGATCTGGATCAGCCGGGCGACCGGGCCGTCGGCTTCGAACAGCCGCTTCCACAGAACGCCGATGACAATCGTGGAAAGGAATTGGGGGAGGAACACCATGGACTGGAAGAAACGGCTCGCGCGTACCGACTTGCGGAACAGGATGTAGGCGAGGATGAACCCGATCGGGATCTGCCCGAACACCGAGACCGCGACCACGATAATGTTGTTGCGCAGCGCGTGCCAGAACATGGGATCGCGAGCCATCGTCAGGTAGTGAACGATGCCCACCCAGTTCCAGACCCCGCCCCGGTTCGGGTTGAAATCGGTCAGGCTGAGCCACACCGAGTAGATGATGGGATAGGTGACGATCAGCAGGTACACCGCAAGACCCGGGCTGACCATCCCGATGTACGCCAGCGTCGCCCTGCTGCCGCGCCACTTCACGGCATATTCCCCCCTCCGAGGCGGGGGGAGCCGGACCGGCTCCCCCCTTCGCACCAGTGTACCACGGATCCTACTTTCGCAGCAGCGACTCGACCTCCGCCGCGACTTTCTCCGCTGTCGACGTGCCGGCCGCGATCTTCTGCATGCCCGCGTTCAGCGCGTCGATCGGCGCGCCGCTCAGGAATGCGTCGATGACGTCGGTGTTCAGAGCGGCATTCGCCAGGACGACCTTCTGCTTCACGAGCGTCCCCACATCATCCGGCACCGTGAAGTTCTTGAGTACGGGAGCCACGATGGCGCCGTTGCGCAGGCGCAGGGTGACCTCCTCGATGGCGTAGAAGGCGGTATTGATGAACTTGAGGGCAGCGTCCCGCACCTTGGTATCCGCGGCGCCTGCTTTGGTGACGCCGTAGCCGACCGAAATAGCCGCCGCGACGGAGCCGGCGGTCGCGGACTTTTCGCCGGGGAGCGTCGGCCACGCCATCATGATGGTGTCCTCCCTGAGAGAGGGATCGACGCCGTCAGCCGCCCACTGCCCCTGGACCATGAAGAGGGCCTTTTTGTTGTTATAAATGGACTGGTTGCCGCCGTAGTCGACGAGCACCGACTTGGCGCTGATGACCCCGTCCTTCACCATGCGGGTTATCATCGCAAGCGAGTCCACGAACACCTTGTCCGTGAACTTGTTTTCGGTGCCATTGACGGCTTTATCGACCCAGTGTGCATCGCCGGAGAGCCGGGCGATGAACGCCGACATGACGCAGGAGTTCCACGCCCAGCCGTCAGCGCCGTCGATCGTGATGACCTCGATACCGGCAGCCTTGGCCTTGGGCACCATGGCGACCATGTCTTCGTAGGTCTTGGGCTGGGAGAAGCCGAGGGACTGCACGAGCGCCTTGTTCATGTACAGGACCGTGCAGAGGTTGGACGTCCCGAGCGGGATCTCCCAGATCTCCCCGTTGGGTCCCATGGCCGGGATGAGCTTCATGTCGTAGTAGTTCGCGTCCATAAACTTGCGATGATCCCACTGCTGCCCCGCCTCCTTCCAGGGAGCGCCCCACCGGGCATCGGCCCCCATGTACGCGAAGTGCGGAACGTCGCCGGACGCCAGCCGGGCGGTCACCTTCTGGTGGTACGCCTCGTCATACAGAATCTCGTCGTCGATATCAATGTTGGGGTTCACCCTCTCGAAGGCCACGACGAGCCGGGTCCAGGTCTGGCCTTCCGAGTTGGCGTTGTTGCCGTACCCCATCGCCTTCACGACGACCTTCTTCGCCGGGCCGCATCCCGTGGTGACCAGCAGGAGCGACACGAATAGTGCCGTCACTGCCATCACGATCGCGGCTGTACGAATGCTCCTCCTCATACCTCACCTCCTATAGTCTCTCTCCCCTTTTGGGGAGACTCCCCTGACAGGGGAGGGTTCCCTAATCGCGAACGGCCGTCGTCCTCCTCACGACGCGCCGATCCTGACCGCCGCACGGGGGGGATCGACCATCGCCAGTGCGGCCGGCAGGCCGGGCACGACCCGGCCGATGCTCTCGGCGATGTCGAGGTCCGCGAACAACCGGTGCAGCACCATGCCCGCGGCGCCGTAGGCGACCGCCTTCTCCCCGAGCGAGGAGAAGCGGACCGCGCAGTGAACGCCACCGGGGTAGGGCCAGTTGAACTGGATCTCCTCGGCCAGCACCGGCTGGATCTCCCCCTCGTAGCGCTCGATGTCGCCGCCGAGGAAGACGTGGTCGAGGTTGAAGGTGTTCACCAGCATCGCGATGTTCCGCGACAGCTCCCGGAAGAACCGCGCCAGCACGGCGGGGTCCTCCTCGAGCCGGAAGGAGTCCTCCTCGGACAGGGAGAACTGGCCCTTGTTGGCGGGCGTGCGGAACACGCTGCGGAACTCGCCCGCGGAGAAGTCCCGGCCGTAGTGGACCCTGCCGCCGATGACGATGCCCATGCCGACGCCCGTGCGCTCGTAAATGCGGCCCTGGTCGTGCAGGTCGCGGAACTCGACGAGCACGAAGAGGAAGTTGCGGAGGCGCTTGTCGCGGTGGAAGGCGAGCTCGCCCCACGCGCAGGCGTTGGCGTCGTTCTCCACGAAGATGGGCAGGTCGTAACCCTCCGCGACCGCGGACCGGAAGTCGAACGACTCAGTCATCTGCAGGGGGATGGAATACTTGATGAGCCCGTGCTGGGGGTCCACCACACCCGCTACACCGACCCCAAGGCCGAGCAGCGGCACGCCCGTGCGCTTCAGCTCCTCGCGCACCCGGTTCGCCACCTCGAGGAGCACCTCGCGGAAATTCGCGCCCGACACCTGCGCGAGCTCGAACTTGGAGTAGATCACCGAACCCTCGAGGTCCACGGCCACCGCGTTGTAGGACTCCGGCCTCATCTCGATGCCAACCACGCATCCGTACGATCGGTTCAGCGTGATCAGCACGGGCTTGCGGCCGCCCTGGGGCCCCGCCTCGCCCTCCGTGGTCTCGTGCACGATGCCGATGCGGAGAAGCTCCGGGATGATGCTGCTGATGGTGGACTTGTCGAGGCCGAGGTTCCTCGCGATCTGGATCCTGCTCGTCTCCTTGTGGATCCAGATGTCCCTGAGAACCCTGGAGGAGTTTATAAATCTCGCACTCTTCAGCTTTGCCACTTTTACCCCAAGAATCCCTAGTTGGTTGGTTTATAATCCAACCAACTACTTGTACCATGGGTCGCTTCTGGTGTCAACAAAAATCGATCAAGACAGTATTTCGCTTCCCTGGGACGCAACGCTATTTAAATAGAATACGAAGTCTACTACTGGGCAAAATGCCCTAAAAACAGTACACAGAACACGTTTCGGAAGCGGTCGACGCGGGAGGATTCGCATGAAATGGGTTGAGTATATACGCGAGTTCCCCCCGTTCAAGCGTTTCCACCTTTTCGGCATGACCGGCAGCATCGTGGTGCTCGCCTGCGTCGTGATTCCCATGATCGCGTACGTCGGAAACGCCGGCGAGCGGTTCTCGCCCCTCAACCATTTTATCTCCGAGCTGGGCCTCGTCGGCGTCTCGAGGCTTGCATGTGTCTTCAATGCTGGCCTCGTGGCCGCCGGAGTGCTCTATGTTCTGTTCGCACTCGGGCTCGGTGTGGAAGTTGGCGGCTGGTGGGCTGCCGTGGGAACCCCGGCCGGGCTCGTGTCGGCCGTTTCGGTCGCCTGCGTCGGCGTCTTCCCGATGAACAACCTCACGCCGCACATCGCTTCGGCGATGCTGTTCTTCCGGTCGGGCCTCGTCACGGTCCTGCTGTTCGGCATCGCCATCCAGTTCCAGCGCCCGGACCGGCGCGTCGTGGCTCGACGGTCCAACATCGCGGGAATCGTCACCCTGCTCGCCTTCGCCGGCTTCCTGGTTTGGATGGAACTTCAGCCGGGCGGTTACTCCGACTTTCGTCCTTCGGCATTCCGCAACCGTCCGGCCGTGTGGGTGAGCGCCATCCTCGAGTGGTCGATCCTCGTCACGATGATCACGTGGTTCTTCACGGTCGGGGCGTGCCGCCGGTACCCGAAAGCGCAGTCCGAGTAGCCCTCACTGCCCCCAGCGCAACCGGCCACCGACGATCGTCGCCCTCACCGGCACGTCCCGGATCTCGTGTGGCTCGACCACGAAGGGGTCGGCGCCGAGCACGGTGAAGTCCGCGAACTTCCCCGGCTCGATCGTGCCGGTCTCCCGTTCCCTTCCCGCCGCACGAGCAGCGCCGAGGGTATAGGAGCGCACCGCCTGTTCCACGGTCAGCCGCTGCTCCGGGTGCCAGCCGTCCGGGCCGGGCGAGCCGTCGGCACGGCGACGGGTGACTGCGGCGTGGATGCCCGCGAGCGGCCGCACGGTCTCCACGGGGCAGTCGGACCCGAAGGCGAGCACCGCGCCCGAGTCGAGCACGCTGCGCCAGGCGTAGGCGGTCGCGGTGCGCGCCCCCCAGTGCCGGTCGGCGATGTCAATGTCCGAGGTCGCGTGGATCGGCTGCATGGATGCCACGATGCCGAGCCGGGCCAGTCGCGACAGGTCAGCTGGCGAGACGAGCTGCACGTGCTCGATCCGGTCGGGTAGACGTGGGCGTGCCGCAGTCAGGCCGGCCGGGTCCGCGCCGGCAGCCGCGAAGGCGTCGAGGACCGCCCGGACCGCCGCATCCCCGATAGCGTGCACCGCGCACGCGAGACCCGCGGCCCGGGCCCGTGCAATGTCGGCGCGAAGCTCCTCGGGCGCCAACGTAGGAATGCCGGTGTTCGTCGATCCCTCGTAGGGCTCGAGCATCCACGCGGTCTGGGGCCCGAGCGCGCCGTCGGCGAACAGCTTCACGGGTCCGATCGAGAGCAGCTCGTCGCCGAAGCCCGAACGCAGGCCGAGGGCCGCGGCCTCCCCGAGGGCTTCGCGGGGAATCCCCTTGACCACGCGCACGTCGAGTCCGCCCTGCTCGCGCAGGAGCTGGAAGGCGCGGAACGCCGGCAGGCTGTCGAAGTCGTGGAACCCCGTAAGCCCCGCCGCGAGCGCCCGCTCCTGCGCCGCGCGCATGGACGCCGCGATCTCCTCCGGCCTCATGGCCGGAATGGCCGCCCACACGAGGTTCATCGCGTTCTCGTAGAGGATCCCCGTCGGCTCGCCCGCGGGATCACGCGCGATCATGCCGCCCGCGGGATCGGGGGTGACCTTCCGGATGCCGGCTCTTTCCAGCGCGAGGGAGCTCGCCCACATTGCGTGCCCGCTCTTCGCCTTCAGGGCCACGGGATTCCGGGGCGCAGCGGCGTCGAGGTCCTGCCGCGAGGGCAGACGGTCCCACACGTTGTGGTCCCAGCTCGAGCCGCCGATCCACTCACCCGCCGGCGTCGCGGCAGCCCGCGCGCGCACGCGCTCCACCGCTTCCCCCCGTGTCCGGGTACCCGCGTCCACCTCCTCGAGGCTTCTGGCGAACCACGCGAAGTGCAGATGGGCGTCCACGAGCCCGGGCAGCACGCACGCCCCGCGGAGGTCGATCATCTCGGCCGGGCTGCCCCCGGGCCCGACTGCAGCTGCCTCGCGGGCCTCCCGGTCGTCACCCACGAAGACGACCCGCCCTGCCCGTGCGGCCACCGCGGACGCCACGGTGCCGCGCGCGTCCATGGTGCGCACGATACCATTCACGAGCACGAGCGGCCGTTCCATCGTCACACCTCCGCCGGGATGCCCATCCGGTCCCGGGTCTCGAAATAGGCGAGCAGGTTCTCCATGGGCACGTCCCCGTACAGGCCGCCGCACGAGCTGAGCACGAACCCCGGGTACCGGCTGCCCCGCTCGATCACGCTCCGTGTGTGCGCGGCCACTTCCCCGGGCGAAGCGTGCGTCAGCAGGGCCGTGTCGATGCCGCCGATGAACCCCCGACCCGCCTCGCCCCACGTGGCGAGCACCCGGTCGAAGGATGTGGCCGGGTTCTCGTACACGAGGCCGGCGAACGGAAGCTCGAGCAGCCGCTCGAGGAATGCGTCGATGTTGCCGTCCGAGGCGAAGACGATCCGCCGGCCGGCCCGCACCGCCGGCTCGAGGATGCGCTCGTAGCGCGGGAAGATCCACCGGTCGTAGAACGCCGGGGAGAAGACGGGGCCCCGGGACGTGGCGAGGTCGTCGTGCACGAACACGACCTCCTCGCCCATGGCCGCGAGCCCTTCGACGTTGCGGCGCGAGATCTCCGCCCAGGGCTGCCAGAAGTGCCGGTCGAACCGCTCGGGGTCGAGGACCGCGGCCGCGAGGAACGGTTCCCAGTCGAAGGTCACGACGGGCCACGTGAACAGCATGGTGTAGTAGAGGTGGTCGTGCACGGCGAGGTCGCCGAAGCGAGCCCGAAACTCCGCCTGAGCCGCCGCGAGGGCGGCTGCCTGGGCGACCGGGTCGATGTCGTCGCGCTTGGGGTCGTATGCGTAGATCCAGTCGTCGCCCGAATGATCGAGATCTTCCAGGTACGAGACCCGGACCGCCGTGGGGAATACGCCGATGTCGGCGCAGCGCCACCCGTTCTCGACCCAGGTGCCGCCGGGCACCTGGGGCCGTGTTGCGGATGCCGGCGCGGCTGCATGCACGTCGATGGACAGTTTCCGCCATGCCTCGCCGAAGGCGTCGGCCGGGTGGTCCCAGGGGTCGAGGCCGGATACGCGGCGGATGAGGCCGGGGTGATTCAGCGTCTCCTTGGTGGGAATGCGCGAGGGAAAGACGCCCGACAGCGAATCGATGACATCCTGACGCACAGGGCGAGAGTAGCCGGTGGCATGCGGAGGTTCAACGCGGCGACCCGTGCTACAATGCCGCGGTGATGACAGAGGACGTCAGGGCGAAGCGGTCGGTGCGAAGTCGGCCCGCACTGATCGCGGGCATCCTCCTCGTGTGCGCCTGCGGGACAGCGTGGCCGCAGGCAGCCGGACCGGCCGGACCGGCCATGCTTCCCGAACCGTCCCCGGAGCACCTGCCCCGCTGGCGGGGCTTCAACCTTCCGGACATGGTCTCCGCGGAATGGGCGCGCGGTCCCTTTCACGAAGAGGACTTCCGGCTCATCGCCCGGCTCGGGTTCAACTTCGTCCGCCTGCCGCTGGACTACCGGCTATGGATCGAAGGAGGCGACTGGGAAAGGATCGACGCCGCGGCGTTCGCCGACATCGACCGGGCGGTCCAATGGGGCATCCGCTACGGCATCCACGTGTCGTTGAACCTCCACCGGGCACCGGGCTATTGCGTGAACCCGCCCGCCGAGCCGCGGAACCTGTTTACGGACACCCGGGCGCAGCGGGTGTGCGCCCTGCATTGGGCCTTCATCGCCCGGCGGTACCGCGGCATTGCGAACCGCAACCTCAGCTTCAACCTGCTCAACGAGCCGAACACCGACGACGGCGCCGCCTACGCCCGGATCGTCTCACTCCTGTGCGAAGCGATCCGCCGCGAGGATCCGGATCGCCTCATCATCGCGGACGGCCTGTCCTGGGGCACCGTGCCCTGCCGGGAGCTCGTGCCGATGCGGGTGGCGCAGGCGACGCGCGGCTATCAGCCCCTCTCCCTCATGCACTACCGGGCCGACTGGGTCGAAGGCGCGGATTCCTGGCCCGTGCCCTCGTGGCCCCCCCTGCCGGTGAGCGCGTACCTGTACGGGCCGGATCATGACGATCTCGCCGGGCCGCTCACGATCGAGGGGCCGTTCGCGGGCGAGGTTCGCCTCCGCGTTCGCGTCGAGCAGGTTTCGCGCCTCTCCCGGCTACGCATTCGCGCGGATGGCAGGATCGTGCTCGATCGCTCCTTCCGCCCGGGATCCGGTCGAGGAGAGTGGAAGATCTGGCAGAACCTCTACGATCTCGACGTGTTCGCCCGGATCCCTGCCGGAACGCGCTCGCTGGAAATCGCGAACGTCGAAGGCGACTGGATGACCTTCACCGAGATCGGGTTCCTCCCCGCGGCAGCGAAGGCGGAGATCGTACTGGCGCCCGGCGACCGGGAGTGGGGGAGCCGGCAGCGGCCCCTCAGGGCCGATCTCGCCGCCCAGGAGCGGCCGTTCACCCCCGTCGGCACCGATGCGGGCGCGGGCGCGACCCTGCTGTGGGAGCGCGCGATCCGGCCGTTCGAGGAGCTCGAGCGCGGGGGAGTCGGCATCATGGTCGGCGAGTTCGGCGCCTACCGGTTCACCCCCCACGCGGTCGTGCTGGCATGGATGCGCGACTGCCTCGAGAACTGGAAGCGGGCGGGCTGGGGATGGGCGCTCTGGAACTTCCGCGGGGACTTCGGCGTGCTCGATTCCAACCGCCCCGACGTGAGCTACGAGAGCTGGGAAGGTCACCTGCTGGATCGGAAGATGCTGGAGCTGCTGCAGCGTTCCTGAAGGGCGGCCGCCCCGCCACCGGGCGATCGGCTGCGGAACGCGCCGCGGGCTGCTCGCTGCCCCGCGAGCCGCCCGAACCGGCCTTACAACGCCTGCTCGTAGACCCGGTAGGTCCGGTAGGGTTTGCCGCCGAGCTTGACCGCGGTGTTGGCCATCGCCACATTGTCCTCCTCGACCCAGGACATCTCGGCGCCGAAGTACCCCTTGGGCACACCGTACTTGTAGCTGTAATAGTAGAAGGCGAGGTCGATGCCCCGGTTGCGGTACTCCTTCAGCACGCCCATGCTGAGCACCCGGATGAGGTGGATCTTCCGTCTGGCCAGGAGCATCCTGAAGATGCCGAACGGGAACAGGCGCCCCCGGGCGGCCCGAAATCCCACGTTGTGGTCAGGAAAGGCGAGCGACACTCCGACGGTTTTGCCGTCGACCTCGGCGAAAAACACGATGTCGGGGTCGATGCCCATCTTCAGGTCCTTGCCGAGGTACTCGAATTCCTCTTTCGTGAAAGGGGTGTAGATGGCGTTGACCTTCTCGAACTCGTTGTACACCGCCCGGGCGCGCTCGACCTCGGCGGGGAAGTCCTTCATGTCGATCTTGCGGAGCTTGAACTTCCCCCTCTTCTCCACCATCGGCATGATGCGCGCCAGGCGCTCGGGGATCTCGGGGTTGTCGAGCAGCCACGCGATGAGGTCCTTCCACTTGCGGCCGCCGGTCGCCTCCACGAGGTCCGCGTACCACGGCGGGTTGTAGCTCATCATGATGACCGGCGGACCGTCGAAGCCCTTCACCAGGAGGCCCACGATGTCGTTCGCGTTCGGGCTCATCGGGCCGATGATGCGCGTGCAGCCACGAGCCTTCGCCCAAGCGCGGGCCGCATCGAAGAGCGCCCGGGCCGTCTCGACGTCGTTCTCGCACTCGAACCAGCCCCAGGTGGCGGCGCGCTCGCCGTGGGTCTTCTCCCACAGCTCGTCGTGGATGGCGACGATCCTGCCCGCGGGCCTGCCATCATGCCGGGCGAGGAAGATCCCGGCAGCGGCGTGCTTGAAGAAGGGGTGCTTCGACCGGTCCAGCTTCCTGAGCTCGTCCACGATGAGCGGGGGCACCCAGTTCACGTCGCCCCGGTACAGCCGGTACGGTAATTTCACGAACGTGCGGAGCTGGCCGCGGGTGGTAACAGGTTCAATCGTGATTGCCATGGTGTTGAGAAAAGATGATCCCCGACCCCGGGTTTGTCAAGTTCCGGGGTACGCTCCCTCGTTCCGCCAGACCTTCATCATGAGGTCACAGCGCCCGAGGGCCATGCCGAGGGTCATGGCCGTTGGCCCCCCCGCGGAGCTATCTTGAACATGGGAGATCCACGATGTCGAAAAGCTCACTCGCCGAAAAACTGAGAATCAAGGCCGGCAGCAGGACGGCGCTGTTCAACGCGCCGAAGGGATTCTCCGCGCTGCTGGATCCTCTTCCCGAAGGGGCTGCGGTCAGCGCTTCACCGCGCGGCGACTGCGACGTGGTGCTCGGATTCGCGGAGACGATCCCCGGGGTGACGTCGCTCGTGCCCCGGCTCACGGCCGCCCTCACCGACGATGGCGTACTGTGGATCTGCTACCCGAAGCATATTTCGGCCCGGGCGGGCGAGCTGAGCCGCGACGTCCTCTGGGGCGAGGTATCGCGGTTCGGGCTCAGGCCCGTGGCCATGGTCGCGCTCGACGACACGTGGTCGGCGATGAGGGTCGTGCCGGAGAAGTGAAGTTCCCGCGCGCTCAGCGCCGGGCTCGCGGCCGTGCCCGCGGGCTTCGGTGCGCACGGATGCTCACCCGTCGGCCCCGCCACGTGACGCTTCCCCTGACCTTCGCAAGCCAGATCGATCGGGCGAAAACGGCGTGGAAGAACGCGAGGGGCAGCGGGAAGGCGAGCGCCGTCACGGGGCCGAAGCTGCCGATCCTCCGCAGCATCCACCACGCCTGCGCGGCGTACAGCGCGTAGATCGCGACCGTCGACACGCCGAACGCGGCATCCGCGGGGCCGCCGCGCCCAGCCCCGACCAGCGCGGCGATGCCCATCGCCAGGAGAATGACGCTGGAGGTGACGCCCGTGATCCACGCGATCATCAGCCCCCGGGCGAGCGGGGGCGAGCCGCCGGACCCTGTGGCCAGACCCCTGCTCCATCCCTCCACCATGGAGAGAAGACCGTCGGGGTACATGCGGAAGGCCACGCAGCCCCGCCCGGCCAGGCACGCCACCGGCAAGCCCTTCCGGCGCGCGGCATCCGCGAGGGCCATGTCCTCGACCACCCGGTCGCGAACGGCCTCGTGGCCGCCGCAGGCGCGGTAGTCGCCGCGCGATACCACGAGGCAGGGCCCGAAGCCTCCCGCCGACCGGACGCGACCGCCGAGCGGGGTGAAGGCGCCGAGGGAGCCCATGACTACGATGTTGCAGACCGCCGAGAGCCGCTCGACGATGCCCTCCACCGCGTGATAGGGCTGCACGGACACTACACCGCCCCGACGGTCACGCTCGGCGAGGAGGCGTTCCAGGCCGTCGTTGGCCAGGCGTGCGTCGGCATCGAGGAATACGAGCACGTCGCCGGCCGCCTCCCCTGCCCCGGTCCAGCAGGCCCAGCTCTTACCGACCCAGCCCGCCGGCTTCGCGGGGGCGGCCACCACGCGTGCGAGCCGGTGCGCCAGCGCTGCGGTTCCGTCCACGCTTCCATCGTCCACCACGAGGACCTCGTCAGCCCGCCAAGTCTGGCGGCCCAGCGACTCGAGCAGCGGCCCGAGACGCCGCTCCTCGTTCAACGCGGGAACGATCACCGATACCCGGCGGCGCAGCGAGCGCTGCGCGGTCCGGCGGCCGCCGCCCACCGCGGCCGGCCGACAGCGTGGCAAGCGCCAGAGGCAGAACAACCCCGGCAGCAGCAGCACGGCGGTATAGACGATCATGACGATCCGCGACGCGCTCATGCCGGCCT
>JAPLSM010000112.1 GCA_026398635.1 Spirochaetota bacterium | reverse complement strand
GAGATCGGGCAGCTGGCGCAGACGTTCAACCTGATGGTGGAAGGCCTCGAGGCCGCCTACGGACACGTCAGGAGTTACGCCCGGACCGCCGGCGTGTCGCGTCGCAAAGAAGTGCGTACTCTGAACACGTTTCAGACATATGTCCCCCGCGAAGTCATTGAGCAGGCGACTCGCGATCCCAAGGGCATCCTCCAGGGTGAGGAACGCAACGTGAGCGTGCTCTTTTCGCACATCCATGGCTTCGCGGAGATATCAGAAGAGATAGGAGATCCCGAGAAGCTGGTGAGCCAGCTGAACCGCTACTTCAAGGCGATGGTGGATGTCGTCACCGCCCGTAAGGGCATCGTGGACAAGTACATCGACGACGCCGTCATGGCACTGTTCGGGCACGGCGAACGGCGCAGGGACGACGTGCTGCAGTCGGTGCATGCTGGACTCGACATGATCGAAGCGGCCGAGCGGTTCAACCAGGAGCAAAAAAAGCACGGCCGACCCGAGTTTCCGACCAGCGTGGGAATCAGCTACGGCGTGGTGACGGTAGGCAACATCGGCTGCGAGCGGAAGATGGGCTACACGGTGATCGGCGACCGGGTCAACCTCGCTTCCCGTGCCCAGGGCATGTGCAAGGTGTACCACCAACCGATCATCTTTACGGGGAGTGTCTTCCTGAAGCTGAAGGAGATCGAGAGATACCAGGAGAAGGAGAAGGGGGGGGAGGCAGAGGAAAAGGCGAAGGACCTTATGCCCTGCCAGATGATCGACTATGTGGCGGTGAAGGGAAAGAGGGATGCGGAGCGGATCTATACCGTGAACCGTAACCTCGCCGGGACCCAGAAGCAGGCATGGAGTCTGCACAACGCGGCAATGGAGGAATACTACCCCAACCGGAACTTCTCCAACGCCATCACGCTCTTCAGCCAGGTTCAGAAGCTGCTGCCCGGCGACCGTGCGAGTGCCACAATGATCGAGCGATGCCGTCGTTACGAGCGGGAGCCGCCTGGCCCCGAATGGGGCGGGTATGAGGTGATGAAGACGAAATGAGTGCTGCATGAGCATCCGGCTGAAAATCATCCTCATCGTGCTCCCGCTCGTGGTGGCGACGCTGTTGCTCACCGGGGTCTCCTCGTACTTCGCGGCCTCCAACGGCATCTCGCAGGTGGCGCGGGAGTTCCTGGCGTTCAAATCCTCCCAGCTTCGCAAGCACGCGGAGAGCCAGTGGACGCTGCTGGTGGAGAACGGGCTCACCGGGCGGCCCGAGATGGTGGAGGCGACGCGGGAGGCGGTGGCGAGCTACGCGGGGAGCCTTGCGACGAGCGCGACGGAGTTGACGGCGGCCTTCGCTTCGGACGGGTCGGTCGCGATGGCGACGGGGGACCTCGCCCTTGCCTCGGGCGAGCAGGAGGCGGTGGCGGCGCTGGCGGCGGCGAAGAACACGGACTACCTGACGGTGGATCTCGGCGGGGTGCAGCGGGTGGGGAAGGGGTTCTGGTTCGAGCCGTTCGCCTGGTACGTGCTGGTGACGGAGGAGCGTGCGACGTTCTACGCCGGGGTGAACGAGATATTGTTGAGGACGCTGATCATCCTGGGGGTTTCGATCGCGGCGGCGGTGGTGCTGGTGCTGGTGTTCACGGGGTGGCTGACGCGCCCGCTGAAGCGGGTGGTCGGCACGATGGAGAAGATCATCACGACGAACGATCTCGGGGAGCGGGTGGAGGTGGAGTACCACGACGAGATCGGGCGGCTGGCGCAGACGTTCAACCTGATGGTCGACGGCCTCGAGACCGCCTACGGCCAGGTCAGGAGCTATGCCTACCAGTCGTCGGTTTCCCGACAGCGGGAGAAACGCCTCAGGAACTTCTTCCAGATGTATGTCCCGAAATCCGTGATCGACCAGCACTTGAGCAGCCCCCATGGCGGGCCGGTGGCTGAAAACCGGGTGATCGCGATGCTCACTTCCGACATCAGGGGATTCACCACCATTTCGGAACGACTGCGGCCCGAGGACCTGGTGACCCAGCTGAATCGCTACTTCGCGCTGATGGTCGAGGTCATCGCGAAACACGGCGGCGTCGTGTGCGATTACATAGGAGACGCGATAAAGGCGTTCTTTGGCGCCCCCGACAAGCACGAGGACGATGCGCTGCAGGCCGCTCTCTCGGCCATCGAGATGATCGAGGCGCTTGACGAGTTCAACCGCGTGCAGCGCGAGGAAGCGGCCAAGGGCGGGAGCAACGTGGAATGGCGCATCGGTGTCGGGGTGAACTACGGGGTGGCTACCGTGGGCGACATCGGCTGCGAGAAGAAGATGATCTACAACGCCATAGGGCGGGTGTCGGATTTCGCCTCCGAGTTGGAGGGGAGCACGAAAAAGTACGCCCAGCAGGCCATCATTTCCGAACGCGTCCGCCGCGAGGTGAGGAACGATCTCGCCTGTCGGCACCTGGACATCCATCCTACGGGTGATACGGGCCGGCCCACGAACATCTACACCGTGAAGAGGTCGGTAGAGGGTGCCGAGCGGGAGGCGTGGGAGCTTCACAACGCTGCCATGGGGGAGTACTTTCCCGGCCGGAACTTCGCGAAGGCTGCTTCAATGTTTGCCAAGGTGCAGAAACTCCTGCCGGGTGATGTTGCGAGCAGCATGATGCAGGATCGGTGTCGTCGGTACCAGACGGCATCCCCGCCTCCGGGCTGGGACGGTGCGGAGATCGGGGAGACCGCGTGAGCAGGCGCGGAGGGGGCACGAGGTGAAAGGGCTGCTGGCACGGGCAGGGAAGCTCCGCAAGCGTCTCGGGCTGGACCAGGCCGCCGACGAAACCGGCATCTCGCCGGACGACCTGAAGCAGATCGAGCAGGACCTCGAGCAGGCGGTCCAGGAAAGCCGCATGGAGGTAACCCCCGAGGACTTCACGGTGAAGGCCGCGAAGCAGGGGGTGTTCTTCCCCGCCATCGTGAACGTCGCGCTGATCGTCGCGCTCGCCCTTGGGCTCGGAGCCCTCTACGTGCTCTTCCAGCGCGGCGAGACCCGGATCGCGAAGGAGGAAGGCTCCGCGGCCACGGCCGAGGGGAAGCTGATCGCCGAGCTGAAGAAGCAGTCCGAGGCCCAGCTCGAGGCGAAGAACCGGGAGATCGACTCCATCCAGGGGCGCCTGGCGGACATCGAGCGGCAGCGGCAGGACCTGCAGTCGGGCATGGACGCCAAGGTGAAGGCCCGCGAGGACGAGCTGCGGAAGGCCATCGCCGCCGAGCTGGACGCGGAGAAGCTGAAGCTGCAGGGCCAGGGACTTTCCGACGAGGCAATCGCGAAGCGCATCGCCGACCTCGAGGCGAAGAAAAACGCGGAGTCCGCGAAGCAGCTCGACGTCTACAAGCGGCAGGCGGAGGAGGAACGCGCGAGGTCCGAGGCGAGCCTCAAGGCGCTCGCCGCGGAGTACAACGCCAACCTCGAGAAGGCCAACGAGGACCGGCAGAAGGTGCTCGCCGAATCGCGCAAGCGCGAGGAGACGCTCCGGGCGCAGCTCGCCCAGAGCACCGCGACCCTCGAGACGGAGAAGGCGAAAGCCGAGGCCGCCCTGCGCGATCTTTCGGCTCAGAAGGAGAAGGAGGAGATCGCCTCCAGCCAGCTCGTGAGCCTGTACACCGTGGCCAGGACCGACATCGCCGCGCGGAGCTACGACAAGGCCGTGCAGAGCCTGAAGGCCATCGGGGAGTACGTGAACCGGGGGGAGGTCTCGCAGCTTCCGGCCATCGCGAAGCGGCGCGACGTAGACCTCTTCGTGGTCGACGTGCTCACGACGTACGTGCAGGGCGAGAAGGAGAAGACCGCCACCGACACCTCGTCGCTCATTGCCCTCGCGTCGCAGGTGACCGAGCTGAAGAGCAAGGTCGCGGAGGCCGACCAGCTCGCGCGCGAGGGACGGGCAGCCGAAGCCGAGAACCGCTACGCAGAGGCGCTGGCCGTGCTGCCGGAGGCGGCGCGGGCGCAGGCGTACCTCAGCGGGCTCACGCACGACGGGGAGACTGCCCGAGCCGGCATCCTGCGCGAGGGGCTCTCGCGGGCGGAG
>JAPLSM010000433.1 GCA_026398635.1 Spirochaetota bacterium | reverse complement strand
TTCGAGCTGTCGAAGGCCTTCAGCCGGTGGTATCAGGAGAATCCCGTGCTCCGCAACGAGGACCCGGACCTGGTGGTGTCACGCATCGGGCTTGTCAGGGCGGTGGCACAGGTATTGTTGAACGGCCTGCGCCTGCTGGGGATTCCGTTCCTCGAGGCCATGTGACCGAGTCGGTGGCCTGACGATCGCCGTACGCGTCCCGGCACCCGATCAGGATCCGGACCCGGCTATCGACGAGCGGAACCCGGTACTCGAACCGCCGGGTCACGGAGTCCCAGGCCGAGGGACTCGACTCGCCCGAACCGGCGTCCAGCCAGGGCTCGATCGCCCAGGAGGGACCGAGCTTGCCCGCGACGACCAGGACGCCGGCCGCCTCCTCGAGGGACAGGCCCTCCACGACCGTGCGGGCCATCATGACCACCCACACCTGCTGCGTGCCTCGTGATGCCGAGCCCCACCCCATGATGGTGTAGCGCTCGCCCAGCACCACACGCCGGTGACCGGGGCTCGCCTCCCAGGCCAATTCCACCGCCGCGAGGTCGGGCCCGGCGCCCAGGATCTCACCCACCTCGAACGCCGTTCCCCCCTCCCGGAAGAACCGGTCCAGGAGCCGGCTGCCATCAGCAGGGCCGGTGTGGCTCAGGACACCTGTGGCAGCCAGCTCCGCGGCGTACGCCCCGGCGGCCTGCGAGAGCAGCGGGTCGGGCCGCAGCGCGGGCGCTGTCGTCCCCCGCAGTGCGTTTGCCCACGCGAGCGGGGAATCCCAAGCGGAGAGCCATACGGTTGGGACGAGCAGGAGTGCGGCGTAGATCGCCCTATGCACGGGGCGCATCCTTTGATTATAGTGGCGCGAGATTCCCCAGAGGAAGACCCCGAGGACAACGTATGGCCGATCTCAGCAGCATCCGCAACATAGGGATCATCGCGCATATTGACGCCGGGAAGACCACCACCATCGAGCGCATCCTCTTCTACACGGGCAAAACCCACCGCATGGGCGAGGTGGACAACGGCGAAGCCACCATGGACTGGATGGACCAGGAGCAGGAGCGCGGCATCACGATCACGGCCGCGGCCACCACCTGCTACTGGCGCGACCACCAGGTGAACATCATCGACACCCCCGGGCACGTGGATTTCACGGCCGAGGTGGAGCGGTCGCTGCGTGTGCTCGACGGCGCGGTCACCATCTTCGACGCCGTGGGCGGGGTGGAGCCCCAGTCCGAGACGGTCTGGCACCAGGCCGACCGCTACCACGTGCCCAAGATCGCGTACGTCAACAAGCTCGACCGCGTCGGCGCGAGCTTCGAGAACGTGCTCGCGGAGATACGCGCCAAGCTCGGCACGGTCCCGGTGGCCCTCCAGCTGCCAATCGGCGCGGAGACGGAGTTCGAGGGGGTCATCGATCTCGTCGGCATGCGCGAGCTGCGCTGGGACCCCGCCGACCAGGGCGTCACCGTGACCGACTCCCCGATCGCGGCTGGGCGTGAGGAGGTGGCCCATGCGGCCCGGGAGCGCCTGCTCGACGCACTCGCCAGCCTCTCCGACGAGCTCACCGGGCTCTATCTCGCGGGCGGGCAGATCCCCGCCGAGCTCGTGCGGAAGGTCCTGCGCGAGGCGGTCCTCCAGCGCTCCTTCACGCCCGTGCTCTGCGGCGCCTCGCTGCGCAACGTGGGCGTGCAGCCGCTGCTCGACGCGGTGGTCGACTACCTGCCCTCCCCGCTCGACGTGCCGCCCGTGACCGGCCACCACCTCAAGAAGGAGGACGCGGTCGAGGTGCCCTGCCGGCCCGACGCCTTCCCCCTCGGGCTCGTCTTCAAGCTGCAGGCCACCCGGGAGGCCGGCAACCTCTGCTACGTGCGCATGTACTCCGGGCGCATCAAGGAGGGGCAGGTCGTCTACAACGTGGGACGGAAAAAGCGCGAGCGGGTCAACCGCCTCTTGCGCATGCACGCGAACCAGCAGGTGCAGTTGGACCAGGTCGAGGCCGGCGACATCGCGGCCGTCATCGGGCTGAAGCAGGCCCGCACGGGCGACACGATCGGCGTCGAGGCGTTCCCCATCCTGCTCGAGCGCATGCACTTCCCCGTGCCGGTCATCTCGGTGGCCATCGAGCCAAAGACCCTGTCCGAGCGCAAGAAGCTTTCCGAGGTGCTGGAGGTGCTCTCCATCGAGGACCCCACCTTCTCGGTGAAGGAAAACGAGGAAACCGGGGAGCTGATCATCTCGGGCATGGGCGAGCTGCACATCGACGTGCTCGTCACCCGGATCTTCCGTGAGTTCAAGGTCGAGGCCCGGGTGGGTAAACCCCAGGTCTCGTACCGGGAGACCATCGGGAAGGCCATCACCCACGTCGAACGCTACCACCGCACCATCGCGGGCAAGGAGCACGAGGCGGTCATCACCGTGCGCGTGGAGCCCCTCGCGCGGGGCGCGGGCAACTCGTTCCGCTCGGCGCTCGCCGACGGTGACCTGCCCGAAGAGCTGGTGGAAGCCGTCGAACGCGGCGTCACCGCCGCCTTCGGTTCGGGAGTGGTCTACGGCTACCCGGCGCACGACATCGGCGTGACGCTCGTGGCAGCCGAGTATCATCCCAACACGTCCACGGCCATCGCGTTCGAAGCGGCCGGCGCCCTGTCGTTCGACGCCGCCTGCCGCACGGCCGACCCGCTGCTGCTCGAGCCCATCATGGCCGTAGACGTCCTGACGCCGTCCGAATTCCTCGGGGACGTGATCGGCACCATCAACGCCCGTGGGGGCCTCATTCTGAACGTCGAGAACAAACCGGGTTTCGACCACGTGAAGGCGCAGGCGCCGCTCGCAGCCCTGTTCGGCTACACTACCAGCCTGCGAAGCATCTCCCAGGGCCGGGCCACCTCCACCATGGAGTTCTCGCACTTCGCGGAGAAGGTTGGGGGGTTCGCGACCTGAGGCGGTAGTCCCCAGGGCGGCAGCCTCCGCACGGAGTACCGTGCTTGGGCGAGAGCCCGTGTCCTTGACATTCACGCCCCCGCCGCTCTACATTTTCCGAACCCATTCATCTCACTGGCGGGCGATTCGCCCGCCGCAAGGAGTCCCGGGATGAGCGTTCCCACGACCGCATTGCGCAACGTGGCCGTCGCCGGCCATGGCGGCACGGGCAAGACCACTCTCGTGGAGCAGATGCTCGCCACCGGCGGGGCCATCCCGAAGGCGGAGCGTGTGGAGACGGGCCGGACGACGAGCGATTTCACCGAGGAGGAGATCGCCCGCAAAATCTCCATCCACACCTCGCTCAGCCACCTCGCGTGGAAGGACCGGAAGGTGAACCTGCTCGACACCCCAGGTTCCGCGGACTTCGTGGGCGAGGTGATCGCCGCCCTGCGCGTGGCCGAAAGCACCGTGCTCGTGGTAGGCGCCGACGTGGGGGTCCAGATCGAGACCCTCAAGCTCTGGCGCCGGCTCAGCCGGGCCGAGACACCCTGCTTCATCTTCATCAACAAGATGGAGAAGGAGCGCGCTGACTTCGACCGCACGGTTGCCGACCTGCGCGAGAAGTTGAAGGCCTCCTTCGTCCCCGTCACGATCCCAATCAGCGCGGCGGCCGAGTTCAAGGGCGTGATCGACCTCGTCGAAGGCAAGGCGTACCTCGACGGCGGGCCCGTCACGGTGCCCGACGCCGCGAAGGACGCGTACGAAGCGGCCCGGGCCGCCCTGATGGAGGCCGCGGCCGAGGCCGACGACAAGCTCATCGAAAAGTTCTTTGCCGAGGGCACGCTCAGCGCGGACGAGATCCGCCGAGGCCTCGCGCAGGGCATGCGCGCGGGCAAGCTCGTGCCCGTGCTCTGCGGCGCAGCCATCACCGGGGCCGGTGTCCCGTGCCTGCTCGATTTCCTCGCCTGGGGTTGCCCCTCGCCCGCGGGCGAGGCGAAGGGCATGGCCGCCGACGGCACCGAGGTGGTGCGGAAGGTCGCCGAAGACGGGCCCGCCTCGCTGTTCGTGTTCAAGACCGCCCTGGACCAGTTCACCGGCAAGATCTCCTACTTCAAGGTGATGTCGGGCCGGGTGGCGGCCGACAGCGACCTGGTGAGCGCACGTGAAGGGAAGAAGGAGAAGTTCTCCAAGATCTACACGTGCCAGGGCAAGAAGATCGAGGACGCCGCAGACATCCCCGCCGGCGACCTGGGCCTGTTCACGAAGAGCGCCACCCTGAGGACCAACGACACCCTCCACTCAAGCGACGCGCACATCCGCTGGCCCGACCTCGAGATGCCCACGCCCGTCCACTCGCTCGCCATCGAGGCGAAGGCGAAGAAGGACGAGGACAAGATGAACCAGACCCTGCAGCGGACCACCGAGGAAGACCTCACCTTCCGCATCGCCTTCGAGAAAGAGACCCGGGAAATGGTGATCTCGGGCATGGGCGAGCTGCACATCCAGATGATCCTCGAGAAGATCAAGGAGCACCAGAAGATCGAGGTCGAGACCCACGTCCCGAAGGTCGCCTACCGGGAGACCATCCAGGGCAAGGGCGACGCGGAGTACACGCACAAGAAGCAGACCGGAGGCCACGGGCAGTACGCGAAGGTGTCGCTCGAGGTGCAGGCCCTGCCCCGGGGCGAGCAGTACAAGTTCACCAACGCCATTTTCGGCGGCTCCATCTCCAAGAGCTACATCCCCGCCGTGGAGAAGGGCGTCGTCGAGGCCATGGAGGCCGGGGTTCTCGCCGGCTACCCCGTGGTGGACGTGGAGGCCCGGGTCGTGGACGGCAAGGAGCATGCGGTCGACTCCTCGGAGCTCGCCTTCAAGCTAGCCGCGCGGGAGGCGTTCCGGGAGAGCATGCGGAAGGCGAAGCCCGTGCTGCTGGAGCCGGTCAGTAACCTCACGGTCTACATCGACGACCAGTACCTCGGCGACGTGCTCTCCGACCTCAGCGGCAAGCGGGGCAAGGTCCTCGGCCAGAACCCGATCGGCGGCGGCATCCAGGAGATCAAGGCCCAGGTTCCCCAGGCCGAGCTGCTGCGCTACGCCATCGACCTGAAGGCTCTCACCTCGGGCACGGGGTCGTTCGAGGTCGAGTTCGACCACTACAGCCCTATCTCGGGCCGCATCGCGGACGAGGTGATCAAGGCGGTTCAAGCAGCCAAAGCTGAGGCCGAATAGCCTCAGCTTTGGCTGCGGGGGGCGGCAGCCCTAGCGCGCCTCTGGCGCGCGGAGGCGAGAGCCCCAAGCGGATTTAGAGCGAGCCCGACCGTCACGTGCGCCCTACAGGAACGGCCGCTCGGGCAGGAAGAAGTGCAGGATCGCCACTGCCAGACCGGCGATGCCGATCATCGACCTCCAATCGAGGCCGGCGCGTGCGGGGGCCGGGGCCGGCTCGGACGGGAACAGCGCGTCCTGCCGGAAAACCTCGAAAAGAAGCGCCACCCCCATCGCGAGGCCCGCGATCGACGGTACCAGGTCGCCGATGACGGGTACGCCACTGCCCGCCGGCCAGAAGATCGTGCACGCACCCACGATGAGCGCCGCGGCGCCGCACGTCAGCTTGAGCCGGCGTGAACCCGGATGCGCGGACAGCCACGCGAGACGCGCCAGCCGCCGGCCGAAGTAGTCTGCGGACAGCAGAGCCCCTGCCGCGGCGTTCGTCAGGATCGACAGGAAGTAGAACTGAAGCATGGGGATCTTCCCCTCCCAGCGCAAGCATAGGGCGGGGAGCACCGGGCGGTCAAGGTTTCCCGACGGCTGCCGCCAGACGCAGCGCCTTCCCGCTGATCGCTACCTCCGCGAAAACCCGTCGCTCGGCTCCGGTGTACGGCAGCCTTCCACGCACCACGACCTCGCCGCCCCCGAGCGGCTCGATCGATACGGACCCGGCAGCCGTTTCCGACGTCGAGAACCGCACCGTCGCGTCGCCAGCCTCCGACACCTGCTCGTCCGAACCCGGCTTCCATGAAACGGTGACGCTCGCGAGCAGCGCGTCCTGGTATGCGTAGGCGCGCAAGCTTACGTCGTAGCCGGCGAGGTGCCCCGTCGTTCGGTCCCGGGGCAGGAGACGCATGGCCAGCACGATCGCGAGCACGCCCAGCAGCACGGGCAGCAGGGACCTCCGTCCGCCGCGCAGGAGCCGGGCGAAGAAGCCGCGGCGCTTCTTCTCCCTCCGGATGGGCCGGTAGAGCACCACCCGCTCTTCCCGGTTGTAGTGGAACCGCACCTCCTGCTCCGCGTCCTTCCTCACCTTCAGGATGGGCGGCTCATCGGGCGAGCCGCTCACGGGCAAACCTCCCCGAGCACCCCCGAGACGAACGGCACCAGGTCCTCCGCGATGAACCACCCCACACGCTGCCGGGCCACGGCGCCGAGCCGGGCGTGCAGGGACACGCCGAAGACCGCAGCCTCGGCGGGCGGCAGCCCACCCGCGAGACCCGCGGCCACGAGACCCGCAAGGACATCGCCCGAACCGGCTGTGCCGAGGGCCGGGTTGCAGCCGTCGAGCACCCGGGAACTGCCGGATGGATCCGCTACGATGGTGACATGGCCCTTCAGCACCACAACCGCGTCGAGCTCACGGGCCGCTGCAAGCGCGCGGGGTATCGGGTCGTCCAGAAGCTCGTCCTTCGGGATGCCGGCGAGCCGTGCGAACTCGCCGGGGTGCGGGGTCAGCACCCATCGGCCGCCGAGCCGCGACCGGGCTTTCCTGCCGAGCCCTGCGAACAGTGTGATCCCGTCCGCGTCGAGCACGCCGGGGGGACCCGCGGCGAGGAGAAAATCGAGCCACCGCTCGCGGCCCTCCCCCAGCCCCCAGCCCGGGCCGACGAGCAAGGCCGTGTAGCGGGAGGGGTCGAAGCTGCGCGGGTCGGCGTCACCCCATGGCTTGGCCATGACCGAGCGGCATGCCGGCGCGACCAGTGGGAGCGTCGCCGCGTCGAGGAACAGGCTCACCAGCCCCACCCGGGCGCGGGCGGCCGCGTGGGCCGCAAGCCACGCCGCACCGGTTGTGCCCGGAGCGCCGGCGAAGACAGCGAGGTGCCCCCGGTCGCCCTTGTGCGCATCGACGGGCAGAGGTCCGAGAAGCCCCCGGAACGACCGGTCGTCGATCAGCTCGCAGCGGATCGCGGGATCTTCGAGGAGGGGTGCCGGGAAGCCCGGTTGCACCACCAGGATCCTTCCACAGTGCCGACGGGCGCGCGGCAGGTAGAGGCATGCCTTCGGCAGACCCATGGCCAGAGTGCAATCGGCGTGGACCACGGGCCAGAAGCCCCGGTAGCCGTCGCCGAGCCCGCTGGGCACGTCGATGGCCACCCGGTGCCCCGGCGACGCGTTCAGGGCCGCCACGAGCGCATCCAGGGGCGAGCGAAGGGGCCCCCGCAGGCCGGTGCCCGCGATGCCATCGAAAACCCATGCCACCGAGGCGATCAAGCGCTCCACAGGCCCCGGAGTGTCGGGCCAGCTCGTGCAGGGGATACCGAGCGCCTCGCAGGAAGCGAGATTGACCGCGGCATCGGTCCCCCCGGGGGGCTTCGCGGACGCGAGCACGATGGCCGCGTTCGCACCGTCGAGGTGGGCGTGCCGGGCCATGACGAGCGCGTCGCCGCCGTTCGCACCGCGACCGGCCACGAAAACGAGGTTGCCGTGCGGTGAGCCGTCCCAAACCGCCTCCTTCATCCGAAGGTACCCCTGAAGCCCGGCCGCCTCCATCAGGTCGGCCGATGCGATCCCGTACTCTGCCGTGGAACGGGCGTCGATGCGGGCCATCGTCTCCGCGTCCACGATCTTCACGGCTAATCCGCCTTCAGCAGCCGGTCCGACCGCCACCACGAGACATCCGCCTTCGCCTGGCCGCAGAGCAGCCCATAGATGATGCCCGAAGGCGAAAGATGCGTGTCCCGATAGGTGAGCTCGGAATCCTCGATGACAACGTAGGCCCTGCCGCGAACCCTGCCGTCCAGACCCAGGATGATAAGGTTGTAGAGGTTGGAGTCCGTGTATCCGAGCAGGTAGAGGTGGCCGTTCGAACCCGTACCAAGCAGGTCGTACGGGGGCCGGGCGATTTCCTGCGTCGTGAACCCCACCTTCTCCTTGCGTCCCGGGTTCACGGGCAGCTCGATGGCCTTTCCGTACTGCCGGGTCCGCAGGTCAAGGGGATGGACTCGGGCCGTCACTCCCGTCGAGGCCTTGTCCGCCGCGTTCGGGTAGTAGTACAGCAGCAGGTAGAGCACGGGCGCAGCCAGGTCCGGGACGATGTTCACCAGCGACGCAGTGAACCCCGATTCGTCGATCGGGGGCAGATGTGCCTGGTCGATCTCGACCTGGTGCAGGAGGGCGCCCTCCCGCGAGAACCAGAACACCTGCCACGCGGCGGCGAGTCGGCAGACCACCACGAGCTGGTCACCGTCGGTGACATGCAGGGCCGCGATGTACGGGAAGGGTGTGCCGTTGGGCCCCTCCTGCCCGAGCGGCGCGAGGGGGGCGCCGCGCCGGTCGAAACGCAGCACGATGCGCCTGAGGGTGCCGGCGACGGGATCCTTAACTACCCGGGCCGCGGGCGCTGCATCCTCCACGTAGAGGACCTTTTCGCTCGAGACCGCGACCTCGCCGAGGTCCTGGAACGGGTATTCCACCGCCCCCCGGGTACTCACCGTGCCGGGCTCAGTCGGGGCGCTCGCCAGGGTCGGCTTCGGGTTGGTGGCGGGGTCGTAGAGGAGGAACAGCAGGTCGCCGTAGGACGAGAAGACCATGACCTTGTGCGCAGCGCCGTTTGCCACGTAGAAGAGCCCGTCCCGCATGGTGATGCGCGTGCGGCCGCTCATCGGGGAGCCCGCGGTCTGGAAGAGATCCACCTGGTCCTCCAGCCTGCCGAGCTCGAGGGAAAAGAGCGAATCCGCGACCAGTTCGGGCGCACGGCCGCGCGCGCAGCCGGCGAGGCAGGTAAAAGTGATCGCTGCGGCCAGGACGGCGGCTCCGCATCGGTGGATGGTGTTCATGCGCGCCTGCATCGTAGTGGCCCGACCGGAGGGGTGTCAATGCCGGCAGCTACGCCACGAAGTGGCGTAGCGAGAGCCCCAGCCACCGGCGGGTTTCGGCGCTCGTTTCTTGACCCATCCCGGCTGACAGGGATACATTGGCGACCATGGCGGAAAGCCTCCTCACAGCCCTTTTCGGCACCAAGAGCGATCGGGACCTGCGCGAGCTCGTTCCCGTGGCCCAGCGCATCAACGCGCTCGAGCCCGCGATGCTAGCCCTCGACGACGCGGAGTTTCCCCGCCGCACCGAGGTCTTCCGCCGACGGCTCGCCGGCGGGGAGCGGCTCGACGACCTGCTGCCCGAGGCGTATGCCCTCGTGCGCGAGGCAGCGCGCCGGCGCCTGGGCGAGCGGCCGTTCGACGTGCAGATGATGGGCGCGGTTGTGCTGCACCGGGGACGGATCGTGGAGATGAAGACCGGCGAGGGCAAGACCCTCGCAAGCGTGCCGGCCTCGTACCTCAACGCGCTCACCGGACGGGGCGTGCACATCGTCACGGTCAACGATTACCTCGCCGAGCGCGACGCCCAGTGGATGGGACCGGTGTACCGGCTGCTGGGAGTGTCGGTCGGCGTCATCCTGGGCCAGATGGACAATGCCCGCCGCAAGGATTCCTACGCGAAGGACATCACGTACGGCACCAACAACGAGTTCGGATTCGACTACCTGCGCGACAACATGTGCTTCAGTCCCGCCGAGAAAGTCCAGCGCGGCCACGCCTACGCGATCGTCGACGAGATCGACAACATCCTCATCGACGAGGCGCGCACGCCGCTGATCATCTCGGGCTCCGCGGAGGACGACACGGCCCGGTACTTCGAGGCCAATCGGGTCGTGCCGGGCCTCGTGGAGTGCGCGAAGGATCCCGCCACGGGCGAGTACCCCGAGGAGCCGGAAGGCGACTACAAGATCGACGAGAAGGGGAAGCGCGTCACCTTCACCGACGAGGGCATGAACCACATCGAGGCGCTGCTCGTCGAGGCGAAGCTGATGCACGGCTCGCTGTTCACGGACGAGAACTTCGAGCACCTGCACTACGTCACCCAGAGCCTGCGCGCGCACAAGCTCTTCCACAAGGACGTCGACTACGTGGTCCAGGACGGGCTGGTGCAGATCGTCGACGAGTTCACGGGACGGATCCTGCACGGCCGGCGCTACTCCGAGGGACTGCACCAGGCCATCGAGGCCAAGGAGCGCATCAAGATCGCGCAGCGCAACCGCACGCTCGCCACCATAACCTTCCAGAACTACTTCCGCATGTACGGCAAGCTCGCCGGCATGACGGGCACGGCCGACACCGAGGCCCAGGAGTTCGGCCGGATCTACGCTCTCGAGGTGGTCGTCATTCCGACCAACCGTCCGGTGGATCGCAACGACACCGACGACGTGATCTACCTCACCGAGGACGACAAGCTCGCCGCGATCTGCGACGAGATCGCGGAGCTCAACGCGAAGGGCCAGCCGGTGCTCGTCGGGACGATATCGATCGAAAAATCAGAACGGCTGTCGCGGATGCTCGTGGGCCGGGGCGTCCGGCACGAGGTGCTGAACGCCAAGAACCACGCCCGGGAGGCGCTGATCATCGCGGAGGCGGGAGCCAGGGGATCGGTGACGATCGCCACCAACATGGCGGGCCGGGGCACCGACATCAAGCTCGGCGGCAACCCCGAGTTCCGGGCGCGCCGACGCGCGGGCTCCGCGGCTTCCGAGGAGGAGTACCGGGCCGCCCTCGCCCTCGAGTACCCCGCGTGGCAGGGCCAGTATACGGAGGTCAAGGCGCTGGGCGGCCTGCACGTGCTGGGCACCGAGCGCCACGAGGCCCGGCGCATCGACAACCAGCTGCGCGGCCGCTCGGGACGCCAGGGCGACCCCGGCTCCTCGCGCTTCTACATCTCCCTCGAGGACGACCTCATGCGCCTCTTCGGCGGCGAGAACATCAAGAGCCTCATGTCGCGCCTGGGCATGAAGCCCGGCGAGCCGATCGTCCACCCCTGGCTGAACAAGAGCATCGAGCGCGCGCAGAAGAAGGTCGAGGAGCGCAATTTCGAGATCCGCAAGCACCTGCTCGAGTACGACGACGTGCTGAACGAGCAGCGCAAGTTCATCTACGCCGCGCGCGACGAGATCATCGCCGACCCCGACCTGAAGGAGCGCCTGCTCGCCACGGCGGGCGACGTCCTCGATGAGCTCTTCGCCGCCTACCGGCAGACCGTGGTGAAGGGTCGCGGGAACCTGCCGGGGCTGCTCGCGGGACTCAAGGAGCGCCTGTGGTTCGAGCCGGACGAGCAGTCGACCGGGCTTGCCTCCCTCGATCCCGAAGCCCTGGAGGAGGCGATCAGGACCGGACTGCGCAGGAATCTCCAGTCAAAGGCGGACCAGCTGGGGCCCGAGACCCTCAACCGGTTCATCATGATCGAGTATCTACGCAATATCGACGCCCGCTGGCAGGATCACCTCGAGAACCTGGAGGCCCTGCGGGAGGCCGTGTACCTGCGCGCCTACAGCCAGAAAAACCCGCTGCTCGAGTACAAGCTCGAGGGGTTCGAGATCTTCGACGAGATGCTTCTGGGCATCAAGACGGCCATCGCGCGGAAGGTGTTCCGGGTCCGCATCGAGCGCGAGCCGGCGCGCAGCGCCGCGGCTCCGCGCGCGATCCCGCTGCAGGCGGTCCACGGCAGCTTCGGCCAGTTCGGTGCGGCCGGCCCGACCGCTTCGACCGCGGTCACCGCCGGTCCCGCGCCCGCCTCGGTCCACCCCGTGACGGTGCAGCGCAGCGTGCCGAAGGTAGGCAGGAACGACCCTTGCCCGTGCGGCAGCGGGAAGAAGTACAAGTACTGTCACGGCGTGTAGCGATGCACAGAGCGCATCGCGGAGCGCGAGGGGCGGCAGCCCAACGGCCGACAGCCCCCGCACGGCGTACCGTGCTAGGGCGAGAGGCCGAGCGGTGTAACGCGAAGCCCTCGGCCCTCTGCGCTTATCCCTTCCGCTGCCCGGCCCTGATCTGCGCCAGGCCCGTGCCGAATCCCCACGCGAGCAGGACAAGTGCGGCCACCGCACCCACGGAGCGCAGGACGCCGGCGACGGCAGCAGCGGCCTCGCCCCGGAAGAGCGCCGCCGCGACGCCCGCGAGTCCGGGGAACGAGACCACGAACAGCCCGAGCAGCCCCGAGGTGAAGAGGAAGAACGGCGTCTCGCCCGTGCCACGCCGCATCCACGCCCCGAGCCGCACGCACAGTGCGAGGCCGCCCAGGATCGCGATCGAGGCGACCGCGAGGACAAGGAACGGCAGGAAGAAGATGCCGCCGACCGATGCGGCGAGCAGCGCCGTCGCAATCGGCAGGACAGCCGCGGCGACCGCCACGGTGATCAGGGACTCGCGCCATCGGGTGGACGCGGCTGCCGCCGTGCCGGCCAGCAGGCGCGTCAGGTAGAAGACCGCGGCGAGCAGCGCGCCGACAGCGAGCACGAACACGAGCGCGCCGCGCGCGAACGCCAGGGCCGCGGCGGAGAACCGTGTGCCGAGCACCCCGATGAACGGAAGCTTCAGCTCGGCGAGCCGGTGCACGCCCCCCGACACCCGAGCCTTCGGGTCCGCCGTCACCCGGCCTCCGATGGCCACGACGCTGCCCGTCACCACGGCCTTCGCGGTCAGCCTCACGTCCGATCCGAGCACCCAGACGTCGCCGTCGAGCCGGGCCGCCACGGTCACCGGGCCCCCGGCACTCAGCACGTCCCCGACCGTCGGGCGGTCGATCACGATCTCGCGGCCGAGGCTGATCCCCCCGTTCAGAAGGAACGAGAGGCCGTGCAGCGAAAGGGTGACCGTCGATGAACCCGAGCGGTACTGCAGGACGACGGGCAGCACGCTCCATGGGCCCTGTCGGCCGCCGTCGGACGAGAGGAGGCCGAAGCCGAGACCGAGGCTCGAGCGGCCGTCGGACACCTCGACGAGGCCGGGCGCGACGTCCACGCCGGATGCGCGCGCGGTCTGTGTGTATGCCCGGATCGCGGTGAAGATCGCGAGCAGAGCGATGAGGACGATCACCAGTCGCTTCATGCCGAACACCCCCGGGCCAAAGACCGCGCTCGTGCGGGCTGCGCCCCTATCGGACACCCCTCAGGTAGAGCCGGGGGTTGACGGGAACCCCGTTCTCCCGGACTTCGAAGTGCAGGTGCGGACCGGTGGTCTTGCCGGTCATGCCGATCGTGCCGATCCGGTCGCCCTGCCCGATCCGGGCGCCCGCGGAGACGAACACCCGGTCCATGTGGCCGTAAACGAACGTGCGGTTGAGCGGGCTGCGCACCATGACGTAGTTGCCGAGCACGTCGTTGTATGCGACCACCGACGCCGTGCCGTCCGACACCGAGCGCACGGCGGAGCCGAGCGGCGCAGCGAGATCGACGCCCTGGTGCCGGCTCGCCGCCCCGGTGAACGGGTCCGCCCTCCGGCCGTAGGACGAGGTCTGCCACCAGCTGCCGAGCGGGCTCGTCACCGCGGTGCCGAGCGAGAGGCTGAGCGCGTACCCTTCGTGCTGGACGCCGGGGAAAAACAGGATGACGGTACCGGCCAGGTCGCGACGGGTGCGGCCGTTCACGGCGAGCACCTCGGAAGGATCGAGGTCGTGCTGCCGGCACAGCTCGTCGAGGTTCCCCCGCACCGCGAGCTTGATCCCGTCCTGGTTGGGCACGAGGATCCGCTCGCCGACCACGACGTTGTGCACGCCCCGGCCGTTGGAGCGGTTGAGCGACGAAACGGTGTCCGGGTTCATGCCCAGCCGTTCGGCGATGCCGATGATCGTGTCGCCGGGTTGGACGACCCAGCTCATCAGGGAGAGCGGCGGTGCGGTGCTTGACGACCCGCCGACCGCGTCGCTCGTCGCCGGGCCGGAAGTCGAGCCCGCGAGGTCCTGCGGGGCCGGCGGGCGCACCATGAGCGACCAGCCCCGGGAATCGTAGAGCGGCTGTTCGCCCGGGCGCGGGAAGGGCACGATGCCGTCGAGGGCCAGGAGCACGACCGTGAGCACGAGCAGCGACGCCACGACTCCCGAGACGATCCGCTTCCGGCCCTCGAGCCGGCGGTCCAGCCATTCCGCAAGTACGTTGAAAACACGCTGTGCCGTACCCATGGACAGCAGAAGTTTATTTGAGGTAGCGCAGCGGGTCAACCGGCTCGCCTCCGCGGAAGACCCCGAAGTGCAGGTGCGGTCCCGTGCTGACGCCGGTGTTGCCGACCTCGCCGATCTTCCGGCCCTGTGCCACCGACTCCCCCACCGCCACGGTGAACCTGCTCAGGTGCCCGTAAAGGGTCTGGAACCCGCTGTGGCGAAGGATGATGTATTTCCCGTAGGTCCCGTTGTAGCCGACGTCGGCCACCGTGCCTGCCGCGGCGGCTAGGACGGAGGTCCCGGTGCTGGCCTCGAGGTCGATGCCCCAATGCATGCGCTGGATGCCGTCGACCGGGCCGACCCGTATGCCGTACCGCGAGGAGAGCCTGCCCTTGACCGGCCAGACGAAGAGCGTCCCGAGCGCCCGGGCGATGTCCGCGGCGGGCATCCGCGCTCCGGGGAGAAAGAGCGCCTGGTTCACGGTGATGACCGACGAGCCGAGGTCGTTCCAGTCGAGGATCGAGGCGAGCGGGATACCGCTGCGCTTCGCAATGCTCTCGAGCGTGTCGCCCCGGCGCACCGTGTAGCGCAGCCCGTCGGCATTGGGCAGGGTCAGCACCCGGCCGGGTACCACGAGGTGCGCGTCCCGGATGGCATTCCAGCTCAGGACCGTGTCGATGGACAGGCCGTGCTTCTGCGCGATGCCGGAGACGGAGTCTCCCTGCCGGACGGTGTACACGGTGGTGCTGAGCGTCTTCAGTGTCTTCGGGCCCGGCAGGTCGTCCGGAGCCGCAGCCGGCTCCTCGGGCACGACCAGGTGCATCATTTCGAGGGCGGCGGCCTCCGAGTCAGGGAACTCCACCCGGGATGCCTGGCCGGGGAACCGCAGTGTTCCCGTGCCCAGCAGTATGACCGCCGAGAGCAGGGCGAGGGTCGCCGCGAACAGGAGTGCTGGGCGTAGCGCTGCCGGAGCCGGCTTCTGCCAGCCGTTCACCCGCCGGGGCTGGAGTCGCGTGGCTCGTTCGGTTGCGGCACCCGGGCGCCGGATACCGGACCGCCGCCGGAGCGGCCGGGCTGCCGCGGCGAGGAGCCGGGAGACCGCGCCGCGCCGCGCCCTGCGGGGGACCGGAAGCCGGGGCAGCGCACGGCGCACGAGCTGCGGCGCGGGGGCCTGCGGGGAACGGCTGGGTCGCGCGTGCCGGGGCCGCGCCCGCAGACGGAGCGAGATCCGTTGGCGGCGCCTGACGTGCTGGCGCTGGAGGGGTGCGATCATACGGCTCTGGTACCCATATCGACAATCCGGAGCCTTCCGATTACCATCCCGCCCGGGGGGGGGACCGGCTTCGATGGCAGGGCTGGGGGGCACAGCGCGCGGCAGGAGGCGGCTCATCGTCACCCTCTGCCTGCTCGGCCTCATGGCGGCCGGCCTCGTCGCCCGGCTGGTCTACCTCATGGTGATCCTCCCCGCCAGGGAACCCGGGGAGCCCCTCGTGCTGCCCCAGGTCGAGCGCGGGGCCATCCTCGACCGTCGCGGCCGCATCCTCGCCATCACCACCCGCCATCAGGACGTCTCCGCGTGGGCCCCGGGCATCACCGATCCCCAGGGCACCGCAGAGCTGCTCGGGCCCATCCTGGGCACGGACCCCGCCGCGCTGCAGGACGGCTGGCGCCGGCGCCCCGGCTACTCGGTGATCAAGCGCCGTCTCTCGGATGAAGAGTCGGCGGCGATCGCGGCCCTGCGCGGCCAGGGGAAGCTCGCGGGCATCCGGCTCGAGGACGGGTACGGACGGATGTACCCGGAGGGCCGGCTCGCCTCGACCCTCATCGGCACCGTTGGCGTGGACAACACGGGCCTGGAGGGCATCGAGTACACCTTCAATGACGAGCTGGCGCCGCAGCCGGTCGGTACCGACCGGGACACGGTGTACGGCAGCCAGGTCGTGCTGACCATCGACGCCGCGGTGCAGCACCGGGTCGAGCGCGTGGCCCGGGAGGCGTTCCGGTCGACCCGGGCCGATTCGCTGATGGTGCTCGTGCTGGACGCGGACACCGCGGAGGTCCTCTCGTGGGTCTCGCTGCCCGACTTCGACCCCAACGAGGTCCAGACCGGCTCCTCGACCGCCGGACGCTCCGAGCTCGCCGACCGGCCGGCGACGATGGCCTTCGAGCCGGGCTCGGTGTTCAAGGTCTTCTCCATCGCCTCGCTGCTCGAGCTGGGCACCATCGACAGCTCGTCGACCTTCACCTGTCGCGGGTACTACGAGCGGCAGCTCGCCGACGGCTCGGTCATCCGCATCGGCTGCACCCGCGAGCACGGCGTCGTGGACGCCCGGCGCATCCTCGAGTACTCGTGCAACGCCGGCGCAGCCTACGCATCGGACACCACGACGAACGACGCTTTCGCGGCGGCGCTCGCCCGGTTCGGGTTCGGCCGCAGGACGGGCGTCCCCCTGCCCGGCGAGAGCGCCGGGCTGCTCGCGCCCGCTGCAAAATGGTCGGCCAGGTCCAAGGCCACCATCGCATTCGGCCAGGAGGTGTCGGCCTCCGCCCTGCAGGTGGCGGCCGCTGCCGTTGCGATCGCCGACGGCGGCACGCTGCTCGAGCCAATGGTGGTCGGTCGGATCGTCGCGCCCGACGGCAAGGTCGTGAAGGCCTTCGGCCGCAAGCCGCTCTGGGAGGCCGTATCAGCCCGGACGGCCCGGCAGGTGCTCGACATGATGGAGAGCGCGACCGGCGAGGGCGGCACGGCGCGCCGGGCGGCCATCGAGGGCCTGCGCATCTCGGCGAAGACCGGCACCGCCCAGGTGACCGACCCCGTCACCGGGAAGTACTCGGAGAGCGACTTCATCGCCTCGATGCTCGGCATCTTCCCGACCGACGACCCCGAGGTGGTCGTCTACGTGGTGATCCAGAACCCCCGGGGCGAGAGCTACTTCGGCTCGACGATTGCCGCGCCGGTGTTCCGGGACGTGGCCCTCGAGCTGATCGACGCCCTCGGCATCGCCCGGGACGGGCAGGCCGGGGAGCCTCACGCGGGCACCGTCGACGTTCCCGTGCCCTCCGCGGCGGTGATCGCAGACGTGATGCCCGACCTCGCGGGCACGGCCAAGCGCCTCCTCCTGCCGCTGCTCGCGCGCGACGACCTGCAGGTCGTGCTGCGCGGCTCGGGCACCGTGGTCCGTCAGGATCCCCCCCCGGGGACCCCCGTCACCGCCGGCATGCGCATCGTACTGGAGCTCGAGTGAGCGGGGGAGATCGGCTGGCCCGGCTGCTTGCCGCCCTCCCCTCCGAGGCGGCAGCGGCCATCAGGGCCGCGGCCCCGGACCCCTCGTTCGAGCTGCTGCCCACCCCGTCGGGCGAACCGACCGCGCGCTGGCGCGGCGCGCTGCTGCACAGCCCGCGCGATCCCCGGCGCGAGGCCCGAGCCCTGGTCGAGCACGAAGCGGGACCGGATCCCTCGGCTGCGGTGGTGCTCGGCCTCGGCCTGGGCTATATGGCCGAGGCGTTCCGGGAGGTTCACCCCGGGGTCCCGCTCGTGGTGGTCGAGCCCGACGCAGGCCTCGTGCGGGCGGTGGCGGAGGCCCGGGACCTCGCGCCGCTCGCCGCCGACCCGATGGTGCGCCTCGTGATCGGCGCGGACACCGGTGCAGCCGCGGCGGCCCTCGATGGCCTGCCCGTGGAGCGCCTGGCCGTGCTGCGCCTCGTCGCCGAGATCCGCCGCAACCCCTCGTCGTTCAGATCCGCCGAAGGCGCGATCCAGTCGTTCCAGCTGCGCCGGGAGATCAATGCCAACACGCTCGCCCGGTTCGGCCGGCTGTGGGTGCGGAACCTCGCCGCGAATCTCGGCACGTTCCTGGCGTCCCCCGGCGTGGGCGAGCTCGCGGGACTCTTCGACGGGGTTCCCGCGGTGGTGCTGGCCGGCGGTCCTACGCTCGACGAGCTTATGCCCCTCCTCCCGCGAATCGCCGAGCGCGCGCTTTTGGTGTCCGTGAACACCCCGCTTGCCGCCTGCCTTGCCGCGGGGGTGCACCCCGACTGCGTGGTGGTCGTCGACCCGCAGTTCTGGGCCTCCCGGTACCTGGACTGGACCTCCGGGTACCATGGATGGATCGTGGCCGAGCCGTCCACCCACCCCCGGGTCTTCCGCCGACGGTCCAACCGGGTGTTCATCGCAAGCTCGCTCTTCCCGCTCGGCGAGCGCCTGGAGGAGGCTGTGGGTGCGAAGGGGAAGCTCGGCGCCGGAGGCTCGGTGTCGACCGCCGCCTGGGACCTCGCACGCCTCATGGGCGCCCGGCCGATCCACGCGGCGGGCCTGGACCTCTCCTTCCCCGGCCTGCGTACGCACTGCCGGGGCACGTTCTTCGGCGAGGCCCGTCGTGCCGCCGGAGCGCGGACGGCGCCGCTGGAGGGGTGGGCGTTCGCCTCCCTGCGCGACATCGGGCTGTTCCCCGCGCCCTCGGCCGCAGGCGGAACCGTGCCGTCGGACCGTCGGATGCTCCTGTACCGGTGGTGGTTCGAGAACCAGCTCCTGATGCACCCGGATCTGCCGGCCTTCACCCTCTCGGACCGGGGCGTGGCGATCGAGGGCATGCCCCCCGTACCGCCCGAGACCCTCCTGGACCTTCCGCCGATCCGCTCCGACATCGAGGCCGCGAAACGCGGCCTGGAGACCCGGCTTGATGCGGCCCAGCCGCCGGGCCCGCCACCGAGGCTCGGGGCGCTGCAGGCCGAGATCGTGGAGCTGTGCGGGGCGCTGGATGGCATCGCGCGCCTCGCCGACGAGGGCGTGACGGCGAGCGGCCGGCTCGCGCGGGCCATGGAACGGGGCGCGGACCCGCGTACGAGCCTCGAGGCGCTCGACAACGTCGATCGGCGCATCCTGGAAGTATCGTCGCGTTCCATCGCGGGATTCCTGGTGCAGGGCCTCATCCGCGGGATCGAGGCCGATGCAGCGCAGCGAACCGGCGCTGCCGACTGGAAGACGGTGGTGGCGACGAGCACGGACCTCTACCGCGGCATCGGGGAATCGGCACGGTTCCAGGCCGGCCTCCTCGGCCGGGCCCGGCTCGTCCCGGACTGAGTACTGGGTACTGGGTACTCCCAGCACGAACCCGGCGCGCGGCGCGTTGATGAGTCCCCGGGCCGCCTTTTTTCTAAACCTTCATACGCGACCAGCCGATGATAAAGGTGAGGATTACATCCTCTCTTCCAATTAACGGTATGCTGATCGACGTCCAGGCATACCGTTTTTTTATGCCCCGGCCCCTTCGCTTGGGGCTGCGAGCGCCTTCTGGATGGCCGCGAGCATGCGGTCCGGCTTGAACGGCTTCACGATGAAGTCCTTCACCCCCGCCTTGATCGCGTCCACGATGAGGTGCTGCTGTCCGAGCGCCGAGCACATGATGATCCGGGCGCCCGGGTCGATCTGCAAAATACGACGCATGGCCTCCAGGCCGTTCATGTTCGGCATGGTGATGTCCATCACGACGACGTCGGGCCGCAAGCGCTTGTACTTCTCCACCGCGTCCAGCCCGTCGACGGCCTCGCCTACCACGTGGTAGCCGCGTTCGGTGAGGATTTCCTTCTCGATCATGCGCATGAAGCTCAGGTCGTCGGCGATCAGGATCGTGGTTCTCATCGGTGCCTCCGTCAGGACCCTTCCTCCGGAACGAAGGAGGTGTCGAGGATGAACACGAGCGTGCCGTCCTCCCGGACACTGACGCCCGAGAAGAGGCGACGGTGATTGGCGAGGTCGTCGAGGGGTTTGATCACGATCTCGCGCTCCTCGAGCAGCTCGTCGACCACGAGGCAGGCTCGGGAGCCGCCCCGGCGCAGGATGACCGCCGACAGCTCCTCGGCCCGGCGCGATGGCCGGCCGAGCAGGCCGCCGATGGTGAACAGGGGGATCTCCGCGTCCTGCCAGACGCAGGCCAGGCGCTCGCCCGCGCCCCGGATCTCCGTGTTGAGCACCCGGGTCGTGGTCTCCACGCCCGAGAGCGGCACCGCGAAGACGTGGGACTCGCCGCGCACCAGCAGGGTGCGCATGATCGTCAGGGTGAGGGGCAGCAGGAGCGTGACCTGGGTGCCCGCGCCAGCGCGGGACTTCAGCAGCACCTCGCCCTTGAGGTCGGTCCTCACGCGCGTGGCCACGACGTCCATGCCCACCCCGCGGCCCGACAGCTCGCTCACGATCTCCCGGGTGCTGAAGCCGGGGCGGAACACGAGCTCGCACAGCTCCCGCTCGTCCATACCGGCGGCGCCGGGGATGCCCTGCGCGAGGGCCTTTCGGCGAACCGCCTCGACGTCGATGCCCCGGCCGTCGTCCGACACCTCGATCACGATCCGGCCCCCCTGCTGGTTCGCTGATACGCGCACCCGCCCCCGCTCGCTCTTCCCGTGACGCACCCGGTCCTCGGGAAACTCGACGCCGTGGTCCACGGCATTGCGCAGCAGGTGCATGAGGGGATCCGACAGGGCTTCGACGATGCCCCGGTCGATCTCGGTGTCCGCGCCGATCGTCTCCAGGTCGATCGCCTTGTGGAGCTTCCGCGAGAGGTCGCGTACCAGGCGCGGGAACTTCTCGAAGATCACCCGGATGGGGATCATGCGAGTTTCCATCATCGCCTGCTGCATGCCGCCCGAGATCTTGTCGAGGCTGTCGAACGCCTCGGACAGGCCGGTGCGGACGTTCTCGGCATCGTCGCCCCGGCCCAGCCGGTCCGAGATCGTGCTGACCCTCGCCTTGGCCTGCACGAGCTCCGCGACCAGGCTCCACAGGGTATCGAGCTTCCGGGTGTCGACCCGGATCGTGGTGCGCTCGACGGTCGAACGCTGTCCCGGTTCGGCCGCTGCCGACGGCCCGGCCGGGATGCTGCCCAGGAGGTCGGCAGCCTCGAGGCGCTCGACCTTCAGGGTCCCCGTGCCGGCGGCCGCGCTCAGGGCTTCCGACCCGTCGCCCGAGCTCGTGAACCATACCGTGAGGTGCGCGTACGGCCGGTCATCCGGCACATTGCCCTGCGCGTCCGGCTCGACGGCTGCCGGGTCCATCGGGGGATCGACTGCCACGATGTTCACGGCATCTTCGAGGCCGGTGTACAGGAGGTAAGCCCGGGCGAAACGCATCTCCTCCGCGGGGTCCATCTCGCAGGTCAGGCGGAAGAGGGACTCCCCGCGGTCGCCCGCCTCCCGGACCTGCGCGCGCTCGAAGGCGCCGAAGGACTGCTCCGTCATCACGGGCCGGGCCGGTGCCGCTTCCGGGGTCCCCGGGCCAGCCGGTCCCGCGGGGGCAAACGCGGAGAGATCGGCGATGGCGGCCGCGGTGTCGACAGTCCCCTCGGCCTCCCCCCTGCCGATGGCGGCGACCATCTCGGCGATGCGGTCGGATCCCGCGAGGAGCGCGTCCCGGACCGGCTCCGCGATTTCCAGGGTGCCGTCCCGCACCTTTTGGAACACGTCCTCCATCCGGTGGGCCAGCCGGGACATGAGGTGGAACCCGGCGGTCGCGGATGCGCTCTTCAGGTCGTGTGCCGCCCGGAAGGTCTCGTGGATCGCCTCGCGGTTGGCGGCGCCCGGCTCGAGGGCCGAGAGGAGGGAAGCGAGCTTCTGGGACCGGTCCTCGGCGTCCTCGAGGAACGCGCCGAGCAGCTGTGGGTCGGGAGCCGCCTCGACAACCGCGGGCGCCGGGGCTTCAGCGGGAGCCTGGGCCGCGGGTGGATTCGCGGAAGGCGCGGCAGGCCCGGCGGGATCCTGCTCCGGCGGAGCCCACCGGCCGAGCTCCTCGATGATGCCGGAAAGGTTCACGGTCCCATCGCCCTCGCCCCTGCCGATGGCTGCGACCATCTCGGCTATGAGGTCCGAGCCGGCGTAGAGCGCGTCGAGCACCGCCTGGTTCACCGCGATCGCCTGTTGCCGGACGAGCGTGAGCACGTCCTCCATCCGGTGGGCCAGCCCGGCGAGACGGACGAAGCCCAGGATGGCCGAGTTCTTGTAATTGTGGGTGGTCTGGAAGACCCGGTCGACGACGTCAGAGCGCTCCGGTTGCTTCCCAAGGAGCTCCAGGGACGCGGCCAGATCCTGGGCCCAGTCTTCCGCCTTGTCGAGGAAATCGGCGAGTGCCTGATCGCTGCTCATGTCGGTCGACCGCCGCCGCTTTCCATTGCCCGGGCGAGGTCGAGGATCGGCAGCATCTCCTCGCCCCTGAACCCGCAGCCTGCGGCGCAAGGGGGCAGCGGCTTCCGGGTGTCGGCTTCCCGGCCCTCCTCAAGGTCGACCAGCTCACGCACCTCGTCCACGAGGATGCCATACGGCCGGCCGTCGAGCCGCACCACGAGGATGCGCCGCTTTTTCTCTGCGGCCGCACCGTCCGCGGGCCCCTCGGGGGCGAGTCGTTCGCGCAGATCGACCACGGGCACCACGTCGCTATGGAGGGTGATGACTCCCACCACGGGAGCCTGCGCGTGCGGCAGGTCGTGCACGTTCTCGTGGCGGACGATCTGCACGACCTCGGCCACAGGGAGGCACCAGCGGGAACCGCCGATGCTGAACGACACGAACCGCCTGCCCACCCGATCCCCCCTTCACGATCCCCGTGCGCGCTGCTCGAGCGAGAGGATCAGTTCGACCTCCCCGAGCGGTGCGCCCACCCGCGCAGCGATGGCTGCGGCCGCGATGCCGGCCCGGGCGAGCCGCCCGATCTCGGCCCGCATCGCCGTGCGGGCGTCCGGTGCGGCTGGTTTCCCATCGACCGGGCCGGCTGGCCTCCCGTCGGTGACGGCAGGCCTCCCTTCGGCGCCGGTTCTCCCCTGCGCGCTGACAGCCGCGGCTCGTTCCGCGCCGGATCCGGCGTCTGATGCCACGGCGGCCGCGGCCGCGGCCCGGGCGCTTGGCGTGGCAAGCTGTCCGTACACCCGGGTACCAGCCTCATGCCGCTCGATCTCGCGCCGGAGCACCCCGATTTTCTTATCGGCCGCGGCCATCAGGTCGTTGAGGGCCGACACCCGGTCCTCGAGCAGGACCACGTTGCGTTCGGTCGCCTGGTTGAGCTCGACCACGAGCCGGCCGACCTCCTCGCCGAGGTCGGCGGCCTGGCGCGGGACCGACAGGCGCCGCGCGAGCCAGCCGCGCAGGAGGAACCAGGAGGCGGTCAGCGCGGCGAGGTTGACCGCGATGACGGCTACGAGGGTCCAGCCCATGATCAGCCCGAGATGTCGACGTGCCGGCCGAGTGCCGGGTCGCGCGCGATGTCCCGTTCGTCCCGGTGCTCCGGCGGCTTCTGCGGGGGGCGGTTTTTGCGGCGTTCCCGGCCGGCGCCCGTTTCACGACGGCCGCGCCGGCGCTCGCGGATGCGCGCCTGCTCGGGCCCTTCCTCCTGCTCGCGAAGCTCGTTCACCGAGGCGTCCTGCACGCCGGCCTGGCGGACGATTTCTGCGCCCTGCAGGGCCTGCGCCTGCGGCACGCTTCCCCTCTGGACGTTCTGTTCCCGGCCTACCTGGGGCGCCTGGCCGAAGAGGGTCTGGAGGTCGATGGGTAGGAGCGGCACCTACCGCCTCCTCATGAGTTCCTCGTTGAAGGACTCGTACTTGGTCACCCGCACCTCGCCCCCCTGCAGGAAGAACGTGACGAACTTGAACTCGGTGCGCACGGCGAGGTTGGCGTTCTTGATGGCGAGCCTGACACCCGGGAAAACGCGTTCCGAGGCGGAGATCTTGCCGATCGCGGTGAGCGACATCAGGTAGGTGTTGATCTCGCCGGTCTCCCGCGTGGCCACCTCGAGGCGGCCGAGGAGCTCACGGCGCTGCTCGCTCTGCTCCGCGAGGTACTGGGCCTTCTCGGCCGAGAGCTGACGCTGCACCTTCTGGAGGTTCTCGAGGGTCCGGATGTTGCGCTCGACCTCCTCGAGCGCCTTCTCGACCGTGTGCCGTTCGGTTTCGAGCTGGGCGAGCCGCTCTTTGGACTTCGGGTCGAAGCCGACCTCGAGAACCGTCTCGGTGCCCGCCACGGAGCCGAGGATCTTCGAGTTGATCTCCTCCGAGGCCCGCAGGCGTCCCCCGACGATCTGCGCCCGCCGGCCCTGGCAGAGGATGGTGCGGTTGGCGTCGACCTGGGAGTGGATGATGCCGTCGGTGACGATCACGTTCTCGCCGGCCTGGACCCGGGCGTGCTGGATGAACTTGGAATATACGCTGCCGCCGCAGCGCACGCTGCCCTCGCCCTTCGCCGCGATGCCCTGGTGCACGATGATGTCGCCCTCGGCGTCGAGGGTGCACTTGCCGACGCTGCCGAAAACCTCGATGTTGCCGGCGGCCTTCACAGAGAAATCATCCTCGACGCTGCCCCGCACCACCACGGTGCCGAGGAAGAGCACGTTGCCCGTGTGGAGGTTGACGTCGCCCGAGATCGTGTAGATCGGCTCGACGGTTATTCGGCCCGCGAGCACGAGCACCTGCCCGTTGATCTCCGAGGTGGCCGTGAGGCCGTCCTCCGACAGCCGCACGTTCTTTCCGACCTGGATCTCGGCGTCCAGCCCGGGCTTCGCGGGGATGACGGCGCCCGTGATGGTCATGCCGGCCTCACCCGGCTCCGCGGGGACCTTGCGGGCCAGCAGCTGCCCGGCCACCACGTTCTCGATCCGGCTGATGTCCTTGAAATCGACCCGGCCGTCCTTCTCCTTGAGGGAGATGCCCTCCCGGTCGCGCTTGAATTGATAGACGATCCGCGCGTCGGCCCCATCGTGCGCCCGGGTGCCCTCGGCCACCACGATCGGCCGGTTGTACCGGGGCGCGGCCTCGAACTCGGCGAGCGCGTCGTCCTTGATGCCGTGCACGACCCCGTGCGACTGCAGCACGCCCCGCAGGTAATCGGACGTGGGGTCCGCACCGCCCGCGCCCGGCTCCGACGCGACGATCGAGGCCTTCATCTCGCCGTCGCTCGCCTCCACGCTGACGACCGAATCGTTGGCGGGGGTGTAGCGCACGTCGGCCACCCGCACCCACTCCCCGTCGGCGTGGCGCACCACCCGGGAGACGAGGGAGGTGTCGAATCCCGACACGCCGCGGAGCGATAGCCGCTCGAGCGCCATGACCTCGGTCGCCCGGGGGCCCCGGCCGCGGGGCTTCACCACGCGGAGGAACGCCCCGTCGCCGGCGATGCGGACGAACACCTCGCCGGGAACATCGACGGGTCCGGTCTCGGCCGCGGCCACCGGGGTCTCGGCGACCTCCTCGTGCGGCGCTTTCGCCTCCCGGCCGGGCACATAGACGGAGAGGCGCCACGGGCGACGGCCCATGCCGAGGGTGCCGGGAGTCCCGCGCGCGAGCACTTCGTAGGCGAGGAGCGCGACGGGCACGCTGAGCTCGATAGACGCCTGCCGAAGGCCCTCGTCGACGGAAGACGCCTCGACCTGCACGGTGCGGTTCTTCCGATCCTCCTCGGACTGGCGCCGCATGTACTCCCGCAGCCCGTCGAGGTCGATCATCGGTCTACACGATCCCCCGCTTGAAGCTGGTCAGCTTGGCCCGGAGGCGCATGATGGCCTTGGTGTGCAGCTGGGACACCCGGCTCTCGGTGACGGACAGCACCTCGCCGATCTCCTTGAGGGTGAGGTCCTCGTAGTAGTACAGCACGAGGACCTTCTTCTCCTTGTCCGGCAGCTCCTTGATGGCCTCGACGATGACGCGCCGGATCTCGTCCTTCTCCACGATCGTGTCCGGGTTGAGGCTGCCGGGGCTCTCGATGCTCTCCGCGATCGAGATCTTGTCGTTGTCCTCGCCCGTGTACCAGATGTCGTGCAGCGACAGCATTGCGGTGCCGCTGATCTTGAGCATTATCTGCTGGAATTCCCTGACGTCGATCGCCATCGCGCCGGCGATCTCCTCGTCGGAGGCCGAGCGGCCGAGCGAGCTCTCGAGGCGCCGCACCACGTCCTCGACCTCGCGCGCTTTCTGGCGCACCGAGCGCGGCACCCAGTCGATGGTGCGCAGCTCGTCGAAGATAGCTCCGCGGATGCGGGTAACGGCGTAGGTCTTGAACTTGACGTGCTTGGCGGGGTCGAACTTGTCGATCGCGTCGAACAGGCCGAAGATCCCGAAGCCCACGAGATCGTCGAACTCCACGTTCTGGGGCATGCCCAGGGCGATCTTGCCCGCCACGTACTTCACGAGCGGCGCGTACTGCCGCACGAACCAGTCGCGGACCTTCTGGTCGTGCGTGCGGCGGTAGACCCGCCACAGCTCCTCCTCGGACTTCCCTTCCCAGGGGTTGACCGCAGCCGCCGGCCGCTTCATGGGCGCTCTTCCCTCTTCAACACGGTGCGCACCGCCCGGGCGAGCGTCGCGGGATCCTCGCGCTCCAGCACGTCACGCGTGGCGTCCGAGGGCTTCCGCCGCGCGCCCGGGAATCGTGGGGCATTCCGGGTGGTGTCGCCACCGGTGCCCACCGAGCCGATGTCCGGCAGGGCGTCGAGCCCGTCCCGGATCCGGGCCGGTCCCCTGGTGCGCTCCGCCGGCGAGGGGGCGGGCGCGGGCTCCGCGCCGTCGAGCTCCTCGACCGCATCCGCCTCGATGGCTTCTGTCGTCCCCGGAAGCTCCTCCAGCGTCTCGCTCCGCGCCTCGGAGGACCCTTGCGCGGGAGGGGGCTCCTCGGGCAGGACGATATCGATCGTCGATCCCGCGGGTTTCGCCGCCGCATCATCGCCGCCTTCGGGCCCGGCAGCCTCACCGCCCGCGAGCTCGGGCAGGAATCTGCGTACGACGTACTGCATGCCCACGCCGACTCCACCGAACGCGACTGCAAACAGGACCGCGCGGATCAGCATGACACCGAAGGGGTTTCGGGCGAGCAGGCCCACCAGGAGCGACAGCACGAGGCCGGCTGCGGCGAAGATGGCGACCGTCCTGCCGTACTCGCGCAACGCATCCTTCACCGGCTGTCCCTCCCCCTGGGGCGGCGCGCAACGCCTCCTGTACCCTTGGAACGTGCAAACGCATCGCCGCCCATCATCGTAGGAGAAAAAGCGCGACCCGTCAACTCGACCGCCCTCACGCGTCGCCCCCGAAGAGCTTTCTCAGGAACTGCGGGATCCCCTTCCCGTCCCGGTAATCGAAATTCTCGAGACGGCCCACGAGGTGGCGTATGCAGGCGGAGGCTTTCGAGCGGGGGTCCATCACCAGGAACGGTTTCTGGCGGGCGACCGCGGCGTGCACGACGGGGTCCTCGTAGACGAACCCGAGGTAGTCTACCTTGAGGTTGAGGAACTGGCCGGCGATGGTGATGACACGCTCGGCGACCCGCCTCCCCTCGACCACGCTGCGGACCCGGTTCACGACCAACTTGAGGCCGATGTCGAGGTTCTCGATCTCCGTGGCGATGATCTTGATGATCCCGTAGGCGTCGGTGATGGCGGTCGGCTCGGGCGTCGTGACGATGATCGCGTCGTCCGCCGCGGCGATGAACGAGATGACGTTGCTCGAAACTCCCGCGGCGCAGTCGATCACGATCAAGTCGGCATCGGCGAGCGCGGCGAGCTCGCCGATGAAGGTCTTCCGCTCCTCCTCCGAGAGGTTGGCGATCTTGGAGAACCCCGAGGCGCCGGCGATGATCTGGATGCCGTAGGTCGTGTCCACCACGATCTCGCTGAGGGTCTTCTGCTTGCGGATCAGGTGATAGAGGTTGTAGCGGGGGATGACGCCGAGCATGACGTTGACGTTGGCCAGGCCGAGGTCGGCGTCCATCACGACCACCCGCTTGCCGAGCTGGGCGTAGGCGAGCGCGAGGTTGATGGCGATGTTCGTCTTGCCGACCCCGCCCTTGCCGCTGGAGACCGCGATGATCCGGGTGGCGGTGCGCCGGGCGGCCTTCCCCCCCGCGGGCTTCCGCTCCCGTGTCGGACCCCCGTTCATGAGCTCGCGCAGCTTCTCCGCCTGGTCCGCCATGTCCTACTCCGCCTTCCCTCGGGCGCCGTGCCGCGCCTCGACGGCTCCCCGGTCGATCCGGAACCCCTCCATGTTCATCAGCAGCCGGGGCACGGTGGCCTCCGCGATGTCCTGGGGCACGCCCTGCCCGTCGCACAGCCAGGCGACCGGCTTCGCTCTACGGGCGAGCGAAGAGACGACGGCACCGATGCGCAGGGTCTCGTCGAGCTTCGTCAGCACGACCGCCCGGTAGCCGAACGGCTCGTACTGCCGCAGCACCTCTTCGACGTCGCTCGCCTTCGTGGTGGCGCTCAGCGTAAGGTAGGTGCGCTTGATCGGCGCAGCGATGGCGTCGAGGATCTGCTTCATCTCCGCCAGCTTGTCGAGGTCCCGCGGGCTGCGGCCGATGGTGTCCACGAGCACGAGGTCCAACTCCTGGGCGAGCGCCATCGCCTTCTCGAGGTCGGCGGCGCTCTCCACGAGCGTCACCGGAATGCGCATGATCTCCGCGTAGGTCTCGATCTGCTGCTTGGCGGCGATGCGGTAGTTGTCAATGGTGAGGATGTGCACCCGGCGGGCCGGTGAGCGCGCGCTCCCGATACCGTACACGGCCGCGAGCTTGGCGACCGTGGTCGTCTTGCCCACGCCGGTGGGCCCGACGAGCACCACCACCGCGGGTTTCCCCGGTTGGAGCGGCGGCGGGGGATCGATGGCGATGCGTTCGCCGATCCATTCCACGACAGCGTTCTGCACCCGTCCGAAGCTCTCCAATTCCTCGAGCGGGAAGGTGGTCCGTATGCGCTCCCGGATGCCCGCCGTGAACTCCTCCGTGAACTCGTTGGCGCGCAGGAGCTCCTCGATGCGCTCGATGGTGGGGTGCGTGCGGTCGCCGTCCGAGGGGCTGCCGTGCGCCTGCAGGCTCTCACGCAGGCCCTGGATCTCCTTCAGCAGCACCTGGAGGGTCTGTTCGCGGCTGACGTTCTCGAGGATCTTCTTCTTCTCCTCCTCGGCATCCGTCGGCTTGCGGCGCCGTGTGCCGTCCTCCGAGAGGTAGCCGGTCAGCTCGACGCCCTCGAGGCCGAACAGGCCCCGCACCCCTCCCAGCCGCACGGTGCGGTGGGTGAGGATGCGGGCCTCCTCGCCGTAGGAGGCCTTCATCTTCTCGAGCGCCTCGCGGTCGCTGCGCGCCTGCACGGTAAAGTACTGCATGGTCTTGAGGCTACCCCTCCACCCTGATCTCGCCGAGCGACTCGACGGTGATGTCGCCCGCCACCTCGAGGCTCGACAGCACGGCCAGGTGCGGGATCTCCCGCGCCGAGCTCGCCTTCACGAGCGGCCGTGCCGCCTCGGAGCACAGCACCACCTCGTGGTAGCCCTGCTCCTGCACCGCGCGCACCGCGTTCGAGAGCGCGGTGATCCACCGCCGGTGCAGCGCGGGCTCCAGTGCCGCGGCGACGCCCCGCCCCGTCTCCACCCGGGAGTCGATGATCCGCTTCTCGAGCGCCGGCTCGATCGTCAGCACCCGCAGCGTCTTCGCCTCGTCGCAGTATTGCAGCGAGATCTGCCGGCCGAGCGCCTGCCGCACCTTCTCCACCAGGAAGGCGCTGTCCTTCGTGACCCCGGCGTAGTCGGCGAGGGTCTCGAGGATGACGACCATGTTGCGAACGGACACCCGCTCGGCGAGGAGGCCCTGGAGCACCTTCTGGATTTCGCCGGTCGACAGTGTTTTGCGCACCTCCTCGATCACGGCCGGGTAGTCCGTCTTGAGGGTGTCCAGGATCGACTGGACCTCCTGGCGCCCGAGCACCTCCGCGGCGTGGCGCTTGAGGATCTCGGTGAGGTGGGTAGCGATGATCGACGGCGGGTCGACCACCGTGCAGCCCATCCGCTCCGCCTTCTCGCGGTCCGCTTCAGCGATCCACACCGCCGCGAGGCCGAATGCGGGGTCCTTCGTCGGTTCGCCGGGGAGTTCGCCGGCCTCCTTGCCCGGCCGGATGGCCAGGAAATGGCCCATCTTGATGCGGCCCCGGCCGACCTCGACGCCCCGGATCTTGAACGAGTACTCGGCGGGCTCCAGCCGCATGTTGTCGATGATGCGGATGCGGGGCACCACAAGGCCGAGCTCGAGAGCGCTTTCGCGCCGGATGCGGGTGATGCGGTCGAGCAGCTCCGCGCCCTGCTCCTTGTCGACGAGCGGGATCAGGCCGTAGCCGATCTCGAGCGACAGGGGGTCGAGCGGCACCACCGGCGAGATCTCGGCGGGCGCCGCCTTCTCGCGGTCGGCGGCCTCCCGGCCCTTCGTCTTCTCTTCCTCCGCCGCGCGCCGGCGGGCCAGGGAGAAGCCGAGCGCCCCGATGAGGGCTCCCATCGGGATCAGCACGTACCAGGGGAAGCCGGGCAGGAAGGAAAGCATCACGAGAAAGCCGCCGGCGATGATGTAGGGCCGGGACTGCGCGGAGAACTGCTTGGTGATGTCCTTGCCGAACGAGCTGTCCGAGACCGCGCGCGTAACGATGATGCCCGTTGCCGTGGAAATCAGGAGTGCCGGCAGTTGCGTGACGAGGCCGTCGCCGATCGTGAGTGACACGTAGGTGTCGAGGGCCGTCTGCCAGCTCTCGCCGTGGATGGTCATGCCCACCACCATGCCGCCGATGATGTTCACGACCGTGATGAGGATGCCGACCTTGACGCTGCCCGAGATGAACTTCGAGGCGCCGTCCATCGCGCCGTAGAAGTCGGCCTCGCGCTGCAGGTCGTTCTTCCGCCGGGTGGCCTCCTCCTCCGTGATGAGTCCCGAGTTGTACTCGGCCTCGATGGCCATCTGCTTGCCGGGCAGCGCGTCGAGGGTGAATCTCGCGGCCACCTCGGCCACGCGGGTGGCGCCCTTGGTGATGACGATGAACTGCACCGCGATGATGATGATGAAGATGATGATCCCGATGACGTATCCCTCGAGGCCCTTGGAACCTACCACGAAGGTGCCGAAGGCGCGTATGAGCCGGCCGTCGAACCGCGATCCCTTGGCGAGGATCAGCCGTGTCGAGCTCACATTGAGGGCGAGGCCGAACACCGTGGTGACGAGCAGCAGCGTGGGGAACACGGAGAACTCGAGGGCGTGTCGGGTGTAGAGCACCATCAGGATGATGAGCAGGGACAGCACGAGGTTGACGGTCATCAGCACGTCGAGCAGCACGGCCGGCAGCGGGATGATCATCATCATCACCACCGCGATGACGCCGACGGCAACGAACAGGTCGGTGCGGTTCCGCCAGAGGCCTCCGACGACGGCGCGGGCGTCAGCCACGGCTCATCCTCCCACGGCAGGGACGCCCTGCCGCCCATTGGGTGGCGGGGTCGGCCGAGCCAAGGATGGCGCAGCTCGGCCGTGCGCATGGATGCGCACCAGGCCGATCCGTGCGCTCACGACGCGACCCCTTGGGCGATGGCCTCTGTCGCCGCGCGCCGGGCCGCGGTCCCCGCCGCACGGTAGACCTCGGCGAGCACGATGGAGATCACCTCGTAGAACTTCTCGGGGATGGGATCGCCGATGTCGACCTCCCGCCACAGCGTCTGCGCGAGCAGCCGGTTCTCGACCACCGGCACCCGGTGCTCGGCGGCCACCTCGCGGATCTTCGCGGCCATGAGGTCCGCGCCCTTGGCGGTCACCGTAGGAGCTGCCATCACCGCCCGGTCGTACTCCAGCGCGACCGCGTAGTGCGTCGGGTTCGTGATGACCACGTCCGCCTTCGGCACGGCCTTCAGCATGTTGCGCCGCATGATTTCCCGCATGCGCTCGCGCAGCCGGCTGCGTACGAGGGGGTCCCCCTCGTACATCTTGCGCTCCTCCTTCACCTCCTGCCGCGACATCTTCAACGCCTCGAGGTGCTGCCGGCGCTGGAACCAATAGTCGAGCGCGCCGAAGGCGAGGAGGAGCACCGCTGCCTCGAGCACGATGCGCAGTGCGATGGAGGCGGTGAGGGCGAGCCCCGAGAAGAACGGCGCGAGCGCCAGGCGCGTGAGGCGCGGGATTTCGCCCTTGATGTTGAGGTACGCCACGACCGCGATCAGCGCGACCTTGGCGATGCTCTTCGCGAGGTTGAACAGGGCCTCGGTCGAGCCGAAGGCGCGCTTAAGCCAGCGGCCGAAGTGCGGCACGATCCGTGAGGCGTCGGGCGTGATCGGCTTGGCCGTGAACAGGAAGCCGACCTGGATGACGTTGCCGGCGACGGCCACGATGAACATGATGGCCAGCAGGGGCAGGGAGATGCGGACGAGGTAACCCATGAAGACGGGCACCAGGGCGCCTGACAGGGTGTTCGGGCTGGCCGCGTTCGAGAGGAACCAGTTCAGCATCGCGAGGAGCGTGCGCAGCATCGATCCCGAAAGCACGGCCACCGTGAGGATGCCCGCCAGGAGCATCACGGCGGAGGTGACCTCGACGCTCTTGGCGACCTTGCCTTCTTCCCGGGCCTTTCGCAGCTTGTGCTCGGAAGGCTCCTCGGTCCGGCCCTCGTCCTCGGCGGCGAACCACTGGAGGTGCACGTCGAAGACCGTGGAGAGCGGCGCCGGCAGTGCGATCCAGGGTGCGAGACGGAAGCCGCTCACGGGGTGAGCCTCCCCAGGCCGTCGACGAGCCCGGCCACCCCCTCGATGCCCGCGTCGATGATCCGTTCGAAGGCGCCCATCAGGAACGGCATCGCGGCGATCATGACGAGGAACGCGACGCCGATGGCGAGCGGGAATCCCATCATAAGGATGTCCATCTGCGGCGAGGCCTTCGCGAGCAGGCCCATGGTGATCGAGACGAGCAGCAGGCTGCCGAGGATGGGGAACGAGATGGTAAGGGCGCTCTGGAACATGCCGCCGAGGCCCCGCACCAGCGTCTCCACGATCTGGCTGCGGCCGGTCACCAGGTCGACCGCGCGCAGCGACTCGAAGGATTTCGCCACGCCGATATACAGGAACTTCCCGGTGCCCGAGGCGGAGATGAACACCAGGAGCGCGACCAGGTTGAGCAGCTCGCCCATCAGCGGCAGCTCGACCTGGGCCAGGGGGTCGAAGACCTCCGAGGCGCCGAAGCCCATCTGCAACGAGAAGAACTGCCCCGCGGTCTGGAAGATGGCGAAGAACATCGAGAGCAGGAATCCGAGCGTCAGGCCGATGAGGACCTCGCCGGCGACCACCAGGACGTAGTCGACCGCGCTGTCGGGCAGCGGGTAGCCGGCCGCCAGGACCCACGGGAACACCGCGGCGGCCGAGAAGAACGCGAGCCCTACCTTGGCCATCTGGGGGACGGTCGAGGCGGACAGCAGCGGCGCCGTCTCCATCAGCGCGAAGCACCGGAAGAATACGACGAGGAAGACACGGACGTTGGCGACCAGGCTCTCGAGCACCGTTGCCACCCTACCCGGCCATCGACGGGATCAGCTCGAAGAGCCGCCTCGTGTACTCGGCGAGGGACTGGAACAAGGCGGTGCCGAGCAGCGCGACGGTCAGGAGGATCGCCGCGATCTTCGGCACGAAGGTGAGGGTCTGCTCCTGGATCGAGGTGGTGGCCTGCAGGATCGCCACGATCAGGCCCACGGCCATGCCGACGAGCAGGATGGGCGCGGCCATCAGCAGCGTCTGAAAGATGCCGCCGCGCATGATCGCAATCGCTTCGCCCAGGCTCACGGTATCCCTCCTTCCCTACTTGAAGCTCCGAACGAGCTGCATGGTGATGAGGCCCCAGCCGTCGACGAGCACGAACAGGATGAGCTTGAACGGCGTCGAGATCATCACCGGCGGCAGCATGATCATGCCCATGCTCATCAGCGTCGAGGCCACGACCATGTCGATGATGATGAACGGGATGTACAGGAGGATCCCGATCTTGAACGCCACGGTCATCTCGTGCAGCACGAAGGCCGGGATCAGCACCCACGTGGGCACGTCCGCGAGCGTGGCCGGCTTCGCGAGCTTCGCCATGCTCATGAAGAGACGGATGTTCTCCGCCTCGTTGCCCATCTGGCGGAACATGAACAGGCGCAGGGGCTTCTCCGCCTTCGTGTACATCTCGGCGAGCCCCATCTTCCCCTCGCCGAACGGCTTGAGGGAATTGTTGTAGACGTCGGTCAGGGTCGGCCACATGATGAACACGGTCAGAAACAGGGCGAGCCCCATCAGCACCTGGCTCGGCGGCGCATTCTGCAGGCTGAGCGCCCGCTTGATGAAGTCGAAGACGATCGAGATGCGCAGGAAGCAGGTCATGAGGATCAGGATCGAAGGGGCTATGGCGAGCACCGTCAGGAGGAGGAGCAGCTGGATCGAGAGCACCACCTCCTGGTTGCCCTGGGCCTGCCGGACGTTGAGGTCCACGAACGGGAACGGCAGCGCCTCGGTCGCCGCCGGAAGCGGCGCCGCCGAGAGGGCGAAGAGCGCTGTCGCGGCGAGGGCGAGGACCCGGCGCCTCATCGGCCGCCCCCGAGTCGCCGGAGACGCTCGCGCTGCCGGCGGAGGAAATCCGCTCCTTCGCCGAGGCCGGGTGCCTTTCCCGATCCGGGCAACCCCGGCGCCTTCGGGGGGGAGAACACCCGGGCGAGCGTGGCGGCGAAGGTGCGCCGGACCTTTCCTCCCTCTTCGGCCGCCTGAACGCGGAGCGAGTCGAGCGTCTCCTGGTCCTTCACCTCGGCGACGAGGTTCACCCCGCTCTCGGCCGAGCCCACGAGGTACACGCTGCGGCCGACCTCCACGAGGTGCAGGGCCCGGTTTCCTGCCAGGCTGCGCGAGCCCAGGACCCGGATCATCTCGTTCTCTGGCGTCCTGCGGCGTGTGCCCCGCCGCAGGAGCCAGAACACGCCGTAGATGAGCCCTACAACCAGGGCGAGCACGAGGAGCATGCGCACGAAGTCCCATGTGTCGACGCCGGGCGCCCGGACGACCGTCGTCGCAGGCGCGGCGGCCGCCCCGCCGGCCGCGGCGCCCGTGCCCGTCCCGGCAGCGGCATCGGGAATCAGCAGCTTCGTCTCGTCGGTCGTCGCGTCCGCGGCCTGGCCCGCTGCCGGCACGGCAGCGAGCACGACCGCCAGCACCGCCAGCGCCGGCCATGCCCTCGTCTTCGTATGCCCCTCCCAGTTCGGCTCCCGCGGTATCCCCGGTCGGCGACCCAGCATTCGCCGTCCGGGGCCGCACGGCCCCCTAGCTCAACTCGTTCATGCGGTCGATCTGCGACACGATTTCCGTGACGCGCACGCCAAAGTTTTCGTCGATCACCACCACCTCGCCCTTGGCGATGAGCTTGTGGTTGACCAGGATGTCCACGGCCTCGCCCGCGAGCTTGTCCAGCTCGATGATCGTGCCCTCGCCGATGCCGAGGATCCACTTGATGGGCCGCCTGGTGCGCCCCAGCTCGACGGTCATCTCCATGAACACGTCCATCAGCAGGCCAATGTTGCCCTGCTCGGACGTCATGGCAGTGGGCTGAAGGTTCGCGAACTGCACGGGCTGCACGTTGGGCGGCGCCATGGCGGAGTCGAGCGACGGTCCGCCGAAAGCCTGCCCGAAGGTCTGCTGCATGCCCGGACCCGCCGGCGCGGCGGCCCGGGTCGCGCGGGAGGCTCCCGCCGCGAGGGCTTGAGGCGCGGCGGCCCGTGCGCCGCCGGCGAGCTGCAGGATCTCGGTGGCGAGCGACAGGGAGAACACCTCGATGAGTCGCGAGGGCGCGACGCCCTCGATCGCGAGCGGGTACTCCACCGACACGCACACCTCGCCCTGGGGCAGGCGGACCTGGGCGCGTTTCGCCTGTCGCAGGTCGGGCGGCGCGGTCTTGATGAGCCGGCCGATCTGGTTGCCGATAGCCGTCGCGGCCGTGCCGGTGATCTGCGTGATCGCCTCGGCGACCGCCGAGAGCGAGGCCTCGTCGAGCTCCACGCCCTGCTGGCCCATCATGAGCGAGGCGATGGCCGCGGCGCTCTCGCGGGAGAGCAGGTAGGAGTGCTCGCCGTGCAGGCCGTCGGTCAGGTCGACCCGCACGTCCACGAGGTCCTCGGGAGCGTCGGCCGCCAGGTCCGTCGGGGTGCGCACCCGCACCACGGGGTCGCCGATGGTGACCGACTTCCCGGTCAGGATCGACAGGTTCGACCCCTGGCTCTCGGTGACGCCGCGCAGCATCTCCTGGAGGGTCGCGCGCTCCGCCTCGGACAGCGGGGAGGCCGCGGGGCCGCCGGCGCTCTCCACCTCGATGGTGTCGGTCCCCTGGAGCAGGGCGTCGATCTCGTCCTGCGAGAGTGATCCGTCGCTCATGCTTCCTCCCCCTCGTCTACCACCAGCTCCTCGAACTCCGCCTGCTCGATGTCCTCGAGCTTCCGCAGCACCTGCACGGCGGTCTTGTTGCCCACCACGCCGGGCCGGCACAGGAACTTGCGCCGGTCGCCGATCTTGAGCACCAGCGGATCGCCGGTCCTCACGTCCGCGAGGCGGATGATGTCGCCGGCCCGCAGGGCCAGCACGTCGCGTATCGTGATGTCGATCGAGCCGACCTCAGCCACGAGCGCGATCTCGATGCCGGCCAGGCGCTCGCGCAGGATGGTGAGGTTCTCGGTGGTCGTGCCCTTGCGCAGGCTGGAGTACACGTACTGCGCGCTCAGTTTCGGAATGATCGGCTCGATGGTGAGGTACGGGATGCAGAAGTTCATCATGCCCTCGACGTCGCCGACCTTGGTCTCGAGGGTCACGAGCACGACCATCTCGGTGGGCGGTACGATCTGGGCGAACTGCGGGTTCGTCTCGATCTGGCCGAGGCGCGGCCTGAGGTCGATCACCGTGGCCCACGACTCGCGCAGGTTCCCGAGGATGCGCACGATGATGCCTTCCATGACCGACTGCTCGATGTCCGTGAGCTCCCGGGTGAACTTTGCCCCCTCGCCCTGCCCGCCGAAGCTGCGGTCGATGATCGCGAAGGTGATCGGCGGATCGATCTCGAGCACCGCCGAGCCCTTCAGCGGGTCCATGTTGATCAGGGCGAGGGTGGTGGGGTTCGGGATCGAGCGGATGAACTCCTCGTAGGTGAGCTGGTCGACCGAGGCCACGTGCACGTGCGCGAGGGCGTGCAGCTGGGCGCTGAGCGCCGTGGTGGTCAGGCGCGCGAAGGTCTCGTGCATGATCGAGACCGTGCGGATCTGGTCCTTCGAGAACTTGTCGGGCCTCTTGAAGTCGTAGATCTTGATCTTGCGCTGATCGGCGGGGGCGCTCGTCTCCTCGGTGGCGACCTCCCCCGACGAGATGGCCGTGAGCAGCTGGTCGATCTCGTCCTGCGACAGCACTTCCGTCATGGGGTGCTCCCTACAGCTTCATCACGGAGATCTGGCGGAAGACCACGCTCTTCACCTTCCCGCTCGTCATGACGCCGTTGATCTGGCTGCGCAGGTCGTCCTGGATCACGTCGTAGTAGGCGGGACCGAGCTCGTCGGCGGTGCGGCGCGACAGGTACTTCAGGGAGAGGTCCTGGATCTGCCGGGCACGCTGCCCGATCTCGGCGCTCACCTGCTTGTCGTTCTGCGCGTACCCGATGCTGATCTCGACGAGGAACGTGGCGGGTTCCTCGTCCGCGGTCTGGCCCCGGATGTCGTCGATGACATCGGAGTAGACGAGCGGCTCCTCCTTGGGCTGGTAGGCCGGGGACTGCGCGGCGACGTTCTGGGCCACTCGGCCCTTGTCGCGGATGCTGATCGTGACCACGGTCACGGTCACTACGAGGATGATGATGCCGACGACGATCGCGGCCCACTTGAGAATCGTGAGGACGAGTCCCGAGAAGATGCCCGGCTTGCGGGGGCCGCCGACGTCCTCTCCCCCGCCGCCGACGTCCTCGAAACTGAGATCCTGCTGCTCGTCAGACATCCGCTCCCCCCCCCGGACCTCATTCTAACACGAGAGCCCGGTTTCCATCAACCGGCGGCGAACCGGCAGAGGTCCTGCCGGTTCGCTGTTGGTTGACAGCTCGCTGATTCGCGCGATTGAATGCGTCACAGGTGCCCTTCGTTCAGGATGACCACGTCCACCCTGCGGTTGTAGGCCCTCCCCTCCTCGGTGTCGTTGGAAGCGAGGGGCACGGTATCCGAGAATCCTGCCACCTGGAACCGTCGCTCGTCGGCCCCGAAGTCGACGACGTAATGCAGCACATTCGTCGACCGGGCCGTGGACAGCTCCCAGTTGGTGGGGAACGGGCCGCCAGTGTCCGTCGGCCGGTCATCGGTGTGGCCCTCGATGCGGAAGGTGCGTCCGGCGAGGTCGCCCGAGGACAGGAGCAGCGCGAGGTTCTGCAGCAGCGTCCGGGACTCCTCGATGTTCACGTCCGCGCTCGCGGGCCGGAAGTACGCGTCGGAGGCGAGGGAGATGATCAGGCCCCGCTCGTCCTCCTTGATCCTGACTTTCCGGGCCTTCACCTCGGGCTGGAACACCGACAGTGCGGTCTTCTTCGCCCGGGCGAGGGACTGGCCGCGCTCCATGGCCGGCAGGTTCATCACCGTGTTGCCGAGCTCCGCGAGCTTGCCCGTCTCGAGGGTGTTGCCGCCCTCGCGCGGACCGAGGCCCTGGAAGGCCGAGAGCATGACATTGAGGTCGACCTGGTCGATCGATCCGACGTCGTACATGACCACGAAGAAGGTGAGCAGGAGGGTGGTGAGGTCGCCCCACGAGAGAAGCCAGGCGGGGGCGCCTTCCTCGCATTTCTTCTGGCGTTTCGGTACGGGCATGCCCTACTCCCTCGCCGCCTCCTGGCGCACCGACTCCCGCTGCTTCGGGGGAAGGAAGGAGATCAGCTTCTCCTC
>JAPLSM010000407.1 GCA_026398635.1 Spirochaetota bacterium | reverse complement strand
AGAAGCTGAAGGAGCCGCTGTCCTACTGCCTGCGCGAGCTCGCCGTCAATGCGAAGAAGGCGAACACCAAGCGGGTCTTCTTCCTCGAGAAGGGCCTCGACCTCAACAACGAGAAGGACTATGACCTCGGCATGAAGTCCTTCAAGACCGAAACGTTCGGCAACATCCAGCACTTCCTCCAGAAGCAGAAGGAGCTGGGGCTCTACGTGAAGGTGGTGTTCCAGACCCGGAACCGGGCGCTCACGATCACCGTGCGCAATAATGTGGAGATCACGCGCAAGGAGCAGATCCGGGTCTTCGACCGGCTGGCCCGATCGCGGGCCTTCACCTCGCTCGAGGAGGCCTTCGCTACCGTGCTCGACAACACGGAGGGCGCCGGCCTGGGCATCGTCATCCTCGTGCTGATGATGAAGAAGATCGGCCTCACCGAGGAGTGCTTCAACATCGACACTGAGGACGGTGAGACGGTGGCGAGCATCACGATCCCGTTCTCCGACGTGCATCTCGAGCAGCTCGAGACCCTCACGCAGACCATCGTGAAGGAGGTCGAGACCCTCCCCCAGTTCCCCGACAACATCGTCAACCTGCAGCGCCTGGTGGCCGACCGGGACAGCGAGATCTCGGCGATCGCCCGCGAGATCAGCGTCGACCCCTCGCTGACCGCAGATTTATTGAAGCTCGTCAACTCCGCCTCCTTCATGCTGCCCAAGCGGGTCGACAACATCGTCGAGGCGGTGAAGCTGGTCGGCACCAAGGGCGTGCGGAACCTGCTGTACTCCTACGGCACGCAGAAGATCATGGGCGAGAAGTACAGCGAGAAGTACGCGGAGATGCGCTCGCTCTGGCAGCACTCGTACCGGGCGGCCCTGTACGCGTACCTCCTCGCCAAGGGATTCAAGCGGCGCAAGGAGATCCTCGACGACGTATACGTCGGCGGCATCCTGCACGACCTCGGCCAGATCGTCATCGCGGCGATGCACCCCGATCTGCTCGAGCGCATCACGCGCGTCTGCAAGGAGAAGGGCATCGAGGGGCGTCTGCTGGAGAACTTCGCGGTCGGCCTCAACCACGCCGAGGTCGGTGCCCTCATCGCGCGCAAGTGGAACTTCCCCGAGCAGCTGGTGGACGCCATCCGGTTCCACCACGAGCCGACCCAGGCGCCAGCCTCCTCGCGCGACATCGTCAACTGCGTGTACCTCGCCAACGCCATCTGCGACGTCGAGCGTGAGAAGATCGGCTGGGACCAGCTCGAGACCGTCGTGCTGCGCGACTTCGGCATCGAGACCCATGAGCAGTTCGACAGCATCCAGGGACGCCTCGCCAAGGCCTTCGAGGACCAGCGCGCCCGATTCCAGTAGGGCGGCCTGCAAACCGGTCGGGCCGCGACGCTCGCGTCGGCAGCCGCGCTCAGTTCGGCAGCCGCGCGTTGCTGCACGCGGAGCTATATAGTATTATTAATATATACGGAGGATTCTCATGGCCGTCACCATCTACACCACCCCGACCTGCGGGTACTGCCGGGTCGCGAAGGATTACTTCCGCACCAATCACGTGCCGTTCACCGAGTGCGACGTGTCCACCGACCAGCGAAAGGCCGAGGAGATGGTGCGCAAGTCGGGTCAGATGGGGGTGCCGGTCATCGACGTGCACGGAAAGGTGATCGTCGGTTTCAACCGTCCCGAGATCGAGAAGGCCCTGAAGCGCTGATGCCCGCCGGGCGGTGATCCCGTGCCGTGTCGAACATGGCCACGATGTTTTCGGGAGGGGTGCCCGCCTGGATCCGATGCGATGGCCCGAGGATGTAGCCGCCCCCCCTGCCGAGCACCTCGATCCGCTCCCTGACCTCAGCCTGCACCTCCGCGACGGTCCCGAAGGGGAGGGTGGTCTGGACGCTCACCCCGCCCTCGAAGCACAGCCGGTCGCCCCATCCCCGTTTCATCGCCGAGGGATCCATGCCGTCGGCGCTGAACTGCAGGGCCTGCAGCACGTCGATGCCCATTTCCACCAGGCCGTCCAGCGCCCACATCACCGAGCCGTCGGTGTGGTAGATCACCTTCGCGCCGTGAGCGTGGATGACGTCGTTGAGACGGCGGTGGTGCGGCGCGATCAGCCGGCGCCACTTTTCGGGAGGAAGGATCGGGCCGCGCTGACCGCCGATGTCGTCCGCGGTGAAGACCAGGTCGATCTGCCCGCCTGCGGCCGCGAGCGCCCGTGAGAAGAACGAGACGTAGAAGTCGGAGACCCGTTCCATGATCGCGGTGAACAGCTCCTCGTCGACCATGGCGTCGACGAGCATCCGCTCGAGGCCGCGCATGTACCAGGAGGTTTCGAAGAGGTTGCCGTTCGCGATCATGAGGCACGGGTCGCCGTCCGCCCGGGCCCTCGCGATGCGGTCGCGCATTCCCTCGTAGTCCCACCAATCGGGGTCCGGCCAGGAGTGCGCCTCGATCTCGGCCACACTCTCCGCGCCGGCCAGGGGGTGGCGCTCGATCTCTTCGTAGGTGCCCGAGCCGTAGCTGACCGGGCGCCGCACCACGCCCCACACGTCGCTGCGCTCCGCGAGCGTCGGGCCTCGATAGGGCGGGGCGACTTCCACGATGTCGAGGAGCGGCTTCAGGTAGTCGGCCGCCGTCTGGCCGCGCTCCCGGGCGAGGTACCGCTCGAGATCGTGCAGTGCCGGGGGATTGATGCCCGCACACACCATCGCGATCGGGATTCGGTCGGCGGTCTCGTGCCGCAACGCGAGCCGTACCCGCTCGCGCCCGGAAAGTTGCCGGTGGCTCATGACGCCTCAAGCAGATCACGGCGCGGCACCGGTTGTCCACGCCAACCCGCAAGCGCCGGTGCCGTCCGGCCCGTTCTAGGAGCATGGAGGCTGGAACATGGAAAGAGGAACGGTGACGCGCGCGCGACCCCTCCTGAACGGGGAACGCCTGCGCGTTGTGGCCGAGGTGCGGTCGGACTCGGGTGAGGTCCGTGAGGTGTCGCTGCCGGATCGCGAGGTGGCGGCCATCCTCCCCCGGTCGATCCTGCTCGGCGGCTCCTGCCGGGCGCCGCGGTCGATGCTCGACACCCTCGAGCCGATCGTGGCGCGCATGACCGAGGGCCGG
>JAPLSM010000129.1 GCA_026398635.1 Spirochaetota bacterium | reverse complement strand
GTCGATCACCTTGAAGCCGAGGAGGTCCTTCGGGGTCAGCTTCAGCAGCGCGGCCGACTCCCGGGCCTTCGAGGCGTCCCGCAGGAGGATGGACGCACAGCCCTCGGGCGTGATCACCGAGTAGTACGCGTTCTCCATCATGAGGACCACGTCCGCGATGCCGATGGCGATGGCGCCGCCCGAGCCGCCTTCGCCGAGCACGCTCGCCACCACGGGCACGCGCAGCTCGGCGAACAGCTTCATGCTCTCGGCGATGGCCTGGCTGATGCCACGCTCCTCGGAGGCGACGCCGGGGAAGGCGCCGGGGGTGTCGATGAAGGACAGGACCGGCCGATCGAACTTTTCCGCCTGCCGGGCGAGCCGCTGCGCCTTGCGGTAGCCCTCGGGGTACGGCATGCCGAAGTTGCGCCGCAGGTTGTCCTTCATGTTGCGGCCCTTCTGGTGGCCGAAGAAGGTCACGGCCCGGCCCCCGAGCAGGCCGATGCCGCCGACCAGCGCGAGGTCGTCGCCGTAGGTGCGGTCGCCGTGCAGCTCGAGGAAGTCGTCGAAGATCCGCTGCGCGTACTCGAGGGTGGTCGGCCGGTCGGGGTGCCGGGCCATCTCCACGCGCCGCCACGCCTCGTCGGACGGCGGTGAGCCCCCGAGCTTACGGTCTAGGGCCGCGAGCTCCGCGGAGACGTCAACGTTCGAACGGGCCGCCAGGTCGCGCAGCTCCGAGAGCTTCGCCTTCAGGTCGCTCACGGCCTGCCCCCCTGCCCCCGTGCGTGGGTGGCGAGCAGGAACCCGAGCGTCTTGCGCATGTCGCGGCGGTGCACCAGCGCGTCCACGAACCCCCGCTCGAGGTGGAACGCGGCCAGCGGGAAGTTGTCGGGCACCTTCTCGCGGATGGTGCCGGCCACAACGCGCTGCCCCGCGAAGCGCATCAGCGCCCCGGGCTCCGCGACGATGACGTCGCCGAGCATGGCGAAGGAGGCGAGCACGCCCGCGGTGGTGGGGTCGGTCAGCACCACGAAGAAGGGGATGCGCCGGCGCTCCAGCGCCTGGGAGGCCACCGAGGTCTTGGCCATCTGCATCAGCGAGAGGATGCCCTCCTGCATCCGCGCTCCGCCGGAAGCGGTGAAGACGATGACGGGGAGGCCCTTCTCCGCGCCCACGAGCATGGCGCGCATCACCTTCTCCCCCACCACCGAGCCCATGCTCCCGCCGATGAACTGGAAGTCCATCACGGCCAGCACGACCTCGACGCCGCCGACCCGGCAGAGTCCGGTTACGACGGCCTCGTCGAGACCGCTGCGCGACCGAGCCGCGGCGAGCTTCTCCTCGTACTCCGGGAAACCGAGCGGGTTGACCGTGGAGATGCCGGCCGAAAGCTCCTGGAACACCCCCTCGTCGGCGGTGAAACGGATCCTCTCCCAGGCGGTGAGTCGGATGTGATGGCCGCAATGCGGACAGACGAACAGCGACGATTCGAGCTCGTCGCCCTCGAGCCGGCGCTGGCAGGACGGGCAGGAATGCCGCTGCTCGAGGAACGCGCGCTCGTCGCGCTTGCGGACGACCGCGTGCAGTTTGGGCGCACGCACCCACCGATCGACGTGCCGTGTCTCCTTCACGCTGTCCCCTCCTCGAACGCCTCCGCGATGAAATCAGTCCCGTACGCGCCCTTGCGGAAGGCGGGGTGCGCCACGATGCGCCGCTGCATCGGCAAATTCGTCGCGATGCCGCCGATCACGAGCTCGTCGAGGGCCCGGCGCATTCGGGCGATGGCCTCGGCGCGGTCCGTACCGGTCACGATGAGCTTCGCCACGAGGTGGTCATAGTACGGGGGCACCGTGCACCCGGCGTGAAGGTACGTGTCGAGCCGTACGCCGAAACCGCCGGGTGCGATGAACTCCGTCACCCGGCCTGCCGACCGGGCGTTGATGCGGCACTCCATCGCCCAGCCGCCCAGGCGCACCCCCGCCTGGTTCATCTCGAGGGCATCGCCGCTGGCAGCGACGATCTGCTGCCGAATGATGTCGATGCCCGTCACCATCTCGGAGACCGGGTGCTCCACCTGAACCCGGGCGTTCACCTCCATGAAGGAGTGCCGGCCGTCCTTCACCAGGAACTCGACGGTGCCGGCTCCGGTGTAGCCGAGACCGCGCAGGAGACGCACCGCGTCCTCGCCCATGCGAGAGCGCATCTCGGGCGTGACGACCGGCGAGGGGCTTTCCTCGACCAGCTTCTGGTGGTTCTGCTGCACCGTGCAGTCGCGCTCGCCCAGGTGCACGATGCCTCCCCGGCGGTCCGCCAGGATCTGCACCTCCACGTGCCGGGGGTTCTCGAAGTACCGCTCGAGGTAGAGCGTTCCGTCCGCGAAGGCCTGTTCAGCCTCGTGCGAGGCGATCTTCAGCACGTCGGCGAGCTCCGAAGGGTCCCGCACGATGCGCATCCCCTTCCCACCGCCTCCCGCCGCGGCCTTCACGATGACCGGGTACCCGAGCTCCCCGGCAGCCTCGAGGGCAGCCCGTGAATCGGTGACGGCACCGGGACTGCCCGGAATGACGGGTAGACCGAGCTCCGCCGCGGACTGCCGGGCGCGGATCTTGTCGCCGAGGAGCTCGATCACTTCGGGATCGGGGCCGACGAAGACGAGGCCCGCCTCGTGAACCTCGCGCGCAAATCCCGCGTTCTCGGCGAGAAATCCGACGCCGGGGTGGATGGCATCGCAGCCCGACAGCACGGCGGCCGTGACGAGGTTGCGCACATTGAGGTAGCTGTCGCGGGCGGGCGCCGGCCCTACGCAGACGGCCCGGTCGGCCATCCTCACGGGCAGCGATCCGCGGTCCGCCTCCGAGAAGGCGATCACGGTCCGAATGCCCATCTCACGACAGGTGCGAATGATCCGAACCGCGATCTCGCCGCGGTTCGCGATCAGCAGCGATCGGATCACAACTTCCTTACCTCGAAGAGGGGTGTGCCGAACTCGACCATCTTCGCGTTCTCGGCGAGCACGGCGACGATCTCGAGGTCGAACTCCGCCAGGAATTCGTTCATAAGCTTCATCGCCTCGAGGATGCAGAGCGTCTGGCCCTTCTTCACCCGGTCGCCTTTCTCGACGAACGGCGCGGCATCGGGCCGGGGGGCCCGGTAGAAGGTGCCGACGAGAGGCGCGGTGATGACCTCTGCGCCCGGGTTCGCCCGGGGGCCGGAATCCGGGGGAACCGCCGCCGGAGACGCACCTGGTGGCGGGAAAACAGCCTGCTCCGGGCCGAATCCTGCCGGGACCGGCCAGTGATGGCGACCGGGAGGGGGGCCCTTGCGCAGGCGCACCAGGTCCTTCTCCCGGCGCCAGGTGAGCTCCGAGAGACCGCTTTTTTCGAACCGGTCCATCAGTTGGTACAGCTCTTTCAGCTCCATGTGTCACCCTCTCCACAAGCCCAACTAATTTGGTCAGGTTTGACAATACCGGTCTCCCGTCGGGGTTTCAAGCACCCCTGCTTATCACGAGCCGTTGCGGCGTGGTATCGTGCCGCCATGAAAGACCCGAAGACACTGATCCCGCACCGCGAACCGTTCCTCTTCGTGGACCGAATCGAGAAGGCGGACCAAGGCGGGATCGTGGGGTACCGTCGGTTCCCTGCGGGAGAGGCGTTCTTCGCGGGGCATTTCCCCGGCTACCCCGTGGTGCCGGGCGTCATCCTCCTCGAAACCATGGCCCAGGTCGGAGGCGCCGGCTTGCGGATCATCGACCCCGACCGTCCGGAAATCTACTACTTCGCCACCGTGGACAAGGTGAAGTTCCGCAGGCAAGTGAGACCGGGCGAGGAGGTGCGGGTCGAGGTGACTCTGCTGAGGAGCGGGAAAACGGCCGTCAAGCAGGCAGGCAAGGCGTACGTCGGCAACGAGCTCGCCGCCGAGGCGGAATGGATGGTCCTGTCGGGCTGATCAGGCCGGCGGAGCCGGCGGGGACCCACTTGCCGCCGCCGGAATGCCCGCGATCGACTCCTCCTTCAGTTTCAGCGTCTCGCCGAACCAGGAGAACGCCGAGGCGAGCCGGTCCGTCATCTGGCGCAGCTCGGAGGACACCTCGAGGATCGAACGGATGAGCGTGTCGACGCCCGCGAGCCCGTCTTGGATGTCCCGGTGTGCCTTCGAGACCCCCTCGAGCGCCCGCGAGTTGTCCGCGATCATTACTCGGGTCGCGTCGCTGGACTTCACGATCTCGGTGAACCCCGTGCCGAGGCTCTTGATGCGGCCGAGCATCTTCTCGACGCCGCGGTTCGAGTCCCGGATGACCGCGCTGACGTTGTCCGACACGGTGCGCGTGAGGTCCGCGAGCTTGCGGATCTCCTGGGCGACCACGGCGAACCCCTTGCCCGCCACTCCCGCCTTGGCCGCCTCGATCGAGGCGTTGAGCGAGAGCATGTGCGTCTTCTCGGCGATGCCGATGATCTGGCTCACCGCCTTGCGGATGACGATGGTCCGGCTCCACAGCTCGTCCATGTCACCGAGCGTCTGCTGGATCTGCATGTTGAAGCTCGTGATGAGCCGGTCGACCTGCTCGGTGTAGCCGAGCACGTCCTTCTCCTTCACGACGACCTTCGCCTCGGCGCTGCCGGCCTCCGCCAGGCTCACGATGAGCTGGCCGACGGTGGACGCCTGCTGGCGTGCGCTCTCGAGGAGGCGCCCCGCCAGGCCCATGATATCGCGGTTGCGGCTCTCGAGCATCTCCTTGCCCTCGCGGATGCGCTCGACCATCTCCCAGTCGCTCTCGATACGCTCCACCAGCTCGCCGCTCGTCTGCCGGTACATGCGCTGGGTGTTGCCCAG
>JAPLSM010000392.1 GCA_026398635.1 Spirochaetota bacterium | reverse complement strand
GGCATTGTGGTATGATGGATGCATGACGTTCAAGGACCTCGTGATCGCCAACAGGAGCTACCGGCGCTTCGACGGGACTCACACGATCCCCGCGACCGTGCTCCGCGACCTCGTGGGCCTGGCGCGAACCACGCCGTCGGGCGGCAACCTGCAGCCCCTGAAGTACGTGCTGTCGTGCTCGGCGGAGGGCAACGCCCTCGTGTACGAAACGCTCGCCTGGGCCACCTACCTGCCGGAGTGGAAGGGTCCCCCGGTGCACGAACGGCCCACCGCGTACGTCGTGGTGCTCCGCGACCTGACCATCACCCAGACGGCGAGGGTCCAGGTGTCGGACATCGACCTGGGCATCGCGGCCCAGACCATCCTCCTCGGCGCCATCGAGCGAGGTCTCGGCGGGTGCATGTTCGCCTCCATGAAGCGGGAAGAGCTGGCACGCCGGCTCGGCTTGCCGGACACCCTCGCGGTCGCGCTGGTCATCGCGCTCGGAAAGCCCGTGGAGAAGGTCGTACTCGACGACCTCGCGCCGGGCGGCTCCATCAAGTACTGGCGGGAGCCTGATGGCACCCACCACGTGCCCAAGCGCGGCTTGGAAGAGCTGATCCTGAAGCAGATCTGAGGAGCCGGCCGGCCCCGGCCGACACGGTCCCTCAGCGCAGGATCAGCCAGGCGGCTAGTGCGATGCCGCCGCCCGCGGCGACGCCGACGACGATCTCGGGCAGCGTGTGGCCCACCATGTCGTGGAGCTCCTCGGAGGTGACGCCGGGGTGCGCGGCAACCAGGGCCTGCAGCACCCGGGCGTGGCGCTCGACCGTGCCCCTCAGCCGGTAGGCGTCGTAGACGACGATGGACGCGAACACCGCGGACACCGCGAAGATGTCGGAACCGAAGCCCGAGCGCAGACCGACGAAGACCGCAAGGGCGGTGACGAACGCGGCGTGCGCGCTCGGCATGCCGCCGGCCGAGGTGAGCCAGCGCGGGTCGAAGCGTCCCCGGGCGATCCAATAGTACCCGACCTTGAAGAACTGACAGCAGAACTGTGCGACGAGCGCGACGATGAGTGCGACCATGGCCGGGAGTGTATGCCATCCGTTCTCCTTGTACAAAGGAGCCGGCGCCGTTATCTTAACCGCGATGACACCCAGCCTCGATCGCGTGGTGGACGGGATCCTCGAGTCCTACCGGGACATCGGCGGCATCAACCACCTGGAAGGACCGAACCTGCCATCGCAGCAGAGCGTCGCGCGGATCGTCGAGGACCTCGAATCCCTGGTCTTCCCGGGCTTCCGGGCCGAGCAGAACCTCGACCTGGCCGGCCTGCGGTGGGCCATCGGCGCCAAGGTCTCCGCGGTCTTCCGGGCGCTCAGCGCCGAGGCGGAGCGAAGCCTGCGCTACACCTGCCGGATCGTGAAAGATTGCGCCCGGCACGAGGACTGCCGGGGCGAGGCCGAGGAGCTGGTGCACGACCTGCTCGAGAAGATACCCGAGATCCGCCGGAAGGTGAGCCGCGACGTCGAGGCGGCCAACCGGGGCGACCCGGCAGCCCGCTCGTCGGAGGAGGTCATCCTCTCCTACCCCGGCGTCGAGGCCATCATGGTGCACCGCATCGCCCACGAGCTGTGGGTGCGCAACGTCGCCATGATCCCCCGGATGATGAGCGAGTACCTCCACGGCAAGACCGGCATCGACATCCACCCGGGTGCGCTCATCGGCGACTCGTTCTTCATCGACCACGGCACGGGCGTCGTGATCGGCGAGACCACCGTGATCGGCGACAATGTGAAGCTGTACCAGGGCGTCACCCTCGGCGCCCTGAGCGTGCAGAAGGAGCTCGCCAACCGCAAGCGCCATCCCACCCTCGAGGACGACGTCACGGTCTACGCGGGAGCCACGATCCTCGGCGGCGAAACGGTGATTGGCCGCGGCTCGATCATCGGCGGCAACGTGTGGCTCACCTCCTCGGTACCGCCGGGCAGCCGCATCTACCACACGCCGACCCAGGTCGAGCACTCACCAAGGGCGAAGGAGGCCTAAAGGTGCGCATCGGAATCGTCTGCTACCCCACGGCCGGCGGCAGCGGCGTGGTCGCCACCGAGCTGGGCAAGCACCTCGCCGAGAGGGGCCACGACATCTCCTTCATCAGCTACGCGAGCCCGCTGCGCCTCCGCGAACTGCCGCCCCGGGTCTGCTTCCACGTGGTGGACCAGGACGACCACCCCCTGCTGAAGCAGTTCCCCCACAGCCTCACCCTCACCGCAAAGATGGTGGAGGTGGCCCGTACGCACCGGCTGCAGATCCTGCACGTGCATTACGCCATCCCCTTCGCCGCGGCTGCCATCCTCGCGCGCCAGATAGCGCCCGAGCTCGGCCTGAAAGTGGTCAC
>JAPLSM010000369.1 GCA_026398635.1 Spirochaetota bacterium | reverse complement strand
CCCTCGTTCAGCACCCTGGTGTAGCGCCGGGCGACCGCCTCGCGGATCGACTCGAAGTCGTCGACCGCCCCTTGGCGCAGGCTGCGGATGTTGAAGATCCGGTACTGCTTCCGGTCCGGCCGGCCGTCGAGGAAGGAGACCATGGAGGCCACGGTGTCCTGCCCCTCGAGGTGCGCGACGTCGAATCCCTCGATACGCCGCAGCGGGGGATCGAGCCCGAGGTCGCGGGCCAAGCGCTCGAGCGCCGCATCCTTCTCCACGCTGCGCGCGGCCCGGGCCAGCTCCTCCCGGGCGTTCTCCCGCGCCAGCGCGATCATCTCCGCGTGCCTGCCCCGCTGGGGCATGCGCACGGCCACCGGCCGTCCGGCCAGCTCGCGCAGGTACGCGGACAGGCTCTCCTCGTCCACGGGAGAGTCCACGAGGACTTCTTCGGGGAACGTGCGCACGCCGGCATAATGATCGGAGAGGAACTGGGAGAAGGACTCCTCCTCGGGCCCCCACTCCCCGATCCGGAAGACCTCCTTGCCCAGGAGCTTGCCGCCGCGCACCTGCAGGACGACGACCGTGGCGCCCTCGGCCGCGCTTTCGCCCGCGGCGGCGCCTTCTGTGGCGGGGACGGGAGCGGCCGCCGGTCCCGCGACGTGCGCGACGTAGTCCCAGTCCCCGCCCTCGATCCGCTCGACGGACTGGCCTTCGCTCACTTCCTCGATGGCCGCCACCTGGTCGCGCAGCACCGCCGCGCGCTCGAAGTCCAGGGCCTCGGAGGTGTCCTTCATCTTCTGCTTCAGCTCGCGCACCAGCTCGCGGCTCCTGCCCGAAAGCAGCGCGCGCACCTCGTCGACGATCCGGGCGTAGCCCTCACGGTCGATCTTAAGCGCGCACGGCGCGCTGCAACGGCCCATGTGGTAGTTCAGGCAGGGCGCCGACCGGCCTTTCAGCGGCCCCCGGCACCGCCGCAGCGGAAAGTACTTCTCGATCAGCCGCAGGTACGTGTCGATCTGCTGCGGCTTGGGGTAGGGTCCGAAGTACTCGGACCCGTCGAACACGATGCGACGGGTGCGGAACACCCGGGGGAACTCGTCCGCCGTGATCCGGATGACCGGGTACGTCTTGCCGTCCTTGAGGGTGATGTTATACTTCGGCCGCCACCGCTTGATGAGGTTGTTCTCGAGCAGCAGCGCCTCGTACTCCGTGGCGGTCACGATCAGCTCGATGTCGGCGGCCCGCTCGAGGAGGAACCGGGTCTTGATGTCCCTGCCCCCGGCGAAGTACGAGCGCAGCCGGTTGCGCAGGCTGCGGGCCTTTCCCACGTAGATCGGGGTGCTTTCGGCGTCTTTCCAGATGTAGACGCCCGGCCGGTCGGGGTAGTCGTGGCTCGCGAGGTCGGAAAGAGCGTTCAATGGAATGGCCCTAATCAGCCGAATATAATATGAATGTAACTTAATATGGTACTGAACCGGGTCCGGACCATTTCCCTCCTCGCCGGCCTGCTGTGCGCCGCATCCGCGCCCGGCCTCGAGCAATCCCTCGAGCTGGGCAGGGACCAGCTGTGGCGCGACATGGGCGCGTACGACGGCGTGGTGTCCGTCCCCGGCAGATGGGGGTTCCAGGACCTCACGCTCGACCAGGGCTCATACCGGGCGGACGCCGACACGGAGCTCCTCCTCCATTTCGACCGGGCCTCCGAAGGCGACGCGGCGGGCGCCTGGCGCTTCTCGGGTTCCGGTTCGGCCGGTCCGCTGATCGTCGAGGCTGCGGCTGCGATCGGCACGGGGGGCGCCGCGTTCCAGTCCCGGGGCGACGGTGTCACGCTCGCGGGACCGCCGGACAGCCTCTTCTCCCCGGGATCGGTGTGGGGCGATTTCACGATCGAGTTCTGGCTGCACCCCGCCACCCTCGCCAACGGCGAGACCGTGCTGTCCTGGGAGGGTGGGGTGCGCGAGGGCGGCGGGGTCGCGGCCCAGGCGCTGCGCGCGGTCTTCCGAGACCGGCGGCTGGTCTGGGAGGCGGGCGGCCTCTTCACCCTGCCCGGCGGACGGCGGCTCCCCTTCACGGTGACGGGCATACGCCAGCTGCTGCCCCGGGCCTGGCACCACCACCTGCTGCGCTTCGACTCCCGGCTCGGCCTGCTCGAGTA
>JAPLSM010000414.1 GCA_026398635.1 Spirochaetota bacterium | reverse complement strand
TCGGTCGAAGGCCTCGTGGGTGATCACCGCGCCCTGGGATGCCTCGCCCTTGATCGGCTCGAAGCACCGGTCCGGAAGGGTGTCGTCCTTGCGGCCGAAGCCGGCCCCGAGGTTGAACAGGCGCTCCAGGTTCCAGATCCGTTCACCCACTGTGACGAGCTCGTCCAGGGTGAGCTTCTGGCCGGTGGCCGCTTCGAGCAGGGCGGGGTACATCTCCTTGGGCGTCACGAACTCGTGGAACCGGCAGGCGACGAACGTGAAGATCGCGTTCACCGTGTCCTGGATCCCCTTGACGATCGGCGCCTTGCCCTCGTAGGAGTCCATGTCCAGCTTCCCCATGATCTCGTCGCCGATGGGCGCGCGCTTGTGGCACGCCCCACGGTTGGAGGTGGCGAAGGCAAGGGCGACGCCCTTCATGCGCCGGGGCATCCAGGCTGCGAAGCCGGAGTTCTTCACCTGCATGGCCACCGCGAGGCTGCCCTTGCCGGTTTTCTCGGCGGCTTTCTTGGGGCCGTCAGCCAGCAGGTCACCGATGCCCTCCCGCTCGCCGATCTTCCGGATCAGCCCGAGAATCGCATCGCTGTTGCCGAAGGCGAGGGAAAGCTGCGGGTCCTTCAGGATCCCCTTCTCGCCCATCTCGAGGGCCCACGCGATGGTCACGCCCACGGTCAGGGTGTCCATGCCGTAGTCCTCGCAGAGCTGGTTCGCCTCGGCGAGGGTGACGGGGTCCGAGTTCATGACCTCGGAGCCCAGCGAGAACATGGTCTCGTACTCGGGCCCGCGCAGCCACGATTCCGTATTGTCCCGCTTGCGGAACTTGTGCAGCATGCCGCAGTGCACGGGGCAGCCGAAGCAGGAGATGGCACGGGTGTAGTACTTCTTCGCGTACGCCCACCCGTCGATCTCGGAGCCCTCGGGGAACACGCCGTACTCGTGGTTCCTCGTGGCCATACCGCCCTTGCGGTTCACCAGGCCCATGCCGGCGCCCGTGCCCACGCGGGAGAACATACCCACGAGGTTGTGGTCGTCGGCGCAGGCGGCCTTGAGGACGTCCATGTTGCGGGCGACGAGGGCCGCGAAGCCGGCCCGGTCAGCGACGTCGACCGCACGGGTGCCCTTGAACGCCATGCCCTTGATCCGCTTGGACCCGAGCACTGCCCCCGAGCCGCCGCGGCCGAACGTGCGGGTCTCGGAGAAGATGCTGGCCATGGCCACGGCTTTCTCCCCGGCCCTGCCGATGGAGAGCGTGCGCGCTTCGCTGCCGAACTTTTCTTTCATGAAATTCTCGGTCTCGGTGGTGCCCTTCCCCATCACGGGCTTCGCGTCGTGGAAGCTCACCCGGCCGTCCTCGACGAGGATCAGGCTCCACTCGGGCGCCCGACCCTCGAGGACGAGCCCGTCGATGCCGCAGAACTTGATCTCGGCCCCGAGGAAGCCGCCCGCGTAGCAGTTGAGGATGGTGCCCGAGAGCGGCGACTTGGTGACGATGCAGGCCTGGGGGAACATCGGTGCCGTGGTGCCGGTGAGCGGCCCGACCGTGAGGACGATCTTGTTCTTTTCGGACAGGGGGTTGATCCGGGGATCGACCTCGTCGACGAGGATCCGGGTGCCGTACCCCATGCCCCCGAGGTATTTCTTGAGGTCGGGACCGACGGCGAAGGAGGCGGCCTTAGCAGCGGTGCAGTCGATGCGCACGAGGGTGTCGAACATGCTGCTGGCCATGGCTCACGCCCCTCCCTTCGCGATCGCGACCGTGACGCAGGCCTTCACGCACTCCGGGTCCCCGGCGCAGAAGTCGCACTTCATCGCGGTCCCTTCATTCATTCGGATGGCGTGGTAAGAGCAGGCATCCACGCAGGCCTCGCACCCCGTGCACGCCTCCCGGTCGATGGCGACGATCCCGCCCGCCTCCGAGATCGCCTCCACGGGGCAGGAGGCGATGCAGGGGTGGTCGTCGCAGTCGTCGAACCGGCACACGCGGATCTCGGGCAGCTCGGGCCAGCGCCTGACGATGTCGATCCGTGAGTCGGCCATGCGCACGACCCCGATCTTCACGACCGAGCAGGCCGTCATGCAGCGTCGGCATTCCGTGCACTTCTCGAAGTCGAAGGCAAACCGTGTTCCCATACCCCCTCCTAAGCCACGGACGGCTTCAAGCTGGGCGCGGACATGGATGTCCAGGCGCCCAGCCTAGATCAGGCGCGCTTCCGCGAGGTACGCGGCCGCGGCGGCCGCGTCCTCGTCCGCCACGAGCACCACGGGTCCCGTGCAGCCCATGGCCGGCTCGCCGTAGATGCCGCGGGAGGCGAGGAGCGCGACCGCGGCGTCGATCTGCAGAACATCCACCCCGCCGATCTCGTGGTGCACGGTCTTCTTCGCGGGACCCCCCGCGGCGGGCGCGGCTGCGGCGGCTGCGGGCCCCCGGCGTTCTTCCCCGGTCGGGGCGGCGGAACCCGCGAGGAGCGCGGCGAGCCCAGCCTGCTCCGCGCGCGCTTTCTCGTCGGCGAAGATCCGGGCCAGGCCGGACCGGACCATCTTCGCCATCAGGAGGATCGCGTTCGCGACGACGGTCGCTCCGGTCGCGCGCGAGATGATGCCGACCGGTGCGGCCCCGTCGCCGACGCCCGGGCCGTAGCCCGATCCCGTGACCTCGAGCCTGCCGCCCGTCGGGTAGGCGGCCAGCATCTTCACGATCGCGTTGCCGGTGAGCGAATCGCAGACCAGGACATCCACGGTGCCCGCGAGAACGTCGTTGCCCCGAAGCAGGGTGTCCCCTCGTGACGAACCCGCGACACGGATCGCGTACCCGTTCGCCGCGAGTCCCTGGACCACCCTGAGCGCACGCGATACGCCGTCGAGGTTCAGGAACCCCACGGAAGGATCGGGCATCCCGAAGGCCTTCGCAGCCGCGACACCGGCGATGGTGTTCCGCACCAGGGCCTCCACCCGGTCCGCGGACGCGGTGCCGGTGGTCGTGGCGATGAAGAGGTCCCGGCCGCTGCCGGGAGCCTTGAGGTGCCCGACCGTGGCGATTCCGATGGGGAACGGGTAGTGGAAGGTGACCGCCGCCTGGATCGCGCCCTCGGCGAGGGCCCGCTCCATGTCCCGCTGGGCCTGCGCCGCCTCTCCTCCGTCGGCGCCGAACAGCACCGGCTCGATCGACACGTCGAGTGACCCAGCAGCCTCGGCGCCGCGCGCGAGCTCCCCGGCGCCGCTCTCGGACCCGGGGATCGTGAGGCCGACGCGCAGGCGCTTCGCCGCCGCTGCCCGCGCCCCGGTTGTCCCCGCGGCGACGGCCGCCGGCGTCGGGGCCGGGCTCCGGCTCCACGCCTCCAGCAAGAGCGAGACACCGTCGAAAAGCCCGGTCATGCGGCCGAGGAAGAGGCTGCCCTTCCCGATCAGCATGCCCCGGCGCAGCGTTCCCGCCCGCGCCCACACCAGGAACCAGCCGAGCGCGGGGATGCCCGACGGGATGTGCCCCTGGGTCGGCGCCCAGCCCGTGGTACCGTGGCGAGCGATGAAGGCGTCCATCTCCTCCCGGGCGATCTGCTTCTTCATCACCGCCATGGCGGCGATCATCTTGAGGTTCGCGAGGGTGACGTTCCCCGCGCCCGCGGCCTCGGTGATCTCGGGGTTCTGCAGCTCGGGGGCGTAGCAGTCGATGTCGGAGAAGGCGAGGCCGGCCCGCTCCAGAGGCTCGGCCACAAGATCCTGGATGACCGCCTGGGGCGAGGAGCCCGACCCGATTCGGAGTATCCCGGCGAGGTCGTTCCGCACCAGGAGACCGGCCGCGGCCTCGCCGTCCAGGAGCACGGCGAAGGCACCCAGGCAGTCCTCGAGCACGGGCAGCCCCTTCTCGAGGTGCTTCTTCGCGTTCATGGCCAGCTTGGCCGTGGCGCCCCCGGCGACGACGACGACCCGGCGGAACGATCCTGCGCGGATGTGGGACGCCGCCTGCAGGAGGCCGTGCACGGGCCCGGCGCAGAACGAGCGGACGTCGCTGCCGGTCGCGTTGGCGAGGCCGCACAGCTC
>JAPLSM010000355.1 GCA_026398635.1 Spirochaetota bacterium | reverse complement strand
CGAGAGGTCGAAGCCCGTGGCCAGCGCGCCGCCGCGCGCGGGCACCACGGTCGAGGTGCGCACCCAGTTCAGCACGGGCATCCACTCATAGCACCACACCGGGATGCCGAGTTCACCCATGTTCGTGACCAGCTCGCTCACCACCGCGAGCTCCTGCTCCCGGCCCGAGTGCCCGCGTCCTCATAGGCTCGTTTCATCCGGGCGAGCGACGCTCGACTCCAGGGCTGCCCGTCGGGCGGAAGGCCCGGGCGGGAACGGAAATCGATCGCGCCAATGACGGACGTCACCCCGCACTGGAGCGAGAGGGCCTGCAGGCCCCGTTCCTCGGTCGTGAACAGCTCGGCGACCCGGATCATCTAGGCAGTCTGCCGTGCGAATGGCATCACGACCCTGAAGGTCGACCCCGCCCCCTTCGTGCTTTGCACATCGATCCTGCCGCCGTACTCGGAGACCGTCGTGCTGCTGATGGCGAGGCTCAGCCCCACCCCCTTCAGCCTGGCTTGCGACGAACCGGTCGGTGCCCATTCCCCCTTCGCGGAAAAGAACGGAGAGAAGATCCGGGGCAGGTCTTCCTCCGGAATGCCACAGCCGGAATCCTCCACCTCGAACCAGGCGGCATCCTTCGTGCTTCCCGTTCTGACGCTTACCATCCGCACGGGCCGATCCAGGAGCGAGTCCAGCGCGTTGCCGATCAGGCTTGAGAGCACGAACTTCAGGCGCACCTCGTCGCCCTGGACCAACGGGGTCTCGACGAGGTCGAGCACGAGCCGGACCTTCTCTTCCTCGATCCTCTTCTCATGGAGTGGAAGCAGGGTTCGCGCTAGGACATCGAGCCGGAGGGTGTGCGAAGAGCCGCCCGGTTCGGTCAAGGCCAGGAGACGATCGGTGATGTCCACCGCCTTCTGTACGCCCATGCAGGCTGCCTCCACGTAGGACGCAAGCCGGGCCGTCAGGCTTTTCTCGGACCGCATCAGGTCCAGATACCCCTTGACGATGGTGTTGATGTTGTTGAACTGGTGAGCGACTCCTCCGGCGAGCACGGCGAGGCTCTCCAGCCGTTGGGCCCGGTTGACCTGCGCCTGCAGCGCCTTCTCTGCCGTGACATCCCGTGCCACTGACGCTATCCCCACTATCCTTCCCTGCGTGTCGCGGATGGGGGCAAAGGTGAAGGAGACCATGATTTTCGAGCCGTCCTTGCGCAGCGCGGTTGTTTCGAAGTTCGTGATCCGCTCGCCGCGCATGAGCCGTTCCATGATCAGCCGCGCTTCGTCTTCACGCTCGGGAGGAATCAAGGGTGACATCAGCGTGCCGATCATTTCCTCGGCGGAGTACCCGTAGAGACGTTCAGCCCCCTGGTTCCACACGGTGATCCTGCGGTCCAGATCCTGACCTATGATGGCATCGTCTGCGGACTCGACGAGAGTCGCAAGCAGCTGGTTTTTCTCTTCTAGTTGCCGCCGTGCGGTGATATCGTGCGAGATTCCGAAGATACCCACGATGCTGCCGGCCGGGTCGCGCAGCGGCATTTTCGTCGTGTTGACCCAGGTGTCGGGCCGGTCCGAATACGTCTCCTTCTCCTCGATGTCAACCAGTGGCTCTCCCGTGTGGATGATCCGCTGTTCATCCTCAAACGCCTTTTGCGCATGCTCGGCCGAGAAAAAGTCTGCGTCAGTCTTGCCGATTTCCAGCAACGGATCGTCGAGTCCGAGCGCGAGCGCGTCCGACCTGCTGGCCCGGATGATACGGCTCGCCCTGTCCTTGAAGTAGATGTGATCGGGAAGATGCTCCATCAGCGTGGAAAAAAGGGTTCGTTCCCAGGCAAGGTCCTGTTCCATTCGCCGACGGCTGGTGATATCGATGCCGAACGAAAGGGTCCCCGTCACCCGGTCGCTCTCCCGGATCAGTCTGTTCTGCCACACGATGTACCGCTCTTCCCCCGACTTCGTGAGGATGGGGTTTTCGAACGTGCCGGTGCTCCCCTCATGCGTGAGCTTTTCGAACTCTCTCCACACTTCCGGATACCGCTCTTTCGGCACGACCGTTTCGAACCAGCTGCGGTTCATAAGCTCCGTGCGCGCGTACCCGGTGACCTCCTCCGCGACCGTGTTGAAAATCGTCACCCGCCCTTCGAGATCGAGGCCCAGGACCATGACGTTCGCCGTATGAATCAGGTTCTCGGCAAACTCCTTCGCCGTTCGCAGCTCGTCCTCGGCCTGCTTTCGTGCCGTGATGTCGATGAGGCTGACAAGCATGCAGGGATAGCCGGCGTCGGCCAAGGGTATGTGGGTTTTCACGATGAGCGAGAGCTTCTTCCCCTTCAGGGTGAGGGCGGTGGATTCAGCCTCGATGTCGGTTTTTCCCTCGTCGATCGCAAGGATCGTATCGCCGAGTGCCACCTGGGAAATCGCGTCCAGTACCTGGGGGAGCGGGCCGAGAAGCTGCTCCTTGCGGTCAGCCTCGAAAAGGTGGAGGGTCGCCAGGTTCACGTCGGTCACGTCGATCAGGCCGACAGCTTCCAGCACGAACTCGGGATGGGCAGCCAGGTGGGCGCGCAGGCTGAAATTGCTGCTGGTCTTCATATCATGGAGTTTCGACCGCAGTCTCGAGAGATCCTCCTCCCAGAGCGATACCGCGGAGTGCTCGAATATGGTTGCGTATTTCGCGTCGGCTGGGGGAGCCGGGTCGGATCGGTCCTTCATCACACGTTCTCCTTCACCAGGAATTGCCTGCCTTGATCGAATCGCTTGTCAAGTATCTTGAAGGCATTTCCACGCCGCCCTCAGCAGGTGACCGCGGAAGATCATGCGGTCGAACGTCGTAATCTGGCCAAGAATGTCTTCATTTGACTCCTCGGTGTTTATTAGTCTTGCACAGGAAAAGTACTCTGGGGCGGCCATTATATGAAGGGGAGCTATCAACAGGATGCGCGGGGAGCGGATCATGGGAAATCCGTGGTGTCCGGCGATTGTAAGACGGCCCGAAGAGGTGACAGCAGGCGATCATCGGGGCGGGGGGTTCACACCAGAACACTTCTCGGTGCCGGAAGTTCTGCGGTTCCGCTCTTGGACGGCATGAAGTCCTGCACCAAGACCGAGAATCGTGCAAATCGGACTTTTGGCTTGCGTTTTGCATAGCAATTGCATCATTATCGCACAATGATCACTCGAGACATCGCAGAAGAATTGGTCCGGTCCGCCGCCGAGTATCCCGTGGTGACCATCCTGGGACCCCGCCAATCGGGCAAGACTACGCTGGCCAGGATGACATTTCCGGACAAACCGTACTTTTCCCTGGAGGACCCGGATGTACGGGTTGCAGCCGAAGCTGATCCACGAGGATTTCTCGGGCAAATGGAAGACGGCAGCATCCTGGATGAAGTGCAACGTCTCCCGGCTTTGCTCTCATACATCCAGGGAATGGTCGACAAAAGCGGAAGGCGCGGTCGGTTCATCCTGACCGGCAGCCATCGAACGAGGAGTGTACGAGTACCACGCAGGGGATTTTCCGCTCGCGGCGAAGCTCTTTGATGAAATCCGCGATCCGAAGGCGCCGGAGAAAGCGATCGAAATCTACCGCATACGGTGCATGCGCGGTTGAACCGCGGTCAAAGCGCGCGCAGGAATTTCAGAAAGCGCTCCATGTCCGCCTGCACCATGGGATGGGCCTGCTCGAGCTTCTTGACAAGGAAATCGAGCCGGTCCCAATCGTATTCGACCTCGAAATAGTATCGCCGGAAGTGCCTGAACTTCAGCAGTTCAATCAGGTTTCCCTGGTTGGATTCGGAGACGGCAGGGATCCTGACCCCTTCGATGTGGATGGTCATTTTCTCGAGCAGGTCGGAGTGCCAGTGGTCCGAAGACAACTCGTTCTCGAAGAAATGTGATATCCGCAGGAAGACCGTTTCCAGGCAGGTGTAGTAGTTGTCGAGAAGCCCTGCGACGATCAGGGCGGCATTCGCCGTCCTGCCGAGGATCCGCACATCATTGGCAAGCGCCGACGATAGGGAAGATCGCAGCCGATTGAGGGTGCGGAGGTTCTTTTCGATGACGCCGACCAGCTCAGCGGTTTCCTTTTCCTTCATGGACGATTCTCCCCCGGCGGCGAATCCCCTCCGCGGTTTCAGCATCCACCTTCTCGAGCTCGATGATGTCGAGGGGGAATGCCGTCATGCCCATCACTTCTCCGAGGATGGCGAAATACTCTTCCG
>JAPLSM010000142.1 GCA_026398635.1 Spirochaetota bacterium | reverse complement strand
CCGTGATGAACCCCTCGATTTCGGGCGCCGTTCTGCCACGCGGGAACTGTTTCGCCAGGTTCTCTGAAACCGCAACGACGTCGATGGGTTCGCCCGGGCCATGCGATTCGGTCCTCCACTCGTCGAACCCCGCGATGAGCGTGTACATCCGCCCGATGGCGTCGATTTCCGGGTGGACGAACAATCCCGTGCGTCCGCCGCAGGCAATGGGGATGCCGCGGCGCGCCAAGGCGTCGAAGATGGGCCGGCCGGCGGTTCGAACCGACCGCAGCAGAATGGCGATGTCTGCGAACCGGAATCCTTTTGGCGAGAGCGCCTCCACGGTGTCGGCGATGATCTCGCCTTCCTCGATATCGGTTGTCGCTCTCCAGACGCTGAGCATCGGGCCCGATGCGCCGCGCACGGTGCGCATCTTCTTGGGCAGCCGGTCCGGTATGCTGCGTGCGAATTGCGCGGCAGTCTCCACGATCAGGGGCCGGCTCCTGCGGTTCTCCAGGAGCTTCACCACCTCGACGCTCCCGCGGCGCTTCGCGAAGCTCACGATGTTTCGCACGTCGGACCCGCGCCATTGGTAGATCGCCTGGTCGTCATCGCCCACCACGCAGAGCTGGACCGGCGGCCGGGACAGCAGCTGGATCAGGCGCTCCTGGGCGGGGTTGATGTCCTGGTACTCGTCCACAACGAGGTGGCGGAGGGGCCCGCACACCCGCCGGTGAACCTCTGGTTTTCCCAGCTCGGCAACAGCCTGCGAAATGATGCTGGAGAAGGTCAGAAAGTGGAATCGCTCCATGAGATCGATATAGTTCTTGAACCGTTCCCCGAGGCCGGAATCCTCGATCATCCGGGGTGTCATCAGCTCGTTGCCGATCACGTCGACGAGCCTGGTCCATTCCTGGATGCCGGCCCAATGCCGTCCCTTCCCCAGCTCCTTCAGGTTGAGCGAGCGCACCTCCCGGCTGAGGAACGCCGCATGCCGGTGCTCGTCGATAACCTCGTGGTTGCCGAAATGCGGCACGCAGTCCTGCAGCATATGGAAACACCAGCCGTGGATGGTGCCCACGAACATCGGACCGAGCCGGTCCAGGACCTCGCGGCCTGAAAGCTCCTCGGTCCGGCGGTAGATCCTTTCCTTCAGCTCCGAGCCGGCCTTCTCGGTGAATGTGAACGCGATGATCGCGCGTGGCTCCACCCCGTCGTGCAGAAGGCTCGCGACCCGGCGGGAGATCGCCTCTGTCTTGCCGGCGCCCGCGCACGCGACGATCTGCAGATCGCCGCCTCGATGCGCAATGACTTTTTCCTGCTCGGGGGTAAGCTGCATGGTGTTGCGGCAGATTCTAAGCTTGCTCGCGGCATAGGGCAAGCTGCAAGGGTTCCTCGCTGTAGTCGTGATCCAAAGGTGAGCTCGGGCGATTGACCGTCGCGCGGGCATGGCGCATTGTACGTGCACGATGCAGAGCCTGACCGCGAACCGAAGTTTTTCGAACCTCTCGTATTATCCCCGCTTGGAGACCGGCCGTCGGCTGTCGCCGTAGGGGAATCGTTCGAGGAACGAACAGGCCCTTGGGCTCCGGCCCGGGGGCCTTCTTTTTTCCGATCGGAAGGAGGGTCGCATGGACAGGAACATCGCGGAGCAGGTCACGTTGCTGATGCAGGGCACCGCGTACGGCGACCCCGGCCTCGCGACTGCAATGAGCGCAGAACTTGGCCAGCGTCTCGAGGCCGCGGCGAAAGAGGGGCGTCCGCTCCGCGTTTACTGCGGCTTCTACCCGAGGACTGCGGACCTGCACCTCGGCCACGAGGTGACCGTCGTCGTGGGAACCTTCACGTCCCTCGTGGGCGATCCTTCGGACAAGCGCGAGGGCAGGCGTTCCGGATCCTGGACCCCGCACGTACCCCGGTGGCGTTCAACGACGAGTGGTTGTCCCGGATCGGTCTGGAGGAGTTCGCCGGCCTGGCATCCCGGTTCACGGTCCAGCAGCTCGTGGGCAGGGACAACTTCAAGGCCCGGTGGAACCGGGGCGAGCCGATCCGGCTGCAGGAAACCTTCTACCCGATCCTCCAGGCCTGGGACGCCTGCGAGCTGCGGGCCGACGCGCAGGTCGGCGGCTCGGACCAGCTCTTGAACATCGTCACCGCGTCGCACCGGCTGATGGAGGCCTGCGGCCTGGCCCCGAACGTGGCGGTCATCGTCGCACTGCTTCCGGGCACGGACGGGAAGATGAAGATGAGCAAGTCGCTCGGCAACCACATTCCGCTCCAGTCGTCCGCGCAGGAGATGTTTGGACAGCTCATGAGCCTCCCTGACCAAGCCATGCGTACGTACTTCACCCTGCTCACGACGCTCCCGGCCCCGCAGGTTGAAGCCTTGCTCGCGGGTCACCCGATGACCGCCAAGGCGCGGCTCGCCTGCGAGGTCACCGCGCGATTCCACTCGCCCGAAGAAGCGGACAGGGCAGCGCAGGCATTCGAACGAGTGTTCAGCAGGGGCGAGGCGCCGGACACGATGCCCGCGCACCGGCTGGTGCCCGGCGAGACCGTGGCAGCGGCACTCGTGCGCATCGGTGCTGCCGGCTCTTCGAGCGAGGCCCGTCGCCTGGTGAAGGAGGGCGGCGTCCGTCTTGACGGCACGCGTCTCGACGACCCGCTCGCGCCGATGCGTCCCGGGGTGCTGCGGGCGGGCAGACGCAGGTTCACGCGGTTCGAGTCCTGAGCCGCAGCCGGTGGCCGTGGGTGCTCCGGCTCGCTACTTTGTACGCAGTGGAGGATGGCACCGTGGAGAACAACGTGGCGGCGAACCTCGTCCCCGCGGAGACCCTCGACCCCAAGGACTGGCGTGCGATGCGCGAGCTCGGCCACCGGATGGTCGACGACATGATGGGATGGCTGGAGACCGCGCGCGAGCCCCTGCCCAGGGAGGGGCAGGGAGCCGAGGCTGCCTACCAGGCCTTCCGCGAGCTGGTCCTGCCGTACCCCATGGGCAGCTACCATCCCCGGTTCTGGAGCTGGGTCATCGGCACGGGCACGCCGCTCGCCATGCTCGCAGAGATGCTCGCCGCAGGGTTGAACTCGAACCTTGGCGGCGGCGAGCACTCCTCGGTGTACGTGGAGGAGCAAGTTCTATCGTGGTGCCGCGAGATGACGGGCTTCCCCGCCTCTGCGAGCGGGCTGCTGGTGAGCGGCAGCTCGATGGGAAACCTCGTGGGCCTGGCCGTGGCGCGCAGCGCCCGTGCCGGCTTCGACGTGCGGCAGAGGGGTTTGGCCGGCTCGGGCGAGCGGCTCGCGGTCTATGCCTCGAGCGAGGCGCACAGCTCGATCCAGAAGGCGGTGGAGCTGCTCGGCTTAGGTGCCGACAGCCTGCGGCAGGCCCCCGTTCGGGCCGACTTCACCGTCGACGCGGGGGCGCTCGCCCGGATGATTGCCGCTGACCGCGCATCGGGAATGCCGGTACCGTGAACACGGGGGCCATCGACGACCTGCCCGCGCTCGCGGACCTCGCGGTGGCCGAACGATTGTGGTTCCACGTCGATGGCGCCTTCGGGGCCCTGACCTGCCTGTCGCCCGAGCTGCGGTCCCTCGTGGCCGGTATAGAGCGCGCGGACTCGCTCACCTTCGACTTCCATAAGTGGCTCTACCTGCCCTACGAGATCGGCGTCGTGCTCGTGCGCGAGCCGGAGCAGCACCGGCAGGCCTTCTCGCTCACGCCCGAGTACCTCGTGCACGGCGAGCGCGGTCTTGCGGCCGGCCTGTGGTTCAGCGACTACAGGGTGCAGCTGTCGCGGGGATTTCGGGCGCTCAAGGCCTGGATGCACCTCAAGGAGCACGGCGTTGCGAAGCTCGGCCGGCTCATCGCCCAGAACGTCGCTCAGGCCCGGCACCTCGCCGCACTGGTTGAACACGAGAGCGAGCTCGAGCTGATGGCGCCCGTGGCGCTGAACATCGTGTGCTTCCGATATCGCGCCCCGGGCCTTGACGGGCCGGAGCTCGACGCGCTGAACCAGGAGCTCCTGATCCGCCTGCAGGAGGGTGGGGTGGCCGCCCCCTCGTCTACCCGGCTGCGGGGCCGTTATTCCCTGCGCGCGGCCATCACCAACCATCGCAGCCGGCGGGAGGATTTCGACGCCATGGTCGCCGAGGTACTACGCATCGGCAGGGAGCTGGCCGGGGCGCGCGGTTGAGCCTCGGCGCAGGGAGATGGACTTCACGCCCGTGCCTTCCCCTGCATCACCGTGAAGCGGTAGGTGCCCGATCCGATGTCCATGCGGATGGTGCCCTGCCGGCGGCCCAGGACGCGCACTCCGTGCGCCTTCGCGACCGGCACCGCCCCCTCGGTCACCACGGACCCCGCTGCCGTCGGCAGCACCACCGTAGCGCGCATGTTCGGCGGGATTGAAACCTCGACCTCGAACACCTGCCTGCTCGCCTGCCACGCCACGCCCACCGGTCCCCTGATGGTCCTCCAGACGGCCCTGGTCTCGGTGAGCCCGCCGCCGGGCACCGGCCGGATCTCCACGCGCCGGCACCCCGGCTCGTCCTCGCACGGGTTGATGCCCGCCACGGTCCTCCACACCCATTCGCCCACGGAGCCGATGGCGTAGTGGTTGAACGAGTTCATGGACGGGTTCTGGAACCCCCGTCCCTCGACCCAGCCGTCCCAACGCTCCCAGATCGTGGTGCCGCCGTGGTCGATCATGTAGCCCCAGGAGGGCATCTCGCGCCGCAGCGCGAGCCGGTACGCCTCGCCCGCGTAGCCCCAGCGTACGAGTTCGTTCATCATTCGCACCGTGCTGATGAACCCCGTGGAGAGTGCGCCGTGGTAGCGCTTGAAGGCTGCGACCATGCGCCGTGCCGCGATGGGCCGCAGGCGGACGGGTAACAGGTCGAAGGAAAGAGCGAGCGCGTAGCCGGCCTGCGTGTCGCCGCGGATCCTGCCGTCCTTCGAAACGTACGCCCGGTTGAATGCCGCCGTGACCCTGTTGGAGAGATCCGCGTAACGTCGCTCGTCCTCGGTCCGTCCGAGCACCCCGGCCATGCGCGCCGTGAGCGACGCCGAGTGCGCGAACCACGCGGTCGCGTAGACCTCCTTGGGCACCTCGCCGCCTTTGCGGGGGAGGCCCGGGATGTCCTTGAACGTGTCCGCGTTGAGCCAGTCGCCGTATATGGGGGTGAGCTGCTGCCGGTACCGCCACAGCAGGTCCGGGTTGCCTCGCTCGCTCCAGTCCAGCCAGCGCCGGGCGCTCTCGAAGCTTTCCTCGAGGATCCGCCGGTCGCCGTAGGTCACGTACTGCCGCCACGGGATCACGGTGATCGCGTCGCCCCACCCGGGGTTGCCGCTGAACCTGACTTCCGACTCGAGGGCGTGCGGCGCGAAATCGGGTATCCGGCCGTCGGCCGCCTGCCCCTCACGGAGGTCCCGCAGCCACTTGGTGAAGAACCCGGCCATATCCCGGTTGAACATCGCGGCCTGGGAGAACACCTGGATGTCGCCGGCCCAGCCCAGGCGCTCGTCGCGTTGTGGGCAGTCGGTGGGAACGCCGTGCAGGTTGCTGTCCTGGGTCCACCCGATGGCGCGCATGATCCGGTCCAGCAGCGCGTTGGAGCTCGAGAACTCGCCGGCAGCGGTCGCGTCCGAGTGCACGACGCGCCCCTCGAGGTCCTCGAGGGACGGCTTGTAGGCCAGTCCGGTGACCTCCACGTAGCGGAACCCGTGGTAGGTGAACCGGGGCTCGAAGACCTCTTCGCCGTTGCCCCGGCAGACGTACCGGTCCTCCTGCTGCGCGCCCGACCGGGAGTCCTTCGGATCCAGCCGCAGGTTGTCCCGGTAGATGCGGCCGTCGGCGTCCAGCATCTCCGCGTGCCGGAACCGGACCTCGGCCCCGTGCTCGCCCTCGAGGTGCATGCGCACCCACCCGGCGAAGTTCTGGCCCAGGTCGTAGATGAACACCCCCGGGGACGGTTCGGTGAGAGCGACGGGCGCCAGGGTGGTGACCACCCGGATTGGCTCGTTCGGCTGCGCGGACAGCACCGGACCCATGCGACAGAACACGGGGATCCACCGGGAATCGTCATACCCTGGTCGATCCCATCCCGGCACCTCGCGGCGCGCGTCGTACGTCTCACCGGCGAGCAGGTCGGAGGAGCGGATCGGCCCTTCCATGCTCACCTTCCAGTCGGGCCCGGTGGTCACGCTCACAACCGTACCGCTCTCGAGCTCCGCGTGCAGGTACGCGGCGAAGCGCAGGTGCCTTCCATAGAAGCCGCGCTTGATTGCCAGGAAGTCTCCGCCGAGCCCCAGCTGGCCCGCGAACCAGCCCGGGGCGAGCATCGCGCCGATCGCGTTCGGACCCGACACGAGCAGGCCGGTGACGTCGTAGCCCTGGTACTGCACGCGCCGGTGGTAGTCGGTCCACTCGGGTGCGAGGGCCCGGTCGCCGACCTTCCGGCCATTGAGGTGCAGCTCGTAGATGCCCAGGGCGGAGGCGAACACCACCGCGCGCCGCACGGGCCCGGGAAGGGTGAACTCCCGGCGCAACAGGGGTGAGGCCTGGCCCTCGCGCTCGTTCCACGTTGCCGGCAGCGGCTCGCCGATCCAGTTCATCGGCACCGCCGGCCGGGGATCGTTGTTCGCCCGGGCATTTGTCCAGCCGGGACCCCAGGGACCCATGGTCCAGGATGACTCGAGGCTCCAGGCCGACGGTCGACCGGCGCCGTCCCACACACGGACCTTCCATCGGTACCGGGCGCAGGGCTCGAGCAGCCTGCCGCGGTAGACGATCTGCGCCGTCTCGTCGGAGGCGACCCTGCCCGAGTTCCAGGCAACGGCCCCGGCGTCGCGGCGCACGATGATCTGCCAGCCGGTCTGCCGCTCGCCCCGCCGGTCGGGATGGTCGGTCTGCAGCACCCAGCTGAGGCGCGGCTCGAGGCAGTCGATGCCCACGGCATCCACGAGGTACTCGCAGCGCAGGCGTGTCGGTTGCAGCATGGGTTCCCCTCCCGAAGCCATGATACCTCGCCCGGACCGCTTGCGCGAGATGCCTGCGCCCGGGCATACTGCCGGCGCCATGAACCACGCGAACCACGAAAAGCTACTGAAGAAGCTCGCAGCCGAATACGAACGCCACTCGCCCCGTTCGGCCGCGGCCAACCGCGAAGCACTCCGGTACCTGGTCGACGGCGGCAGCCACGCGCTCCGCTTGATCCGCCCGTTCCCGCCCCGGATCAGTTCGGCCTCGGGCGCGTTCGTCACCGACGAGGACGGGCACCGCATCCTCGACTTCTGGCAGGGACACTACGCGAACGTGCTCGGTCACAATCCGGCCGAACTCACCGAACCCCTCGCGAAGGCATTCGCCTCCGGCTTCGGCCTGCAGACGGGGTTCACCGACCGGCTGCAGGTCGAGGTCGCGGAGCTCGTCTGCCGGCTCACGGGGAGCGAGCGCGTCCGCTTCACGTCCAGCGGGTCGCTCGCCACGATGTACGCCGTGCTCCTGGCCCGGGGGTTCACCGGGCGAGAGCTGGTGATGAAGGTCGGCGGCGGCTGGCACGGGGGGCAGCCCTGGGGCCTGGTGGGCGTGGACCTGAAGGAGGGCGACCACGCGAGCTACCAGCACGCGGAAAGCAAGGGACTCCCCGGCGCGGTCGCCGATGAGGTCGTCTGCACCCGGTACAACGACGTGGCCATGCTCGAGCGCGTGTTCGCCGAGAACGGTGCTCGGATCGCGTGCTTCATCGTGGAGCCCGTGATCGGTTCGGGCGGGTTCCTGCCCGGTGACCCCGCGTACCTCGCGGCTGCCCGCGAGCTCACCGCGAAGCACGGCAGCCTGCTCATCTTCGACGAGGTGATCGCGGGCTTCCGGTTCCGGGCCGGCGCTGCCTCGGCGCTCTACGGCGTGTCGCCCGACCTCGCCACCTTTGCCAAGGTGATGGGCGGGGGTATGCCCGTGGCCGCGGTGGCGGGCCGGGCCGACGTGATGGCCCTCGCTGGCCGGGGTGGCGGCGTCAAGTTCTCCGGCGGCACCTACTCCTGCCATCCGGCTTCGATGCTCGCGGCACGGACCATGATGCGCCACCTCGCTGCACACGAGGCGGAAATCTATCCGTACATCAACTCGCTCGGCGCGGCTGCCCGGAAGACCGTGCAGGAGGCGCTGCGCGCCGAAGGCTTCGCTGCCCGGTGCACCGGCGATCCCAACCCGGCCATCGGCGGCAGCTCCGTCGGCGCGGTCGTGTTCCCCTACAACGGCTCCGCCATGATCGCTTCGCCCGAGCAGGTCCGCGATCCCGAGACCTGCGACGTGGAGCTCGCCGACACGGTGCTGCAGCTCGCCCTGCTCCTCGAGGACGTGCACGTGGTGCACGGGCTCGGTTCCCTGTCCACGGCGCACACTGCGGTGCATGTCGAGCGGCTCGGCGAGGCCTGCCGGGCCGCAGCGCGGCGCATCAAGGCCGCCCGGTAGTCTTAGGAATTCGGCACTTGAAATCCCGGTCCGGGGGGGCTACATTGATGTGCAGATCGCACCAAGGAGGATCACAGATGAAGAAGCTGATTGTCGTGCTGATGATTGCGCTGCTGCCGACCCTGGCGTTCGCTCTCGACTTCCAGATCGGCGGCACGGCCATGTACAAGGGCCTGCTGTCGGACCTCGAGGAAGGAGCCGCCGCGACGCTGACCTTCGATGACTTCACCTTCGGCGGCGAGGCCCGGTTGAACTTCGGGCTCCTCCAGGGAGCAGCCGCCGTCCTCTACTACCCGGATGAGGTCGCGCCGTCGCTGGTCGTGCTGACCGACATCGGGCTCACCCTGAACCTGGCCATCGTCCGGCTGGGTGCCGGCATCGGCCCGAACTTCTACATCCCCCTCGAAGGCACGGTCGATGGCGTGCCGATCGGACTCAACCTGAAAGGCGCGGTGGACCTCCAGCTCGGGAAGCTGTCGCTCGGCGTGGTCGGGTATTACTACCTCGCCTCGCTCTCCGACCTGAAGGCGGGTCTCTTCGAGACCGCCCAGCCCTGGCTCGGCCTGACCCTGCTGTTCCAGCTGTTCTAGGCAGCGGAACGTCGTCCGAACGATCGGAGCCTGCCCCGAGGGGCAGGCTCCTTTTTATTTGACAGGCTGACAGCGGCGCGGGTATCGTGGCCGCATGAAGCTGCGCGCGCTCGCATCCGCCTCGCGTCTGATGTCGCTCACGGTCACCGGGGGCGATTGGGCCCGCCAGGAACCCGCGACGCTGCGCTGGATGGCGCAGCTGCTGCTCCTGATCCGCAGGTTCGAGGAGACGGTGCTGGAGCTGGCTGCGGCCGGGCACGTTCACGGGCCGGTGCACTCTGCCGTCGGGCAGGAGGCCGTGGCTGTCGGCGCGGCGCTCGCCCTGCGCCCGGGCGACCGGATCATGGGCACCCACCGTTCGCACCACCACTACCTCGCGAAGGTGCTCACCGCGCTCGCACCCGCTGCCTACGACCCTCTCGGCACGGGCCTCACTCCCGAGATGCACGAGGCGGTGAGGGTGCTGCTTGCCGAGGTGATGGGTCTCGCAGCCGGCTGTTCGGGCGGCCGGGGCGGCTCGATGCACCTCTCGCATCCCGCCGCGGGGGTGATCGCCACCGACGCGATCGCGGGCGGCGGGACGCCCATCGCCACGGGCGTCGCGTGGGCGGACCTGCGGCTGGGCCGGGAGGCCGCGACGCTCTGCTTCATCGGCGACGGCGCAGTCTACCAGGGCATCCTGCACGAGTCAGCCAACCTCGCGGCACTGTGGAAGGTTCCCGTGGCCTTCGTGATCGAGAACAACCAGTACGCCGTGGCCACACCGGTGCGCGAGACGTGCGCCGCGGGCCGGCTTTCGGACGTGGCCGCAGCCTACGGCCTCTCGGCGGTGCGGGTGGACGGCATGGATCCGCTCGCCGTGATGCTCGCGGTGCGCGAGCTCCTGAGGGGGGGCGACCCCCCCCTGCTCCCCGGCTTCATCGAGGCGGAGACCTACCGCTACTACCACCACTCGGGCACCCTCGCGGGCAGCGCGTTCGGCTACCGGACCGTCGACGAGGAGAACGAGTGGCGGGCCAGAGATCCAATCTCCCGGTGCGGGGAGCAGCTCTGGCGTACGGGACTGCTCGACGAGGCGGGCGGCGCCGAGCTACGCGGGTACGCCGATCGCTGCGTGGCAGCCGCGGTGGACGCGTGCACGGAGCGCCGGGCAACCGGGCTGGTGGTGCCCGACCGGCTGTGGCCCGATCCGCGGACGCTCGCAGTCGGCCTGCGGCATGATTGCGTCGGCGCAGGCCCCGCGGGGGCGACCGTCCGTGACGGCGCCGTCGAGGCTGCGGACCTCGCCTGCACGCAGGAGATCCGGTACGTCGAGGCGATCGCCGGCGTCACGGGTCGGTGGCTCGAGCGCGACGCGCGCGTGGTGGTGCTCGGCGAGGAGGTGGCGAACGCCGACGGTGGCGCCTGCGGAGCCACCCGCAATCTCGCCGCCGCCTTTCCCGGCCGCGTGATCAACACGCCCGTCTCCGAGGCGGGCTTCACGGGTCTCGCGTGCGGCGCCGCGCTCGCCGGCCTGCACCCGGTGGTGGAGATCATGTTCCCGAGCTTCGCTCTCGTGGCCGCCGACCAGCTCTTCAACCAGGCGGGCCAGCTCGGGTGGATCCACGGCGGCATTCCGGTGCCCCTGGTGGCGCGCACCCGGGTTGCTGCCGGTCTCGGCTACGGCGCCCGGCACGGCCTGCATCCCGCCGCGCTGTTCAGCCTGTTTCCCGGTTGGCGCGTCGTGGCTCCGTCGACGCCCTTCGACTACATCGGGCTCTTCAACACGGCGATGTCCTGCGGCAGCCCGACGCTGGTGGTCGAGCACCAGGCTCTCTATCCCCGGAAGGGCATGGTTCCCGACGGGCCCCCGGACCACTTCGTGGCGTGGGGGAAGGCGCGCGTCGTGCGCCCCGGCCGGCACGTGACGGTGGTCGCGTACTCGGCGGCAGTGATGGACGCGCTGGAGGCCGCGCGCCTCCTCGCGGCGGACGGCATCGAGGCCGAGGTGATCGACCTGCGGTCGCTCGACGCGGCGGGCACCGACTACGCGACGATCGGCGCGTCCCTCGAGCGCACCGGCTGCCTGGCCGTCGTCGAGCACGCCCCGTCGTGCGCGTCGCTCGGTCCCCGAATCGCGGCGGAGTGCCAGCGCCGGTTCTTCGATGCGCTCGACGGCCCGGTCGCACTCGTGGCGGGTCCCGACGTACCGCTGCCCGCCTCGAAGCGTCTCGAGGCGGCCTGCATCCCGACGGTCGCGGACATCGCGGCCGCGGCCGCCCGGGCTGCCCGCCGGAAGGGGTAGGCTCCCGGCCCCGGGGTTCAGCGGTCGGAGGCGCACCACGCCGCCGGGATTCTTGCTGACGGTGACCATGTGCCGTGCAAAAATCATTTTCATGAAGAGACGAGGGCTCCTGGTGGCTGCACTGCTCGTCTGTGCCACCTTCATGGCGGGCGCGCAGGCAAAGCCGGCACTGAATCTGCTGGGCATCTCCCGGTGGAACCCGAATCCCGCCTGGGCGCCGACCGACACCTCGGTCCAGAAGGCGATCGTGGCGGCGGCCAACGCCTACGTGGGCCGGGCGGTCACAATGCCGTGGGGCAACCATCCGCCCGACACCCCGTACATCCAGTTCCTGCAGATGCGTGAGGCCGCGGGCGACCTTCCCGAGATCCTGCTCCTCGACGACCTGCATAACAACGCAGAGGCCTACGAGTACGCGATCAGGAAGGGCCTGATCAGGTCGTATAGTCGTATACCCTCGCCGAATTGTTGAAGTACATGCCCGGCTACGTGGCGCGCTTCAAGCAGTACGGGACGGACGTGAGCTTCGCCATCTCCGAAAACTCCATGAGCGCAGGTGAGGTCGGGAAGGGGAAGCTGTGGTACATCCCGTTCCAGTTCGGCTCCGCCAGCTTCCCATCGCCCAAGGTGCCCAACAACTTCTCCAAGCCGTCGCCCAACGCCGGCCTCACGGGAGGCATGTTCCGCGACGATTTATTGAAGAAGGTGTACCCGACCGCGAAAACCGAGGCGGAATTCCGCCAGTTCCTGCTGGAGAAGAACGGCACGCTGACCCTTGACGACATGCTCGATGTGCCGATGCAGGGCTGGGCCGACCTGTACGCCTACGGCAAGAAGGTCAAAGCCCTGAACGCGAAGGTCGGCGAGAAGCAGGTCATCCCCCTCGGCGGCGTCTTTGGCAGCTCCGAGAGCGCGGCTTCCTACTTCTGGAGCCAGACCTCCGCCACGGGCAACCTCTACAAGGGCAACTTCTGGTGGATCGACGCGCCCCTGTACCTGAAGTCCGTCGACAAGTCCCCCGAGCTGCGCGAGCAGGCCCGGTGGTACAACCGCCTGTACAACGAGGGGCTGCTGGATCCCGAGATCTTCGTCATGCGCAACGACCAGTACTACGCCAAGATAGGCAACGGCGAGTACGGCGTCTTCGCGTGGCATTTCGTGCCCAGGGACGACGCGATCAAGGTGGGCAGGGAGCGGGGCTACGGCTGGCGGCCGATTCCCTTCTTCTTCCCGCTCGACATGTCGCGCATGAACAACAAGTACTCCCGGGTCTCCTTCGGGAGCATCGGGATATACCTCACCAGCAAGGTCAAGGCGGCGGACCTCCCCGACGTGATGAAGTACATCGATTACTTCATGACCGAGAGGTCGGATGACCTCGCGTACTGGGGCCTGCCCGCCTGGTCCACCGGCACGGGAGTCAACCGGAAGTTCAAGCCCGAGTACAAGGCCCTCGAGGACTGGGCCGTGTACGGCAAGGAGGGCGGCAAGGACGGCACGTACTACGGTCTCGGAGGCGCAGCGGCGATTTCCATGGCCGGGGGCGCCCACTACCAGCACGCCACCAAGCCCTTTGGCCTTCTTCCAGATCAGCGGCCAGACCTACCCCAACGCGCCGTACTGGTCCTACCGGGCCAATGCCGCCTGGGATGCGAAGGCCGAGCTCGCGAACGTCGACCTGATGAGCTGGGTGAACGACTGGTGGTACTACCGGTTCATTGGCCCGTCCTCCATCTACTACTGCATCGACAAGGGATGGGACTGGTGGAGCACCATGTTCGGCTCGCCCGCGGCGTACAACGCGAACCTCGACAACGCCACGGTCAACGGGCTGATCGCCCGGGCGATCACCGGATCCGCCGCGGACTTCGACGACAACTGGGACAGGTACGTGCAGTACCTCCGCGACGGCGGCCTGGATGCGTACGAGGAGGACACCCGAGCCTCCCTGAAGGCGAACTGGCAGAGCAACATTCTCCAGAGCATCGTGAAGTAGCGCCCGGCCCGAACGTTCGCTCTACAATCTTTTTACGAACCCCTGACCCCCCGGTGACAACCGGCCCGGCCGCGCGCGCTACGCTCGGGGGGAGAAAGGGGACCGACCATGCAGAATCGAATCTCCCTGCTCTTCGCCCTCGGGACCTGCTGCGCCTCCACAGCGCTCGCCGCGCCGCTTACGGCAGCCGACCTCGTGGCCGTCCTCCTTGCGGGGCTCTCCGTGGGCGAGCCGCTGCGCTCGGGCAGCCTCTCGATCTTCCCGCTCACGGCCCGCGACCCCCTGCGCGAACCCGTGACCCGGGTGGTGACTGTCGGCGAGGCGCTCGAGCGCGCCTGGCTCACGTTCCGGGTTTCGCCCACGGACACCGGACCGCGGGTGGTGCTGCAGAGCTGGGCCGACGCTGCCGTGCTGATCACGGCGGGGGAGGAGCTGCCCGGCTGCGGGGGCCTCGTCGCGGTCCGCGACGTGCTGGCCGCGCCCGGCGCCCGGGGACTGAGTGTCCCCGTGTCGCCCACGCTCCCGATCGCGGAACCCGGCGACGAGCGCTCGTGGCAACGCCGGATCCGCGCGCTGGAAGCGATGGCATCGGGATTCCCCTCCGGGTGCGAGGGCGTACTGGTCGCCGTTGGGACCGGTGTGGTCCGGGTCGAGCTGTTCCCGAGCGCCTGGCTGCTTTCCCGTGCGAGGGCGGGCCTGCTGCGGACCGCGGCGTTCGAGGCCCTCTCCTGCCCGGACCGCGCCCTGATGGACCGGGAGGAGGCGGAGGGATTCCTTCGCGACCTCTCGGACCTGCCGTGGACGCGGCGCGAGCCGCTGGGGCTCGGGTTCGAGGCCGAGGGATCGGGTCCGGGAGTATCGGCCGGCGCCCTTTTCCTGGGCGGTGCGCTCGTGCACCTGTCGGCGGCCTTCCGCGGGGAGCAGCTCATGCTCGCTGCCCCGGAGGCGACGCATCCTTGATGTCCGGGGCCGGCTAGTGGGAAGATCGGGGCAGGCCATGAAGACGGTCCGTCTCCGCCCGCGCCTCGGGATACTCTTCGTGCTCGCGGTGGGGCTGCCCAGCGCAGCGCTCGTGGTGATGGCCGTCCGCTCCATCACGGGAGAGGAGGCGATCCTCGAGAAACGCCTCGAGCGCACCCTCGGTGCGGAGCTCGATCACGTGGTGACCCTCGTGGCGGACGCGATGGAGGACGCACGGGCGGAGCTCGGCCGGGCAGCGCCCGCGGACACGGGATCCCGCGGCCAGGCGGCCCTCTCGGCGTGGAAGGCCTCGTCCGACCTCGTGGGAGTGCCGTTCCTGCTCACGGCCGACGACCGGCTCGTGGAGCCGGCGAGGAGCCGGGAGCTGAGCGCCGACGAACAGGCCTTCCTCTACTACAACGAGGAGTTCCTCGCGGGCAGCGTCCAGACTCCCGTGTACCTCAACGTCGGCGTGGCGTACCTGCAGGAGATCCTCGCCGCGATGACGGCGGATGCGGGCGGCGCGGCGGCTGCCCCCGCGGAAGGCGCGGGATCGGCCGGGGCCGTCGCCGACGCCTCGCGCGCGGCGGCGGCACCCGAGGCGAAAGACCGCGCAGCGGCCGACACCGCGGCAGGCGGGGCGGCGCTCGGGCAAGACGCCCCGGCAGCTGCGGATGCCGAGAAGAGCGTGGCGTCGAGATCGCTGGCTGCAGCCCAGGCTGCACCTCCCGCGGAGCAGGCCGTGCCGGCTGCGGCGATGAAGTCGGCGCCGGCTGCGGCGACCGCGATGGCCGCCACGGTCCCCTCCGAGGAGAAGCGGGAGTCCGCGGCCGAGTCCGCAAGCACGCTGCCTCCGGCGTCACCTGCACCGGCGCAGGCGGCGGCTGACCAAAACCAGGCAGTGCAGGAAGCGGTGAGCCGGTTCAAGCAGGACGAGAGCGTGCGCAAGCGCGTGCTCGAGATCGCGAAGAGCGAGGGCGCCACGCCGGTCGAACGCAACGTCCAGCCGCAGTCCAATGCACCGGCCGACGACGCCCAGGCCGCGGGTAAATCCGAGAAAGCGGTCGAGCAGCCCTCGATCTTCGTCACCCGGCAGCGGACCTTCAAGCAGATCCAGGTGGACGCGGCGGGGGGGCTCGTTCCCCGGCTGGTGCAGGACGAACTGGAGCTGCTGTTCTGGATCCGCACCGCCGACGGCGGCACCGCGGGGTGCCTCATCAACCTCTCTCGGCTCTCCGAGCGTCTCGTGGCCCTGCTGCCGGATCCGTTCACCGGCGAGCGCATCCTCACCGTGCTCGACGAGGCGGCTAAGCCGCTCTTGACGCCCCCCGACGGCCGGACCCTCGACTGGCAGCGGCCATTCGCGGCGCTGGAGCTGCACGAGAGCCTGCCGCGCTGGGAGGTCGCCTCGTACCTCGCCGATCCCGATCTGTTCGCCTCGCAGGTGCGCATGAGGACTTCGCTGCTCTGGCTGCTCGTGGCGATCCTCGTCGCCTCCATCGGCGGCGGCAGCGCCTTCGTGTTCCTGGGGCTCGGCCAAGAGCTGCGCGCCGCGCAGCAGCGGACCACCTTCGTGGCTAATGTCTCGCACGAGCTGAAGACGCCCCTCACCTCCATCCGGATGTTCGCGGAGATGCTGCGGGACGGCCGGCAGGCGGATCCCGACCGCCGTCAGCGCTACCTGGACCTCCTGGTGGCCGAGGCCGGGCGCCTGACCCGGCTCGTGAACAACGTGCTGGACTTCTCGCAGCTCGAGCAGGGCCGCAAGCGCTACGCCCTCCGCGACACGGACCTCGTCGCCCTGTGCCGCGGGGTGCTCGAGTCGGAGCGGCCGCGGCTCGAGCAGGCCGGCTTCGCGGTGTCCTTCCAGGCCGCCGACGGTCCC
>JAPLSM010000123.1 GCA_026398635.1 Spirochaetota bacterium | reverse complement strand
CCGGCGCTGGAGACGATGTCCGCGTCGAAGTAGCTCTCCTCGCGCACCAGGGCCGAGAGCAGCGACAGCTCGACGCCGTTGTCCGCGGCTGCCCGGGTGAGCTCCGCAAGGTAGGGCCGGGGGTACAGCAGCGCAAGGTCTGCCGTGACCAGGCCGCGCCGTCGTGCGAGGTATGCGGCGAGGTTCAGCGAGTTGCGGTGGTCGCCCGCACTGGCCAGGCTGCGCGCGGCGTCGAGCACGACGTCGGCCCCGAGCTCATCCCGCCGAACCCACACCAGGCGCCAGGCCGTCTCCGCAAGCCCGTAATCGAAATACCCGGTCGCGAACGGACCAAGCGCCTTCCGGCTCGCGTCTGCGAGGCGCTGCGGCTGCTCTTCCGCCTGCCCCGGGCGTCCCCCCTGGGGCAGGGACCGGATCGGCTCGGGCAGCTCGCCGAGCAGGCACGCCGCCGCCACTCCGTAATAACCGGTCGGGCTCGCGGTCCGAGCCGCCTCGAGGAGCTGCCGGGGCGTGCGGCCGCCGACCGTGGCGGCCCCCTGCAACAGCCGGTCCTGCAGCGCCCGGGCGAGCAGGTACGCGAGCTGCGCCCGCGTCTCAGCAGGGCCGTTCTCCTCCAGGGCCAGGTACCATGCGGCGAGCTTCCGCCACTGGCGGGCGGCCGTGAGGTCCGCGATGCGGGGGGCGAACAGGTCGGCGAACGTCGAGGACACGTTCCAATGTCGGGACTCGGAGGCGATCCTCGCTGCGAGGTCCGCCGGATCGAGGTCGAGCAGCACGTCGAGGAGGTAGTAGCGGGCCCGGTCCTCCTGCTCGGTGGAATGCGCCGCCTCCGCCACGGTGCCGAGCGCGGCGAGGGCCCGGGCGGTGCTCTTCGCCCGGCGGTACAGCCGGCCCGCGGTCTCGAGGCAGTCGATGCGCGCCTGGCCCGCGAGGCGCCGGGACAGGCCCTCGAGGAACTCGCCGCCGCGCGCGGTCTTTCCGCCCGCGACGTACGCGTTGCCCATGTCGAAGACGAGCGCGCTCTCCGCGACCCGTGCCGGCTCGAGGGCCGTGAGCACCGCTTCCATCTTCGCGATGCCCGCAGTCCAGTCTCCCTGCACCAGGGACTGCTTCGCGGCCATGAGGTCCTGCTCGGCCTTCGTGAATCGCCCGAGCCACGCGGGGTCGGAGGAGAGGAAGGTGTACGCGCGGCTGTGCACGGTCGACGCTTCCTCGCGCAGGAAGAGGTCTACGAACAGGCCCGTCGCACCGTCGACGCCGAGACGCCAGGAGCTCACCGCGCGGAAGAGATCGGTCTCCGCGTCCCGATCCAGGCCGGGCAGCGCCTGCAGCACCTCGCGGTCGCGCTTCTGCCAGTAGAGCGCCTCGACCAGGGCCCGGCGCGCCCGGGCGGCGAGGGCCGACCCCTTCGCCGCGCCGGTTTCGGCCCGGCGGGCAGCCGACTCGGCGCGCTCGTATTCCCGGCGCTCCACCAGGCGCTCAGCGAGCTCGGCCGACGCCTCGCTCCGCCACGGCTGCGGGCTGCGCTCGGCAGCGAGGTCGAGCATCGCGAGCGCGGCGTCGGGACGCTCGACCGCGTCGAACGCGAAGGCGAGGTAGAACGGCGCCTCGGGGCCGACGGCGAGCGCCTCCGCCGGCTCGTGCTTCTCCAGGTCGAATCCGGCGAGGAACGCGTAGTCGGCTGCGGCGAGCCGCTGCCTGATCTCCGCCACCGGCATCCCCCACGCCGCGCCGGCCCCGCAGCCGACGGCGAGCAGAGGGAGGGCCAGGATCAGGAGCAGGGCTTCACTGTTCGGGTATGAAGATCCGCGCGCCCGCAATGATGAAATCCGGGTTCTGGATGTCGTTGGCCCTGGCGATCACGGGATACAGCCAGGGGTTGCGATAATATGTGGAGGAGATGTCCCACAGCGTGTCTCCGCGCTTGATGCGGTACGACACACCCTTCCCGGCCGCGGCGGAAGCACTCCCCGTCGCCGCGGAGGCGGCACCCGCAGCCGGCTGGGTGCCGGTGGACTGGTCTCCCGCCGTGGTCGCGACTGCGGCGGCAGTCGTCGCTGTGGCGACCGGCTCCGTCGCGAGCCCGGCCGGCTCGACGGCAGCCGGCGCACCGATCAGCGTCGAGAGCGCCGGGATCGGCGGTCCCCAGATGAGGCGCCAGGCGACGTAGCCGAGCGCGGCGAGGAGCGCGGCGGCGAGCACGACGAGGATCACGACCAGGGCCGGACTGGCGGCACGCCTCCCCGGCGCACGGCGATGCAGGTGCACGCGCCTGCGGTCGGCGCCGCTCACGGGGTAGGCATCCCCGGTGAGGGGAACCTCGTCGAAGGTCTCCTCGCGGCCGCCCCCGGTGCCCGCCTCGAGGTCGAACCCGTCGTCCGTCTCCGCTTCCGGGACGCCGTCCCCGGCCGGTGCGGCCGGCTCGACCGCGAACTCGGGCACCTCGTAGGTCTCGCCCTCCGCGAGCGCGCGGATGCCGATGGAGAAGACCTGCGATTCGCCGGTCGACCGGTCGCTCGCCTCGGCGGTGAGCTCGCCGTCCCCGTCGATACCGAGGATCAGCTCGATCTCGGGTTCGCCCTGCGGCGCCGGGGAGATGTTCTCGATGATGAGGCTGCCGACGTACTGGGCGTGACCGAGGGTGTGGCCTTCGCCGCGGTAGAGGTCGATCTGGACCCGGTCCTGGTCGTCCTTCACCGTCGTGAGCGTCAGGCGCTTCGTGCCGGTGAAGCTCTCCTCCATGACCGGGTAGTAGGAGCCGTCAGCGATCTTGATCCCGATGGTAGATCCTGCCAACGTTCTCTCCTTCCCTGGAAAGCCTAATCCCCGCCTCCGGTATTGTCAAGGTTTAGCGGCGATCCGGCGCCCGTAGCGGCGCCGTTCTTCCTGTTGCGCAGGACCACGAGGTGCCGCTCCTCGTCCATGAAAGGTACCTCGAGGCGCACGACCTCGGCGTCTCGCATCGCCGGATCGAGCGCGGCGAGCTCCTCGTCGATCCGGTCCCGCCGGCCCTTGTAGGCCGCCACGCTGCGCCACGCAACCTTGGATCGCGCGAGGTCGGCGAGGAACCGGTCCAGCGGCGCCACCGCACGAAAGGTAACCACGTCGAAACCGCCCGAGGCTGCCGAGAGGTCCGCCTGCAGCACCCCTACGTTCCCGAGACCGAGCAGGGCCCGGCAGTTCTCGAGGAACGCGCATTTCTTCCCGGAGCGTTCCAGCAGGGTGAACCGGACATCCGGCAGGGCGATCGCGAGCGGGATGCCGGGTAACCCGGCGCCCGAACCCACGTCGAGCACGCCGTCCTCGGCGCACATTCTCGCGACCGTCGCCGCACCGGCGATCGAATCGAGTGCGTGCTTCGCGACCAGCTCGTCCGCCGTCGCTTTCACGAAGCCGAAGCGCGTGTTCCACCGGTCGAGTTCCGCGAGGTAGTGCTCGAGCAGGTCGACGGCCTCATCCGCACCGCGCCCGCCGACCGGACCGGAGGCGCCGCCGAACCCGAGTGCGGCGAGTCCGCGCAGCAGCATCTCGCCGCTCACGGCCGCCCCTTCTTCAGCAGCACGAGGAGCACCGCGAGATCGGACTGCCGCACGCCCGGCACGCGCGAAGCCTGGCCGATCGAGATGGGCCGCACCCGATCGAGCTTCTCGCGCGCTTCGCTCGACAGGCCCGGCGCGGAAGGCCAGTCGAAGTCCGGTGGGATGCGCAGTGCTTCCAGGGCCCGGGCGCGGGCGACCTGCTCCTCCTGGTGGCGCACGTATCCCTCGTACTTCACCTCGAGCTCGGCGAGCTCGCACCACGACCGGTCGGCCGCCGCGAGCGCGGGCTCGAGCCGGGCCAGCCCTTCGAGCGCGAGCCGCGGATCGCGCAGCGACTGCTCGAAGGTCTCGCCCCGGTGGGTCGCGAGATCGGGCACCGAGGCGGCGTCCGCGGCGCCCACGCGCCGCCGGCGCAACAGCTCGCGGACCTCCTCGATGCCCCGGCGCTTGCGTTCGAGTCGCTCGAGCGCGGCGTCGGGCTGCAGGCCGGCCGCGTGCCCGTGGGGCACCAGCCGCAGGTCCGCCGTGTCGTGGCGCAGCGACAGCCGGTGCTCGGCCCGGGAGGTGAACATCCGGTAGGGTTCGTCGGCGCCGAGGGTGACGAGATCGTCGATGAGCACCCCGATGTAGGCTTCGGATCTCGAGAGCACCAGAGGGTCGCCGCCGCGCACCCAGCGCGCCGCGTTGATGCCCGCCACGATGCCCTGCGCCGCCGCCTCCTCGTAGCCCGAGGTGCCATTGGTCTGCCCGGCCACGAAGAGGCCGTCGATGCGTTTGGTCATGAGCGCCGGGGTGAGCTGGGTGGGCGGCAGGTAGTCGTACTCCACCGCGTAGCCGGGGCGCACGATCTCGAGCCGCTCCAGGCCCGGGATGGTGCGCAGGAACCGCTCCTGCACGTCCTCGGGCAACGAGGTGGACACGCCGTTCAGGTACACCTCGTCGGTTCCCAGGCCTTCGGGCTCGACGAACACCTGGTGCCGGGCACGGTCCGGGAACCTGACCACCTTGGTCTCGATCGAGGGGCAGTACCGGGGTCCCCGGCCGACGATCCGACCCGCGAAGAGCGGGGAGCGGTGGAGGGATTCTCGGATGATCCGGTGGGTTTCGGCGTTCGTGTGCGTGATCCAGCAAGGGACGGATGGCCGGTCGACTCTCGGGGTGCCGAACGAGAACGGTACGACCTCGGGGTCGCTCGCCTGCTCTTCCATGCGATCGCGGGCCAGCGACCTCCCGAGGCCGCGCGCGGGTGTTCCGGTCTTGAACCGACCGACCGTGAAGCCGATCCGGCGCAGCGCGGAGCCGAGCCCCACGGCCGGCGGCTCGCCGAGCCTTCCTCCGGGTCCCGTCCACTCGCCAATGAAGAGCCGTGCCTCCATGAATGTGCCCGTGGTCAGAACGACGACCCTGGCGCCGATCGCCTGTCCGCGCTCGGTGATCACGCCCTCGATGCACCTTCCAGCGGCGTCGAGCACGAGATCGACGACCGTATCTTGCAGAAGCGACAGGCCTGCTTGCCGCTCGAGGGTGCGCTTCGCGAGGGCCGCGTACTCCTGCTTGTCCGCCTGTGCCCGGGGCGCCTGCACCGCCGGCCCCCGGCTGCGGTTCAGCATCCGGAACTGGATCATCGTGGCGTCGATCAGGCGTCCCATCTCGCCGCCGAGCGCGTCGACCTCGCGCACGAGGTTGCCCTTGGCGAGGCCTCCGATGGCCGGGTTGCACGACATCCGGCCGATCGCGTCGAGCGACTGGGTGACGAGCAGCGTGTCCAGGCCGACCCGGGCCAGGGCGAGCGCTGCCTCGATGCCCGCGTGCCCGGCGCCGACGACGATCGCCTCGTGGTCCATCGGCCCGGTCCTACTTGCCCACGCAGAAGCTCGAGAAGAGGCGCTCGAGCACGTCGGCGCTCGTCACCCCGCCCGTGATGCCGCCGAGAGCGTCGAGCGACTCGCGGAGCCCGACGGCGAGGATGTCGAGGGGCAGGCCCCGGCCGAGGTCTTCACGGAACCGTGCGAGCGCGGCGAGCGCCTTTCGCAGCAGCTCCTTCTGGCGCTCCGAATCGAGGAGCGGCCCGCCGGCGGCATCCGAGGTGCCTTCGAGCAGCGATGCCGCCATCGCCGCTTCCAGCCGGTCGAGGCCCGCGCCGGTCAGAGCGCTCAAGGGAACGAATCCCTCGGGACACTGCAGGGTTCCGCCCAGGTCGATTTTATTCCACACCCCGAGCAGCCGGGCTCCAGACCCCTTCACCTCTGCCATCGCGGCCAGGTCGGTCGGCACGACGCCCTGCCTGCCGTCCACGAGGTACACCACGAGGTCGGCGCCGCGCAGCACCTCGGCCGTGCGCCGCATG
>JAPLSM010000441.1 GCA_026398635.1 Spirochaetota bacterium | reverse complement strand
TCCCTGATCCACGCGCCCGTCGCGTCGTGGACCGCGGCGGCGATCGCGGGTGCGGCGCCGTTCACGCTGATTTCCGCGATGCTCTTGCTGCCGAAGGGCCCGTACGGATCGTTCGTCGCGATCAGCTTCGCCTCGACGTCGTGGGGCAGCTCCTGGATGGTCGGCGCACCGTAGTCGCCGAGGGTGGTGGTGAGGCACCGTCCCGCCCGGTCGAACACCATCTCCTCGTAGAGCGCGTGGCCGATCGACTTCAGCACCGCGCCGTACACCTGGCCGAGGGCGAGCTCGGGGTTGATGACCGTGCCGCTGTCGTGCCGCGCCCGGTAGCGCCGCACGTCGATGGCGCCGGTGCGCACGTTCACCGCGACCTCGCAGAAGTGCGCGGCGTACGGAATGGCGTGGTCGTTGCTCGTGAACGAAGAGCGGCCCGTGAGCTCGCCCGGACCCTCCCCTGCCTGCGCGTGCCGGGCGATGTTGGCGTAGGCGATTGCACCGCGCTTCCCCGCTACCCGGCCGGGGAACTCGAGGGCGAGGTCCTCCCGCGGCTCGCCCAGGAGGCCCGCCGCCACCTCCAGCACCTGCGCCGCGAGATGCTCCGCGGCCTTCAGCGCGGCGTTGCCCGAGAAGAAGGTGCCGCTCGAGGCGTACGCGCCCTTGTCGAAGGGCGTGGTGTCCGTGTCGCCCGAGATGACCGCCACCTGCTCGAGCGGGCACCGCATGGTCTCGGCCGCGAGCTTCGCGAGCACCGTGTCGAGGCCGGTGCCGAGGTCAGCGCCGCCCGATCGCACGAGCAGGCTGCCGTCGGTGAGCAGGGTCACGTTCGCACACGCCTGGTCGAGGCCTGGCAGGCCCGAGCCCTGCCGGATGATGGCCACGCCCCGGCCGACACGCACGTCGCCCGCGGCACCGGCGCTCCCGGCGGGGGGCGCGTTTCGCGAATCGGCGCCGCTGCCCGGGCTCGACGCGCCCGCCGGTCGTTCATCCCACCCCATCATCCGGGCGCCTTCCTCGATCGCTTCGCCGAGGCCGCACGTGCCGACCTTCACCGCGGTGCCCTCGCGTCCCTCGCCCAGGCACCGCAGGATCTCCAGCACGTCGCCCTCGCGCACCCTATTCTTGTCGAGGAACGCGAGCTGGTCCATGCCCAGCGCGGCCGCGACCTCCGCGGCCGCCATCTGGATGGCGAACGAACCCTGCGGCGCGCCGTAGCCCTGGTAGGCGCCCGACGGCACGTGGTTGGTGTACCAGGCGCCGACCTCGAAGGCCATGTTGTCGCAGCGGAAGAGCGGCAGGGACTTGGAGCACGCGTTCATCGGCACCGTGAGGCAGTGGTTCCCGTAGGCGCCGGTGTCCGCGTCCACGCTCATGCGGATGGCCGTGATCGTGCCGTCGCGCCGGGCTCCCATCTTCACCTTCACACGGAACGGGTGGCGCGTGGTGGCGGCGATGAACTCCTCCTCCCGCGTGTACTTGTGGAAGACCGGGCGGCCCGTCGTGAGGGTGGCGAAGGCGCACACCTCCTCCAACAATATATCCTGCTTGCTCCCGTAGCCGCCGCCGATGCGCTCCTTGATGACGCGCACCCGGTTCTCGCCGATGCCGAGCACCCGCGCGACGATGCGGCGCAGGTGCCAGGGGACCTGCGTCGAGGCGTGGATGATCAGCCGGTCGCCGTCCATCCGGGTGTACACCACGTGGGGCTCGAGGGGCGTGCACTGAACACGGCTCGTGGTGTAGGTGCGGTCGACGATCACGTCGGCCTCGAGGAAGGCGCGCTCCACGTCGCCGATCGCGCCCGAGGCGCTCGCAGCGAGGTTGCGTTTCGCGTCCGCGCCGATCGGCAGAGGGTACTCGATCGGTTCGGGGTGGACCATGGGGCCCTTCCCGGCCATCGCCTCTTCAAGGCTGAGCACGGGTTCCAGCACCTCATACTCGACCCGGATGAGCGCCAGCGCGGCTTCGGCGATCTCCGCGGTCTCCGCCACGACCGCGGCCACCCGGTCGCCGTGATGCCGGAGCACCGTGTCGAACATCCGACGGTCGTAGGGCGACGGCTCGGGCGCTCCCTGCCCGGCGCAGCCGTAGCGGACGTCGGGGCTGTTCGCGTGCGTGATGACCGCGACCACCCCCGGCAAGGCTTTCGCGGCAGCGGTGTCGAGGGACTTGATACGCGCGTGCGCGTGTGGACTGCGCAGCATCTTCAGCACGCAGCTCGACGGCTCGACCCGGTCCTCGACGTAGGCCTTCATGCCCGCCGCGAGCTTGACGCCGTCGACCCGGCGCCAATCCTTTCCGACGAAGCACGTGCCGGTGTCGGGGCCGGTTCGGCCCGCGGGTTCCGTGCCGATTCCCGCATCGGAGCCGGCGAGCAGGCGCTCGCGAGCGAGCTTCACCGCACGGAAGAACTGCCGGTATCCCGTCGCCCGGCTGAAGAGCCCCGAAAGCGCATCCCGCACGTCGTCCTCGGAGGGGAAGTCCATCCGGCGGAGGAGATCCGCGATGAGGAGCGCAGCCGCGGGGGAGTTGTACGCGGACTGCACGACGCCGGCGTCGAGCATGGATTCCTGGATGACCGACAGCCGTCCGTCGCTCATGAGGCTTTCCACGGTCTCTATGCGCCGGCCCTCGGCCTGGCCGGCGACCATGAGCCCCGCGAGCACCGGCCGGCCGTCGAGCAGGATCGTGTCGCTGCCTGCGAACCCCTCGCCGTCGTCGCTGTTCCTGACCGAGTGGATGCCGATACGCTGCAGCAGCGCCTGGAGGTTCTCGCCGACCGCCGCCTCCACCGTACGTCTCGCGCTGTTCAGCGTGAAGGTGACGCTCATGAGGAGGCCTGCCTTCCCGCGAGCGCGTGCAGGAGGTCGGCGGCGTACACCCCCGCGAGGTACCGCTTGTACTCGGTGGAAGCGTGGATGTCGGAGGTCGGCCAGAACGCCGCGCGCACCAGCTTCTCGATCCGGTCCTTCGCCGGCAGCGGCGATCCCTCGAGCGCTTCCTCCGCGTCTGCGAGGCGCAGCACCTGCCCGCGGCAGTCGCTCGCCACGATCCTGACACGCGAAACTTCCGGGTGGAGCCGTGCCGCGGAAACCGCGATCACGAGGCTTCGGCGGCCATGGGACGTGCGGAAGAGCGATGCCACCGCGCAGGGACCGTCCGCGTCGGACGCCGACACTTCGACGATAAGGCCGACGGGCCCCAACGCGCGGGCGGACCGGTACTCCTCGATGCCGAGGGGCGATCTTCCGGCGATGCGCACGCGGGCGTCGAGCGCCGCGAAGACGGGGATCAGCACCGAATCGGCCGGACAGTGTCCCAGCTCGCCGCCGACGGTGACCATGGTGCGGAGCGTCCGCGACGAGGTGGCCGCCACAGCGTTCCGCAGCGCTTCGGGCACCCCGGGCGCATCCAGTATCTGCTGGAACGTGGCCATGGCCCCGATGCGGAGCGCCGCGTTTCTCCACTCGACGAAGTCGAGGCCGAGACTTTCGAGGGAGATGAGCGCGAGGGGTGTGCTTCCGCTGCGGGCGGTCACCGGAGCAGCTCCCGCAGCATCTGAGGCCGCGATGCCTGAGTTGAGCCACGTGCCGCCGCCCAGCACCGCGGTGCCGGGCCTCACGACCAGCCTGGCAGCCTCGCCTATCGTCTTCGGTCGGAGGATCTCCGAGACCATGGCAACACCTCCCGAGCCTCCCGTGGAGCCAACGCTCGGCGATTATGGTGCCGAACTCTCAGCGATGCAAGGCGGACACGGCCGGAGCGCGTGCGTGCGCCCGCGGAGCAACCCGGTAGCCGCCTTCACAGGTCGTTCGCGGGGCTGGACACGCCGAGCTTGTTCTTCGTCGCCACGTGCGTGTAGATCATGGTGGTCGAGACATCGGAGTGGCCCAACAGCTCCTGGATCGTCCGAATGTCGTATCCCCTCTCGATCAGGTGAGTCGCGAAGCTGTGGCGCAGGGTGTGGATGGTGGCGTGCTTGACGATTCCCGCATCCCGAACAGCCTGCCGAAAGGCCTTCTGAAGGGTCGTGGGATAGAGATGGAATCGACGCACGACTTGCGACAGGGGATCGATCGACAGGTTCGCAGAGGGAAAGAC
>JAPLSM010000133.1 GCA_026398635.1 Spirochaetota bacterium | reverse complement strand
GAGATCAGCTCTCGCGTGAAAAGCTTGCACAGCTCCAGTCGCCTCGAGAGCCCCTCGGGCAGGAAGAACAGACCGACCGCGGGAGTTTCGTCGATGACCAGGAATCCCATCCGGTCCGCCAGGTCCATGGTGGTCTCGCCGTAGGGATAATGCGTCGTGCGGAAGGAGTTGGCCCCCACCCACTCCATGAGCGCGCAGTCCTTGACCGCGACGCTGTCCACGAAACCCCGGCCCGCGACGGGAAAATCCTCGTGCCGGCCGAACCCCTTGAGGTAGACGGGTCTGCCTTTCAAGAGGATCGCGTCCGCGGTCACGGCGACCTCGCGGATCCCGATCGCGAGCGCGTACCGGTCCACCGTTTCGCTGCCCCGTGTCGCTTCCAGCGTGAGGTTGTAGAGATTTGGGGACCCCGGCGCCCACAGTGCGGGTTTCGGGACCGGGATCTCCGCTTCGCATCCGGCGTCGGAGGTCCGGACTTCGACGGCGCGATCCGGCCCGAAGCCGCGAAGGATCATCCGGATCCCATCCGCACCTCTCGCGCACGCCGCGCGCACGTTTACCGTCGCACCCTTGCCCCCGAGCCGGGTCACGACCGTCACGTCGTCGATGCCGCCCTCGGGCAGGGACAGGATTGAAACAGCGCGCTGGATGCCGCAGAAGGGGAAGAAGTCGAACATCGCCGAGGGATGGATGGTGGTGCCGAAGGAATCCGGAGCGGGCGCGGACACGTTTCCGGGCGGAACCCGGTCCGGTGCCAGCCTGCCGTCGACCCGCACCACGAGCCGGTTCGCGCCCGCGGAAAGCCTCCCCGAGACGTCGAACTGGAACGGGAGGTGCCCGCCCTCGTGGGCACCCAGGAACTCCCCGTTCAGCCACACCTCCGCGAGGTAGTTTACGGAGCCGAACCGAACGAAGAGCCTGCGGCCGCGCTGGGTCGGGGGAACTGGTCGTTCCAGCTCGCGGGAACGGCGATCGGACGGCCGCCGTCGAATCCCGACTGCCATCCCCGGCCCCTTCCCGCCTCTTCGCCGTCGAAGCGGAAATCCCAGATGCCCGACAGGTCCCGGATCTGCCGGAACGCATTCACGCGGGGATGCAGCATGGCCTTCTCCCTCAGGTGGCGCCCAGAAGCTTCAGACTGCCGGCGAAATGGCATGCGGACAGGTGACCGGGGCCGACCTCCGCGCTTTCGGGCATGCGTGTGCTGCACTCCTCCCTGGCGTAGCGGCACCGGGGATGAAAGGCGCAGCCCGGCGGCGGATTCGCGGGATCCGCCACTCCGCCGGAAAGAATGATGCGATTCGAGGAGGACCGGGGGTCGGCCTTGGGGACCGCGGAAAGCAGTGCCTCGGTGTAGGGATGCGCGGGCGAGCGGAAAAGTTCCTCCGCGGAGCCGGTCTCCACGATCTTGCCCACGTACATGACGGCCACGCGGTCCGCGACGTGCTCCACCACGCCGAGATCGTGGGAGATGAAGAGATAGGTCAGCCCGAGCTCGGCCTGCAGGTCCAGCATCAGGTTGAGGATCTGGGCCTGCACGGAAACGTCGAGCGCGGACACCGGCTCGTCGCAGACCAGGATCCTGGGGTCCAGCGCGAGCGCCCGCGCGATCCCGATCCTCTGCCGCTGC
>JAPLSM010000347.1 GCA_026398635.1 Spirochaetota bacterium | reverse complement strand
AGCCGATCGTGGCGCGCATGACCGAGGGCCGGGTGGTGAGGATGTGGCAGTACGGGGAGCGGTGGTTCTGCTCGTTCCTGCCGTGGAAATCGGTGCGGTTCGTGCCGGAAGATGCCGGTTCGCCGGCGGACGGACCAGCGGTGGACGGACCACCGGCGGACGGACCAGCGGCAGCCGTGGTGCAGGCCGGCTGATCAGCCGTCGGCCCGCTCGAGGGCCTCGTGCCAGCGGTGCATCAGGATCCCGAAGGCGACGGATACATTGAGCGACCTCTTGGCTCCCGCGAGGGGAACACTCACCCGGCCGAGGGAGGCTTCGGCGAGGCGCAGCGCCTCGGGGCTCAGGCCCAGCTCCTCGGAACCCACCAGCACCGTGCCTGCCGGCGGGAAGGGGAAGGTCCCGATGTCCCTGCCGCCCAGCTCGAGTGCGAAGACCCCCCCGGAGACGTCGAGATCGGAGAGCTCCCGGACTTCCCACGGCACGGCGCGTCCGGCGCCGCGCGCGGTCCGTTCGGCGCGGGGGTGGGTGGGCAGGGGCGTGCGGGGCGAGAGGATGAGGCGGCCGACGCCGAACGCCTCGGCTGTCCGGAAGATCGAGCCCACGTTGAACGGTGATCGGAGGTCCTCGAGGTACACGGCGATCGGCCGGACCCTTGCGTGCGGGCGGTCGAGCTCGCCGTCGGGCCCGAGCAGGTCCCACTCCGAAGGCTCCGCACCGAGCGCGGCGAGCAGGGCGTGGCGCAGGCCGTTCACCGCGCGCGAGATCCCCGCGCCGGGGTCATTCGCGCCCGCGCGCGTGACGCCCGCTGCCGGTCGGTCCTCCGCGCCCGCGGATGCCGCTGCGGCTGCTGCTAATGCCCGGGCCGCTTCCGCGGCGGGGCCGTCCGTCCAGCCGGCGACCATCTCCGCCAGTTCGCGCAGGTAGCGGAGGTCGAAAGGCTGCCCGCGATGCAGGATTTCCTCCGCGGCCTGCAGGATGCGGGCCGCCTTGGCCAGCCGTTGTCGCGCGCCAAGACGTGCGAGCCGGCGCAGCGTGAACACCGGACCTCCTAGTAGGCGGCCTTGATCATCTCGTAGATGTCCTCGGTGGACACCACGCGGGGCAGGTAATTCATCATGTCGAACGAACGGGCCGTGCCGGCCACCTCGATCATCTCGTCGAGGCCGATATCGAACTCGCGCAGGCGCGAGGGCAGGTTGAGCGTGGCGACCAGGCGCCGCACGGCTTCGATCGCGCGCTGGGGCGCTTCGACGGGCGCGGCGTCGGAGACGTCCTCTCCGAGCAGGCGCGCAATGTTGGCGATGCGGTCGCCGCGCACGTTGATGCTGAACTCGAGCACGTACGGCAGCAGGATGGTCGACACCCAGGACTTTGGCGCGAGGAACCGGGCGTTGACCGCGTAGGCCAGCGCGGATCCGATGCCGAGCTTGCTGGTCGTGAGGCCGAGGGCGGCGAGCAGGCCGGCCGCGCTCGCGTTCGATCTCATGCGCAGGTCGTCGACGTTCTGCGAGCCCTCGCGGGCGAGCGGGGCGGCCAGCTCGATGGCCCGGGTGAAGCACGTGTCGGACAGGAAATTGGCGCGGTTGGACAGGTAGCCCTCGATGCACGCGAGGAGGGTGTCGAGGATCGTGGTGGCCGTGTATTTCGCGGGCAGGGTCAGGCTGAGCTTCGGGTCGACGATGACCACCTTCGTGATGCCCTTCTGCGCACGGCCGATGCGCGCCGACCGGTCGCGGGCGTCGGACACGAGGTACTCGTCCGTCAGGAGGAACGGGTCCCGGCAGGTGGTCGGCAGCGCGATGTAGGCGAGCGGCGGGTGCTGGGGCTGCACGCCCGAGAGGTAGTCGTCCATGTCGCCCTCGGGGCTGCCGGCGGTCATGGCGATGCTTTTCGCGATCGAGAGCGTGCGCACGCCGCCGAGCCCGATGACGACCCCGGTATGCGAGCCGCGCGCCAGGGCCACCCCCTCGTCGACGGTCTTCGATGTGGCGTTGGGAACCACCTCGTCGAAGACGATGTGCGGCACGCCCTTCTTGTCCAGCAGCTCCTGGACCCTGCTGATGACCTTCCCCTCGTAGAGGATCGCCTCGGTCACGAGGAAGGCCCGCTCGCCGAGCTCGGCGACCACCTGGGCGATCCGGTTGACCGTGTCGAGCCCGAAGATGACCCGCGTGGGCACGTGGAACAGGACGTCAGGCATAACGCCTCCCCTTCTTCACAAAAAAAAGCGGAGAATCCCGAAGGATACCTCCGCTCGAACCCACAGAAGGAACGGCGATCAGAGCCCGAAGGCCTTCATGACCCCTTCGGCGGTCTTTTCGATGACTTCCTCGGACGGGTAGGAGGGATCCTGGAGCTTGCGCTTCACCTCTTCCACACGATCGAGGCGCATGTCGGGGGCGGTCTTCGCGGCTTCCGTAGCCTTGAAGATCTCGGAGCGCGAGCGCGCTTCCTCGGACACGTTGATGGAGTCGGTGCTGCTCTTCGCCCGGAGTCGGGAGGGTTTTTCCGTCTTCTGGATGTTCGAGGCCGGCTCGAGCGGGCCAATCCTCTCAACGGTCATAAGACCTTCCTTTCATTCCCGATTATCGGCAGTTCAGCCGGGGACCTTGAGTCCCTCTTTTCTTTATAAAAGGGAACCATCCCGCAGTCAAGGACGCCTCCCGGGTCACGGGTCGACGGCCGCGGCACCGTCGTGGAAGTCACAGAAATCTGCGCCCCTGCGCCCCTGCCGGCGAACCGGTCCTCCGCCCGGCGGATGTTCGCGAGTTTGTCGTGGGTGTCCGAGAGCACGCCGATTTTCATGTTGTCCCGTCACAGCATCGGCCGGGCCCAGGCATTCTTTACACCAGCCTCGGGCGGGTGCTACGATGCCCGGCATGGATCCGCTCGGCATCATCGGGTTCGGCACCATGGGCGAAGCCTTCGCCGCGGCGCTGCGTCGGAAGCACCCGCAGCTCCCAATCACCGCCTTCGACGTGAAGCCCGATCGGCTCGCGGGGGCTGCCCCGAACCTCGGCGTCACCGTCGCCCGCGACCCGGCGTCCGTCGTGCGCGAGAGCGGCCTCACGCTGCTCTGCGTGAAGCCGCAGGACATCGGCGCTCTCATGGCCGACCTCGCGCCGCACACCAAGGGCAGGCGGTTCGTGTCGATCCTCGCGGGCACCCGGATCCAGCGCCTCACCGAAGGGCTCGGCACCACGCAGGTCGCCCGGTTCATGCCCAACATAGCGGCTGTGGTGGGCAGGGCGCTCGTCGGCGTCTCGTTCGCTCCGGAAGCCGACCCGGCGTTCCGTGCAGAATGCCTGTCCGTGGCTGCGGCCTTTGGCACCTCGCTCGAGATCCCGGAGCGCCTCATGGCGGCCATGACCGGCCTGTCCGGATCCGGGCTGGCCTACGTGTTCTCCTTCGCGGATGCGATGGCCCTCGGCGGCGTTGCCGCGGGATTCGACTACCCCACGGCCCTGAAGATCGCCGTCGAGGCGCTCGAGTCAGCCGCGGCGATGCTGAAGTCCGGGTCCGCGCATCCCCGCGAGCTCGCGAGCCGGGTAGCCTCGCCCGGCGGAACCACCATCCAGGGCTTGCGGGCTCTCGAGCGCGGCGGGTTCGCCGCGGCGGTGATGGAGGCCGTCGAGGCGGCCGCGCGCCGCGCGCAGGAGCTCGAGGGATAGACGCGGCCGGGCCGGGCCGGTTATCATCCCGACATGCTCGACCTCAGGTTCGTGCGCGAGAATCTCTCCGCGATCCGTGAGAACGTCAAAAACCGCCGCGCGCAGGCCGACCCCGACCTCGTGGTACGACTGTACGACGAGCGCAACGCGCTGCAGCAGCGCATGGACACCGCGCGGGCCGCCCGCAATGCCAACGCGGAGAAGATGAAGGCGAAGCTCGTTCCCGAGGAGCGTGCGAAGCTCGTCGAGGAGGGCAGGAAGCTGAAGGAGGAGATCGCCGGGCTCGAGGCGGGGTACGCGGAGGCCGACCGGAAGCTGACCGAGGAGGCCCTGAAACTCCCGAACATGAGCCATCCCGATGCGCCGATCGCCGTGGGCGAGGAGGGGAACCGTCCGGTGCGGACCTGGGGGAAGCCGGCCTCCTTCGGCTTCGCGCCGAAGGACCACCTGCAGCTCGGCCAGTCCCTCGACCTCATCGATTTCGACACCGGCGCCCGGGTGGCGGGCCAGAAGTTCTACTACCTGAAAAACGAGGCGGTGCTGCTCGAGCAGTCGCTCGTGCGGTACGCCCTCGATATCCTGCGCGAGGAGGGCTTCACCCTGCTCTCGACGCCCGACATCGCGCGGGAGGAGATCGTTGCGGGGCACGGCTTCACGCCCCGGGGCGAGGAAAGCAACATCTACACCATCGAGGGCACCGACCTCTGCCTGATCGCAACCGCCGAAATCACCCTCGGCGGCTTCCACGCCGGCCAGGTCCTCGACGCGGGAAAGCTACCCGTGCTGCTGTGCGGGCTGTCGCACTGCTTCCGCCGGGAGGCGGGAGCCGCGGGCCAGTTCTCCAAGGGACTCTACCGGGTGCACCAGTTCACCAAGGTGGAGATGTTCGTGTACTGCCACCCCGCGGGCTCGGACGCGATGCTCGACCGGCTGGTCGGTATCGAGGAGCGCATCTTCCAGGGTCTCGAGATTCCCTACCGGATCGTGGACACCTGCACCGGCGATCTCGGAGGCCCCGCGTACCGCAAGTACGATTTCGAGGCGTGGATGCCGTGCCGGGGCGAGGGCGGCGAGTATGGGGAGATCACGAGCGCTTCGAACTGCACGGACTTCCAGGCCCGGCGGCTGGGAGTCCGGTTCCGCGAGGCCGGGAAGAACGCTTTCGTGCACACGCTGAACGGTACGGCGGTTGCGGTGCCGCGAACCATTGTATCGCTTCTCGAGAACTTCCAGCAGCCCGACGGATCGGTCAGGCTTCCGGCAAAGATCGCGGCCTACACCGGGTTCGCGAAGATCGAGCCGAAGGAACGCCGCTAGGGACGGGCCGCGCGGGCGCGCGGCGGCCGATGCAAAATCGCGGGCATCAGCCCGCGGTCATCTTCAGGATGGTCTTGTGCAGCAGGCTCTGGTACTCGCCGTACCGGAAGGGCTTGCGGTTCACCATGACCCTGCTCACGCTTCCGTAGAGCTTCTCGTTGCAGGGGGTGCACAGGTCCCTGCCGAGGATGACGTAATAGTTGACGTCCTTTCGGGCGTCACGGATGTCCTTCCTGCAGGCGTCGCAGCGAATCTGTGTCATGCCAGTCTCCTTGCAGTTTCTACCGGTAGTTTACTTCAGGCGCGGCCGCTTGTCCATGCCAGCTACTTCGTCCGAAGGACGAAGTAGCGAGGGCGGCAGCCCTAGCACGCCGTTGGCGTGCGAAGGCGAGAGCCCAGTGAGCCCGTCAGCGACCCGCGTCCGCGGGTCGCGAGAGGGCCGTAGGTGGCGACCCCGACAGCCACGACCGCGACGCGCACCCACGCCGAAGGCGGCGGCGTCGCGCTGCGTAGCACGTGGCGAGAGGGGCCCCGGCTCTGCGGGGGTAGCTGGCCTTCTGGCTTCGTGGGCACCGCGGTAGTATATTGCTGACGAGGCCTCCCGTGACCGGACCCCTGGAAAGACTCGCGTCCGAACGTATACCGTTCTTCCTGTGCAGCTACTCGTCGCTCGACCGCTACTTCCGGGTCCGGGAGCCGGGCCCGCTGTACCTCGCCACCGATTCCGAGATCTGGGCCCTGGCACGGGCGTTCGACGATCTCGAGTACCCCGGCCTGCCCCTCGAGGACGCCGTGGTTCGGCAGGAGGGGACGCGGATCGTGTTCCTGTGCGTCGACAGCCTCGCCTCGCCGCTCTCCGTGCCGTTCACGGTGATGCGGCTGCTGTACGACCCGGGCCGGGACTCGTTCCTGGACCGGGCCGACGTGTACCCGGACCTGCGCGCCGCGGGCCTCACCTGGGTACCCGACGGTCAGCCCGCCTGGGTCGGCCTCTGCGAGGCATCCCGGCTGGCATCGCGCTACCATTACGCCGCCGAGGGATCGTACGGCTGGGCGCCCGGCCGGGA
>JAPLSM010000357.1 GCA_026398635.1 Spirochaetota bacterium | reverse complement strand
ATCGCGAAGAGGGCAGTCTCTCCACTTGGGAATGATGTGCTCCGTAGTGATGCAACCGGCTACGTAGAGGGTTCCAGCGGACAGGTTGTAGCCATGCGCGAGTCTGCTCTGGGCGTAAGCACCTTCGCTTGTCCAGAAGCCCGTAGGGTAGCGGTGTTCTGGCCCCCCTTGAAGAGGCCAGAGTTTCTCAAACCTGCATTGCCCGTTCGTATCACAAAGGGAATAGAGACATACCCTTATGGATATTAATGGCAACCAAATGAAATTTACTTGCCATTTATCTTCAAAGGGGCTACTATACATATCCGTCTGAGCAAGAAACGGAAAGCGTCATGAAGCCACTCGACTATTTCGCTTCCCACCCCGTCTTCCGACTGGAGCGCTTTACCGCCGCGCATCAGGCTGGGCGGAGACTCAAGCCGAGTTCCAGCCTGGCGATCGTGAAGCAACACGTCCGTGCGGGGAATCTGCTGCACGTACGCCGAAGCGTTTACGCGGTCGTCCCGAGGGGGCAGACTCCTGAAAGTATCGTAGTTGATCCCTACGTCCTTACAACGAACATTACTCCGGACGCGGTCGTCGCGTATCACGGCGCGCTGCAGTTCCACGGCAAGGCGCACTCGCTCACCCGCCGCGTGCCGTACCTCACCACGACAAAAGCGAAGCCCTGCGAGTTCCGCGGGACCCAGTTCGTCCCGGTCCCCGTCCCCCCGCCGTTGCATGCCTTCCCCGACCTCGGCGGCGGGATCATGGAGAAGGCACGTGACGGTGCCCTGGTGCGCGTGACCACCCTCGAGCGCACGCTCGTCGATGTGCTCGACGCCCCTCGGCACGGTGGCAGCTGGGAAGAGATCTGGCGCTCGCTCGAGTCAGTCGAGTTCTTCGACCTCGACGCGGTAATCGACTATGCGTTCAAGCTGTCGTCAGCGGTGACCGTGGCAAAGGTCGGGTTTTACCTTGAGCAGCACCGCGAAGCGCTGATGGTCGAGGACCGCCACCTCGAACGCCTGCGCGAACGCGCCCCCCGGCACCCGATGTACCTCGAACGCGGCAAGCGGGAGTCGGGCAAGCTCCTCGCGCGCTGGAACCTCGTGGTCCCGGAACGCGTCCTCGACCGCAGCTGGGCGGAGGTTGTATGAACCTGACTCCGCGGGCGATGGCCGACGATATCGCGTCGACGGGCTTCGGGGCAGAGCCCCTGGAGAAGGTCTTCCGACTGATGGCGCTTCTCGACGCACTCAACAGCCACCCGTTCCTGAAATCCCGGATCGCGCTCAAGGGCGGCACGGCATTGAACCTCTTCCACTTCGAGGTACCGCGCCTCTCGGTGGACATTGATCTGAACTACATCGGTGCCGCAGATCGCAAAACGATGCTCGAAGAGAAGCCCAGGGTCGAGCAGGCGATCCAGGCCGTGTGCTCGCGCGAGGGGCTGAACATCAGGCGCGTCCCGACCGAACACGCCGGCGGGAAGTGGCGACTGACCTACGCTGCATCGAAGGGCGCCCGGGGTAACCTCGAGCTGGACATCAACTACCTTCTGCGCACGCCGCTCTGGCCCTGCGAAATGAGGGATTGCCACCCGGTCGGTTCGCGGTGTACGTCCCCGGTCCGCCTGCTGGACCTTCACGAGCTGGCCGCCGGGAAACTCGCGGCGCTCCTCGCCCGCAGCGCCATCCGCGACGTCTTCGACGCGCATGCACTCCTCGGCGCGCCCGGCCTCGACACCGCGAGGCTCCGTCTCGGCTTCGTCGTCTACGGTGGGATCAACCGCAAAGACTGGAGGACGGTATCCTTGGCCGATGTCAAGGCCGATGTCGACCAAGTGCAACGAGAGCTGGTCCCCATGCTGCGGGCCGATCGCGCTCCCGCACGACGCGACGTCGCAGCCTGGACCGACAGGCTGGTCACCGAGTGTCGCGAGCGCCTCTCGATGGTGCTCCCCCTCGACAGCCAGGAGCTGGAGTTCCTGCGGCGGCTCAACGAAGAGGGCGAGATCGCCGCGGATCTGCTCACCTCCGATCCGATCATGCAGGCCACGGTGCGGAAGCTCCCGGGGCTCACGTGGAAGGCCCTGAACGTACGCAAGCACCACGGCCGCGATGACGCGGGCAGCTTGGACGAGCCCGGCTGAACGACCGCCCGTCTCCCCCTACCGAGCGCCGACCTTCCCGATCATCGTGCGGATGTCCGTGGTGGGCAGTCGGAAGGCGCCTATCTTGGAGAGGAAGGCTGCCGAGGTATTGCCAAGGAAAGCCCGTGTTCTATTTTGCATGTTGTTGCTCACTCCTGCAGCCTGTTTACATCATGCGACATATAACAGAACACCCTCGAGATCGCATGAAGCGCGCCAGGGTAATGCGTTGAACCATCTTTTTGGTAGCCAGTCTGGTACCCTGAGTTTTCCGGAGTGCGCAGCAGGAAAATGGCTATTAGCCTGACTTCTTACATTCAAAGGCTTTATCTTATGCCCGGAAGAGGACTTGAACCTCCATGCCCTTGCGAGCACTAGACCCTGAATCTAGCGTGTCTACCAAATTCCACCATCCGGGCGGCGTTTCCGGAAGCTACCACCCCCTGCGCGTCCTTGTCAACAACGGACAGCCA
>JAPLSM010000019.1 GCA_026398635.1 Spirochaetota bacterium | reverse complement strand
CACCACCCCCTTGAGCCGGTCCCGGTCGCGCAGGCCGAGCTGCGCCGTCACCAGGGCGAGGCCCGACAGCCACGCGTCGGGATCGACCTCGCTCGCCAGCGGCTCGCCGCCGGGGAGCCCCCGCACCGGCACCCGGGCGTTGGTGAGCACCCGTCCGCCGGCGTCCACCACCGCGCCCTTCAAGTGCGTGGTGCCGATGTCGTAGGTGAGAATCACGCGGGCACTATATCGCACCGCGGGCCGCTTGACGAGGCGCTCCGGGGAATCCAGCACGCCGGAGTGGAGACGGTGAGATTCCGTCGCTGACAGTGAAGTTTGGATGGGAGGGTGGAGCCCGCGCGCTCCGTGGCCTTCGTCGGGCCGTCGGGCTGCGGCAAGACCACGCTGATGCACCTCGTTGCGGGCATCCGGCGCCCCGCCGAGGGCACGCTTCGGATCAACGCACGCCGGCTCTCCTACGGGTTCCTGCACGACACGCTGCTCGCCTGGAGATCGGTGCTCGGGAACGTGCTCCTTCCCTTTTCGCCCGGAGCGGTTCGCCGAGGGATCCCAGCCGACTTTTAACGCAATTTTGACGCTTGCCCCTCCAGTCTTGACCCCATTCTGACACCGGATCCGGTAGATTCATATTGGATTTCGGGCAGTCATGTGCAGTCACGCGGCTGCCGGGAGTGGGTATGCCATGGAACTGCTGACCTTTTCGAAGCGCAGGGACGCCTGGGTTCCGTATCCCAGCGTCCTCCAGGGACTCAGGGCATCGGTAATCTCGCCGGGCAACCTCCTGCTGCTCAGCGTCAGCCCCGCAGCCGAGATCGACGACCTCGTTTCATTCATCTGGCTGTTCAAGATGGCTGGCGGGAGCCTGGCGCAGCTGGGGGTGGCGAGCCCCTGTCCTTCGTCGGACTGGATCCGCGCCGTGCGGGCGGGGGGGTGTGAGAAGGTTTTCTACTGTACTGCATCCGGAGAACAAGGTCTCCGTGAGGTCGGCCGGGACGGCCTCGTCGAGGTGCCGCGGGACATCTGCCCCGTGCTGCATGTCCGTCTGTTCGACGGCCACCCGACAAGCGTCTGCGGGAACCGGTTCGACCGGCTCGTGATCGGCCGGCGGTGGATAAACGATCAGTGTTTCGCGCGATGGACCGAGTGCCGCTGGGCCGTCGCAGCCCGCGCTGCGGTACCCGCTGCCGATCGCAGGGAGGATCTATGCACATCATTATCGTCGGATGTGGACGCGTCGGCTCCAACCTCGCCGAAACCAGCTCCCGCAGGGGTGACGACGTTGTCGTCATCGACACCGACCCCGCCTCGTTCCGGCAGCTGGGGGCAGGGTTCAACGGAGTCACGCTGCGCGGCACCGGCTGCGACGAGCAGCAGCTGAGGGAGGCGGGCATCGAGCGCTGCGACGCCTTCGTGGCGGCCACCGACTCCGACAGCGTCAACATGATGGCCGCGGAGATCGCCTCGCGGATCTACCGGGTCCCGCGGGTCGTGGTGCGGCTCTACGACCCCGGGCACGAGCGGTCGATGCGCGTGCTGAGGCTCGACTACGTGAACGACGCAGCCCTCTCGGTGCAGGCCATCCTCGGGAAGCTCGACGGCGGGAACGCGTTCGTCGAGGAACGTGTCGAGAGCGCCTGACCATGTTCGTGGCGATCAACGGCGGAGGCGAGGTCGGCTCCTTCCTGGCCCGGACGCTCCACGGCAAGGGGCACACCGTCACCGTCATCGACATGCGATCCGAGATCATGCGCAAGCTCGCCGAAGAGCTTTCCCCGGACATCCTCCTGGTCGAAGGCGACGGCTGCGACGTCCGTGCCCTCGAGGACGCGGGGGTGCACCGGGCCGACGTCTTTGCCTCGGTGACGCCCCGCGACGAGGACAACCTCGTCTCCTGCCAGCTCGCCCGGCTCAGTTTCGGGGTGAAGCGGGTGGTGGCCCGGGTCACCAGCCCGCGCAACGAGGGCGCCTTCCACGCCCTGGGCATCGAGGCCATCTCATCGACCACGGTCATCGGCCAGCTCATCGAGGAGCAGCTGACCGTGGGGGACATCATCCGCCATTACACGCTGCAGAAAGGGCAGCTCGGAATCGTGGAACTCGAGATCCTGGCGGGCGCGGACGCGACTGACGGCCGGACCGTCGCGGAGCTGGGGCTTCCCGACGATATCGTGCTCGTTTCCCTGACTCGCGGCGATCAGTTGCTGATCCCCCGGGGCCGCACCGCCCTGCAGGCAGGCGACCGGGTGATGGCGGTCACCCTGGCGGGACGGGAGGCGGTACTCGCACGCCTCCTCCGCGGCAAAGGGATCCCCGCGGGTCGCCGCGGACGGGAGAGGGTCGGGGCGTGAACAGCAACCGCGATTACCTTGATTTCCGGCAGTGGCGAAACATCATCTCCTACCTCCTCGGCATCGGCATGGAAACCCTGTTCGTCCTTACCCTGGCCGGAATCGGAGCGCTGATCCTGGCCGGCTTCTGGATCCTGAAAAGATAGCCGGAAGGCGGGCATCATGCTCCTCAGGCCACGGGCTTCGGACGTGAAGGTGATCGGGCTGTACACCGGCAGGATCATCATGGGGGTTGGTCTGCTCATGACGGCGCCGCTGGCGACGGCGGTCATCGCCGCGGAGTGGGCCCCCGCCGTGGACTTCCTGATCGGCATGTGTGCCTGCTTCTGCCTCGGCCTGCTGGCCGAGATCTGCTGCCGGACCACGCGCGAGCTGACCTGGACGCACGGCATGGTGGTGGCCGGATTTTCGTGGCTCGCGGCCACGGTGGTCGGAGCAATCCCCCACTGGCTATCGGGCCACTACGGCTCCTGGCTCGACGCCATGTTCGACCTGATGAGCGGCTACACCACCACGGGGCTGATCCTCATCCAGGACCTGGACCACATCTCGAACGCCTTGAATATGTGGCGCCATCTCCTGACCTTCGCCGGGGGGCAGGGGATCGTCGTCATCGCCCTGACGTTCCTGGTGGGCAGTGTCCCGGGCGCCTACCCGCTGTACGTCGGCGAGGGCAAGGATGAACGCCTGCTGCCCAATGTCGTCCGGACCGCACGGGCGATCTGGCTCGTTTCCCTGGTCTACCTCGCGGTCGGCACACCCGTGCTGTGGCTCATCAATGTGCTGAACGGCCAGTCGGTGATCCGCGGATTCCTGCACGCACTGTGGATGTTCATGTCGGCATGGTCGACGGGCGGGTTCGCGCCCCAGTCCTACAACGGGTACTACTACCACTCCCTCGCCTTCGAGATCGCCTGCGTGATCATTTTCGTGGCCGGCTCGATGAACTTCGCCCTGCACTGGGCCGTGTGGACCGGGCGCCGGAGCGAGATCCGGCGCAACATCGAGATCGTCTCCTTCACGATCACCATGACGGTCTTCATGCTCATCACCACCGCGGGTCTCATGAAACTGGGGGTCTATCCCGATTTCCTGGCAGCGCTGCGGAAGATGTTCTACCAGGTCATCAGCGGCCACACCACCACCGGCCTCTCCACCATCTATTCACGTGCGTTCGTACGGCAATGGGGGCCGCTCGCCATGCTCGGCATCACCCTGGCCATGGCCTTCGGAGCGAGCGCCAGCTCCACCGCCGGCGGGTTCAAGGGAATCCGCGTGGGACTGGTGTTCAAGGGTCTCCTCCTGACCGTGCGACGGTCCCTGGCGCCGGAGCGCGCGCGCGTGGTCGTGAAGTGGCACCACCTCCGCACCCGGGTGCTCGATGAAGCCGTGGTCTCCTCGGCGATGCTCGTCGTCATCTGCTACGTCACGCTCTACGCGCTGGGCACGATCGTGGGCGTGCTGTACGGCTACCCGCTCGCCGAGGCGCTGTTCGACGCGGTTTCCGCGGGCTCGAACTCCGGACTCTCGTGCGGCATCACCGGGCCGGCCATGCCCGCGCTGATGAAGGTCGTGTACCTCTTCGAGATGTGGGTCGGACGGCTCGAGTTCATGAGCGTGCTCGCCCTAGGCGGGTACGTGGTCTCGCTGGTGAGGGGGAGGTGAACGGCATGCGTGGGATCATCATCGTGGCCTGCCTGCTGGCTGCCGGGTCGGCCGCGGCGGACGATTCGTCCCGAGCCCCGGCTCCGGGTAGCACGGAGCTCGTCGAGAACGCAGGTGCCTGGGACGGAAGGATCGTGGGCTTCGCCGGGGAGGCGCTCGGCGAGGCGATGCGCCGCGGGACCATGGCGTGGATACACCTCAACGACGACGCCTACGGTCTCGCCGACGCGGGCGCGGCGGTAAAGCTCGCCGGCGCCAACAGCGGCATCGGCGTGTGGGTGGATTCGGCGATGGCATCCCGGATCACTTCCTTCGGTACCTACGGACGCCACGGCGATCTCGTGGAGGTGATAGGCACGTTCCATGCCGCCTGCCCGCAGCACGGCGGGGACACGGACATCCACGCCACCTCGCTGCGCATCGTCCGCCCAGGATACGCCACGGTCCAGCTGATCCGCCCTTCCCGCATGATCGCCGCCGCGATACTGGCCGGGCTGACTCTGGGGCTGTTCCTGGTGAATCTGCGCGTGGACCAGCGATCGGCGGGTGGCGGGCGGCCGCCGGGGACAGGTCGAATTCAGCCGCCACACCGTGGTACCCTCGGGGGGTGATTGGCATCAAGGGGATTGACGGTGGCCCGGCCGGCGGATCCTCGAGCGCATCCCGGGCGCGGTTGAAGATTTTCCTGGGGTACGCCCCGGGGGTCGGCAAGACCTGCGCCCTGCTGGCGGCCGGCCGACGCCTTCGGGACGCGGGGGTCGATGTGGTCGCGGGGTTTATAGACACCCGCGGCAGGTCCGGTACCGCCGAGCTCCTTGAAGGCCTGGAGGTGCTCTCTGCGGCGAGCATCGCCCATTCGAATTCCTCCCGCGCCGGCTTCGACCTCGACGCTGCCCTAGCGCGCCGGCCGGGAGCGCTGCTCCTCGACGACATTGAGCGTCCCAACGCCCCGGGAAGCCGGCACGCCCGGCGATGGCAGGATCTCGTCGAGCTGCTCGACGAGGGCATCCCCGTCCTGGCGACGCTCGACGTCTTCCGGCTCGAGAGCCTCAACGACGTCGTCCTGCAGATCGCCGGCGCGCGGGTGCGCGACACGGTGCCCGACTCGATCCTCGAGCGAGCCGACGAGAGAGAGCTCGTGGATGTCCCGCCGGGCGAGATCGCCGCCCGCGGCGCGACTTCGGGCGCGGCGGGACCCGCGGCCGATCCGTTCGCTGATCCCGGCACCCTCCTCGCCCTGCGGGAGCTGGCCCTGCGACGGGCTGCCGAGAAGGTGGACGCCGACATCCGCACGTATCGTCGCGATCATGCCATCGGGACGACGTGGCCGGCCTCCGAGCGCGTTCTCGCGTGCGTCGGGCCGAGCCCGTCGTCGGCCGGGGTCGTGCGGGCGGCCTCGCGCATCGCGGCCGGACTGCGCTCGCCCTGGGCGGCCGCCTATGTGGAGGCTCCGGGTGCCCGGCCGATGAGCGGGGAGGATCGTGAACGCCTGCAGGCCCACCTGCAGCTCGCCGAATCGCTGGGCGGCGAGGTCGTTAGGCTGTCCGGCCGCAGGGTGGGCGAGGAACTGCTGCGCCACGCTCAAGAGCACAACGTGACCCGGATCGTCGTCGGCCGGCCGACCCATTCCCGGCTGCGCGACCTGCTGAAAGGCTCGATCGTGAGCGCGCTCGTGCGGGGCAGCGGCGGCATCGAGGTCCACTTCATTGCCGGCGGCGAGGAACCGGGTCCCCCCGCGCGGACTTCCCGGGTGAGCCGTCCGGTGAACTGGCCGGGTTTCCTCCTCGCCCTGCTGCTGGTAGCCGCCGTGACGGCGGGGGCCTCCCTCGTGCGGACGTTCCTTCCGGACACCGAGATCGTGATGGTCTTCCTGCTGGCCATCATGGTCGTCGCGTTCTTCTTCGGCCGGGGCCCCGCCCTGATCGCCGCGGGACTCTCGGTGGCGGCCTATGACCTGTTCTTCATCCCCCCTCTCTACAGCTTCACGGTGGCCGACGTCCGCCACCTGCTCACCTTCGCCATGATGTTCGCAGTCGGCCTCGCCATCAGCAGTCTCACTGGAAGGCTGCGTCGCCAGGGCAACGAGGCCCGGCTGCGGGAGCAGCGCACCGCGGATCTCTATGCGCTTGTCCGGGAGCTCGCGGGTGCATCGGAAGAGGAACCGGCGGCTGGGATCGCCGCCCGGCACGCGGCGATGGCTTTCGGAGGGAACGCGGAGGTCCTGCTCCGCGACCCGGCCGGCGAGCTGCGGATTGCGAGCGCGAGCGACCCCCGTGTCCGGCTCGACGCGGAGGCGACAGCGGCGGCCCGGTGGGTCGGCGAGCACGGCCGGCCGGCCGGTCGGGGCACCGAGACCTACTCGGACGCCCCGGTCGTCTGCGTGCCTATCGCAGCCGGCGAGTCCGTTCTCGGCGTGCTCGCACTGTGGCCCGCGGGTCGCGTCCCGGCCGACGCCGAGCAG
>JAPLSM010000037.1 GCA_026398635.1 Spirochaetota bacterium | reverse complement strand
GCCGCGAGCACTTCGCGGTAGAGCCCGGGGAACTGGCGGTCGCGCGGCTCGTTGAAGGAGGGGTGCGGGGTGAAGTGCTGCCCGGGGAAGGCGGCAGCCAGGCCGGGATCGTCCCGCAGGGCAGTGAGCGGTGCGTTGTTCAGCGCGCAGATCGAGATCTCCCCGACAACCCCGGTGCGCTGCAGGTGATAGATCGACGGCAGGAGCTGGTCCGCGGTGATCATCCCGCCGCCGACGATCGTGAGCTGGAGCGATTCGTTCATGTCGTCCTCCTCAAGCCGGCCCTCAAGGCGTCCCTGAGGAGCGGGCCGGCGCTCCTGGTCCGGCAGGCAGAAAGACCTCCCGGCAGGGCCGTAAGGGAAGTTTTCCCGACCGCGTAGTCGGGCAGTCCCGCGGCGAATCCGTCGGCGAGCCGCCGGAAGACCGCGGGGTTCTCGGCGAGGGGGCCCGCGAGGAACACCTCGTCCGGGTAGAACAGCCGGTGGAGCGTCACGAGACCGTCCTGCACGGCGCGCACGGCGGTGCGCACCTCGGGCAGGGCCGCTACGCCTGGCGCGGCCAGCGCGACCGCAAGCTCCTGCTCGTCGTCGGGCAGGGTGCCGAGCCGCCGGCGCAGCCGGGGCATCAGTGCCCAGAGCGCCGCCTCGGTTTCGAGGCAACCCCGCGCGCCGCACGCGCAGCGGCGTCCCGCGCCGCCGGGTGTGCGAAGGTGGCCGATCTCGCCGAACCGGCCCAGCGAAGAGCCGAGCAGCGTTCCGCGGTGCGCGACCGCGGCGCCGATGCCGAAGCCCCAGTGCAGCAAAGCCACGGTCCGGTCGGCGGCCGTCGCGTCGGACTCCAGCAGGAGGGCGAGCGCGGTGTCGAGGGCACGGCTCGCCCGCACGGGCAGGCCGATCCGGTCCGCGAGCGGCCCGAGGCCGAGCGCCCGAAGACGCGGCCAGCGGGCGGCGCTCACCCACGTCAGTCCCGAGGGATCCACCGTGCCGACGAGGCTGAGGCCGGCCCCGACCACGCGGCTCGCCTTCGGGGCCCGGCCGGCGAGACCCCCGATGAGTGCCTCGAGCGCCTCTTCGATGGCCTGGTTGTCCGCGCCGGCCGCGACGGGGCGTGCGTCCGACGCGAGCACCCGGCCGGCGAGGTCGACCAGCGAGGCGCGCAGCTCGCGGGATTCCACACAGAGGGAGACCGCCGCAAGACGCTCGAGCACCGGCTCGATCGCTGCCTGCGGCCTGCCGCTGTGCCCCGTGCCGCCCCGTCCACGCCGTTCGGCGACGAGGCCGTCGTCGAGGAGCTCCTGCACGAGGTGGCTGACCGTGGTGGGGCGCAGCCCGAGCCGACGGGCGAGGGCGGAACGCGAAGAGCCGGGGGACATCGCGACGGCACGGTAGATCGACGCCTTCTGCGGGTCCGAGGGACGGCGAACCGACCCCTCGTGGATGCGGTCGGCTCCGGCGAGCAGCAGCGCGAGCGGCGCGCGCGGCTTGCGGCTCAGCCCAGCACCTCGTCAATCGCCTCGCCGAGCACGGCGAGTCCCTCGTCGAGCGCCTCGCGCGACGTGTCGAGCGGAGGCGCAATCTTGATGCATTCGCCGGCGACGCCGACCGGGGCGAACATCAGGAGACCCTTGTGGAAGCACGCCACGTTGATCCTGAGGGCCGTCGCGCCGTCGGGCTCCCGCGTGCCGGGCTTCACGATCTGGATGCCGGCCACGAGCCCCTTGGCCTGAACGCATCCCGCCTGCGCGGGGTGCCGGCGCTGCATCGCGAGCAGTCCCTCCTGCAGCACGGGACCCAGGGTCCGGGCGTTGGCGAGGTACGGCCCGCGGCGCAGCTCCCGCACGTTCGCGAGCGCCGCGGCCACGGGCAGGGGCGAACCCGAGTGGGTCGAGGTCATCGAGCCCGGCGGGTACAGCCCCATGATGTCCGCCCGGCCGATGACCGCCGACAGCGGCAGCGAGGAGGAGATGCCCTTGCCGCAGGCGATGAGATCCGGGGTTATGCCGTAGTGCTCGAAGGTAAACCACGCGCCGGTGCGGCAGAAGCCGGCCTGCACCTCGTCCATCACCAGCACCACGTCGTACTTCCGGCACCACTCCTCGAGCCGCTTGGCGTAGTCGACGGGCAGGAAGTCGGGGCCCACGCCCTGGTAGCTCTCTGCCATGACCCCACAGACCTGCTCGGGCCGCACGCCCTTCGCCGCGAGGGTCTCGAGGAAGAGCTCGAACCGGGTGTCCGGGTTCTTGTAGCCGTCGGGGAAGGGGACCTGCACGAAGCTGTCGTCCAGCCGGCCCAGCCACCGCTTGGCCCCGTCCATGCCCCCGGCGAGCTGGGCGCCCATGGTGCGGCCGTGGAAGGCGTTCTTGAACGTGACGAACACCCGGCGCTCGGGACCATGCCGCTCGAGGCCCCAGGTCTTCGCAAGCTTGATGCAGTTCTCGGTGGCCTCGGACCCCGTGGAGAGGAGGAAAACCCGGTAGTCGGCGCCCTTCGGTGCCAGCGCGGCGAGTTCCTCGACGAGCATGGCCCGGTCGGCGTGCGCGAACACGTAGGTGCTGAGCAGCGGCCGTCGGATGGCCCGTCGCAGCGCTGCCACGATCGCGGGGTTGCCGTTGCCCGCGTTCGAGATGAGCACGCCCGTGGACCAGTCCAACCACCGGTTGCCCCAGCGGTCCTCCACGTGCCATCCCTTGGCCCGGTGGATCATCACCGGCGGCTGGCCCTGCATCGAGGCGGGCTCGAAGCGCTCGAGGCGTTCGAACAGCGGCAGGCTCTCGGGCACCGGCAGCGGCGTCACGATGCGGCGGTGGCGCGTGCGGACCCGGGGGACCGCGACCGGCTCGAGCGAGTACTTGCGCGCAAAGTTTCCCATCGCCGGAACCTCCATCGGGACCGAATTAATAACAGTCAGTGTTGCGAATATGCACCGGACCGCCGCGGCCTGTCAAGACCCCGCGCCGCCGTGCTACACTGCGGGTCCCCATGGACGCGCGCCTCCGCTGGACCGAACGCACCCGCGAACTCGTCGCACGCTGCGGCGTGTTCGACCTCTACCGGTCGCACCGCGCCGCGCCCGACGGACGGGAAGGCGACTTCCACGTGCTCGAGGCGCCCGACTGGGTCAACGTGGTGCCCGTCGTGAATGACCCCGCCCGGGGGCGCTGCTTCCTCATGGTGCGTCAGCACCGCCACGGCGCGGACCTGGTGACCACCGAGTTCCCGGCCGGGCTCGTAGAGCCGGGCGAGGACCCGCGGGAGGCGGCCGAGCGTGAGCTCGCCGAAGAGACGGGGAGGCGCGCGGGACGGATGACCGTGATCGGCAGGGTCGCGCCGAACCCGGCCTTCATGACCAACTGGTGCACCACGTTCCTCGCCGAGGACCTCGCGCCGGCACCCGGCGCGGCCCAGGACGCGCTCGAGCTGCTCGAGACCCGGATGGTGCCCGAGCGCGAGCTCTTCGAGCGCGCGGGCACCGGCGAGTACGTGAACTCCCTCGTCGTCGTGGCGCTGGCGTGGTTCCTTCGACGAGAGGGGGCACCGGCATGAGGCACCGCCTGCCCCGCTGGGCGCGGATCGCGATCGAGACGGTCGGACTCGGCCTCCTGGTGCTGTTGTTCGTGGTGATACTCGACCGCGAGGAAGTGCTGGGGCACCTGCAGCGAATCACCGTGCGGACCGTGATCGGCGTGCTCGCCTTTCAGCTCCTCATCCAGGGGTTGGGCACCTTCCAGTGGAGCCTCGTCCTGCGTGAGGCGGGCATCTTCCGCGGGCCCTGGCAGGCCTTCACGGCACGCCTGGCGGGCTTCGCGGTCACCTACCTGACCCCCTCGATGTACTTCGGCGGCGAGCCCGTGCGCGCGAGCGTCTACAAGAGCGCGGGGATCAGCTACCAGCGCCTGTACGCAACCATTGCCCTGGACAAGTACATCGAGCTTTCCACCAAGTTTCCGTGCATCATCGCCGGTTTCGCCATCCTCGTCGTGCTGATCCACCCCTCGGTCGTCCTGGTGTCGGCCGTGGGCGCCGTGCTCGCCTTCCTCCTCGGATTCTTCGTCCTTCTGATCGTGCGCCTGTTCAACCGGCCCGACCTCATCGCGCGGTTCGTCAAGCGGCTGGTCCGGCCCCTCGCCCGGATCAACCGGCGGCTCGCGGTGAGGGTGATCGTGGCCATGAAGGAATTCGCACGCGACGTGGACGACATCATCGCGCACCGGCGCGTGTTCTACCTCGCCATGCTGACGGGTGTGACGGTGTCGGTGGTCGAGGTGCTGCAGACCTTCTTCATTCTCGGTGTGCTCGACCCTTCCTGGGCGGCCGGCGACCGGCTCGCGCGGTCGTTCGTCATCTTTGCGACCGTGTTCATCCAGGCGCTCGTAGGGCTGCTGCCGGGCAACCTCGGCGGCATGGAGGGCACTCACCTCGCGATCTTCAACGTGCTGGGCATCGGCTCGGCACGCAGCCTGATCTACACGATCATCCTGCGCATCGGTCAGATGAGCATGGTGCTCTTCGGAATCCTGAGCATCGTGGCGTGGCGCATCAGACGGGCGGAACGGAAAGGCGCCGATCGGAATCGAACCGATGCATAAAGGTTTTGCAGACCTCTCCCTTACCTCTTGGGTACGGCGCCCGGCGGTGCCGTGGCCCGCCCTAGGGGCGGAACGACGGCGTTGCGGCCGCAATGTAGCGGACGGCACCGCGTTTGTCCATACGCCGACCGCGGGCGCCGCGGAGCCGCCATGCTGAGTATCATCGTGCCGACATTCAACGAGGAGGATTTCCTCCCCCGGCTCCTGGCGAGCATCGAGAGCCAGGACTTCACCGACCGCGAGGTGATCGTGGCGGACAACCGATCCCGAGACCGAACACGAGCCGTCGCCCGGAGCCACGGCGCCCGGGTGGTTTCGGGGGGCACCCCGGCGGTGGGACGCAACCGGGGCGCCGCGACTGCGCGTGGGGAATACCTCATGTTCCTCGACGCGGATGTCGTGCTGCCCGAGGGGTTCCTCGCTCGCATCCTGCACCGTTTCGACGAGGAGTTCGTCGACATCTGCATCCCCTGGATCCGGCCGGTCGACGGGTCCAAGGCGATCTATAGGACCATCTACCAGTTCAGCAACACGTACTACAAGCTTATGGAGGTGCTGCAGCCGCAGGGCCTCGGCGTGTGCATCCTCGTGACGCGACGGCTGCACGAACGCATCGGCGGCTTCACGGAATCCCGGCGCGTCTCGGAGGACTTCGACTACATCAGCCGGGCCGGGAAGGTCGGCAGGTTCCGCGTGTTCCCCAGCGTCCACGTCTACCACTCCGTGCGCCGATACGTCGCCGAGGGCGTGGGCCCCCTGGTCCAGAAGCAGTTCGCGAGCGGGATGCTGTACCTGCTCACTGGGAAGGCCGTAGAGGTGCCCGACTACGAGTTCGGCACGTTCTCGTATAAACTCCTGGAGGAGCGGCCCGGCCGGCGGCCCGGCCGGGACCGTCGGGAGGTGACGCGCCTGCTGTCGACGTTCAGCGAACAGGGCCGCCGGCTGCAGTCCCAGATGGAGCGCCTGGAAGCCGGGGCGCCCCGGACCCGGCGGCAGAAGACCGGCGACCGGCGCCGGCCGAGCCCGGGGCGCTGAAGCCCCCGAAACGCTGCCCGCCGGCGCCTGTCGACGGCTTGCCCATCGGGCTGCGGCCCGGCTACCATGCCGTCATGTTGGACACCGCCAGCACCGCACCCGAGATCGAGGCGGCGAAGCCCGACCTCGCGGTCGTCGGGGTGGGATCCGTAGAGCAGCACTCCGCGCACCTGCCCATCGACACGGACTACCTGATCGCCGCGCGGGCTGCGCCCGTGGTGGCGGAGCGCCTCGGTGCGCTCAGCCTGCCGGCCCTCCCGTACTCGGTCTGCATCGAGCACCGGGGATTCGCCGGCGTCGTGTGCCTGAAGCCCGACACGATCCGTAGCATCGCCTGGGACATCGCCGAATCGGTCGGCCTCTGGGGCGTACGCTACCTCGCCTTCGTCACGTTCCACGGCGGCAACTTCATCCTCAACCCCGCAGCCCGGGAATGGAACATGGACGGCCGCAGCCCCCGGATCTTCTGGGTGGACTTCTACGCCGGCCTCTCCGACGTCGGGCAGAACCTCCACGCCTGCGAGGTCGAAACCTCGATCATGCTGCATCTCGCGCCCGAGCGTGTGCACCGGGAGCGGGCGGCGGACTTCGTGCCGCCCTGGCTGCGCGAGGACATCACCGTCTTCGGCATGAAGCGGTTGACGCCGACCGGGGTGTGGGGCTACCCGACCCGGGGCACCGCGGAGAAGGGGCGTCGCTGGCTCGAGGAGGGCATCGCGAAGAGCACGGCGAAGATTGCGCGTCTACGCGAGGGGTGCGAGGGGATAGCCGGCGTTTGACGGCCCTCTGGCCCTGGCACGGTACCCCGTGCGGAGGCTGTCGGGATCGCTGGCTTGACGGCGCGAAGACGCTGCCCCTACGATGGGAGAGACTATCGGGGCACGGAGCGCCGCTGGCGTCCTGGGGATGAGGGGGTGCCGGTGAAACCAGCACGGTCGCGTTCTCCTACAGCAGGCCGACGGCCCGCCCGGCGTTCCCTGCGGCGCCGCGCGGCCGAGAACGCCACGGCATGGCTGTTCATCGGCCCGGCCGTCGCCCTGATCGGTCTTTTCGGCCTGTTTCCCGCCCTGTTCACGACCTACGTCAGCCTGTTCAAGTACCGCGGCAAGCCCGAGGGCAGATTCGTCGGGCTGGAGAACTACGCGGAGCTGTTCGGCAAAAACGTCCTGTACCTCGTCGCCGTTGCTGCGTCGATCACCGGCATGGTGCTCGCCTCGTGGCTCATCGGCCGGCGCAGGCGCTACGGACCTGCAGCCCTGATCGCCGGCCTGGTCCTGCTCGCGGCCGGCGGCGTCGGCCTCGCCGTTTCGCTGCCGTATCTGGCCGCGCAGGGCGACTTCGAGGTCTTCGATTCCCTGCGCGTCACGATCTGGTACTCGATCGGCACCGTTCCGGTGCAGCTGGCCGCGGGCATGGTGCTGGCCGTCTTCCTGCACCGCAAGATGCGCGGCACCCAGGCATTCCGGGTGATCTACCTGATGCCCTACGTGGCTCCGACCGTCGCCTCGGCAGCGGTCTTCGAGCAACTCTTCTCCCTGCGGCCCGACGCCTTCGCCAACCAGGTCCTGAAGCTGTTCGGCGCGAAACCGCTGCATTGGCTGCAGGAGGCCGAGGGTCTCGTGCCCCTCCTGTTCGGGGCCTCGGCACTGCCGGCGGGGGCGGCCGGCACGGTGGGCGCGTACTGGCTGAAGTGGGCGCAGGGTCCGAGCCTCGCGCTGTCGGCGATCACCATCTACAGCTGGTGGGTGTTCATCGGCTACTACGCGCTCATCTACATGAACGGGCTGTCCTCCATCCCCCGGCAGCTCTACGAGGCTGCGGAGGTGGACGGCGCGGGGAAGGTGCGCAGCTTCTTCTCGATCACCCTGCCGCTCCTGTCGCCCTCGACCTACTTCCTCAGCCTGCTGGGTATCATCGGCACGTTCAAGGCTTTCACGCACATCTACGTGCTGCGGAACGCCGCCGCGCAGGGCACCGCGGATCCGATCAGCGTCCTCATCTTCTTCACGTTCTTCCGCAAGGCGCGCATGAGCTACGCGTCGACCATCTCGCTGCTGCTGTTCGCGATCGTGATCGGCCTCACGATCCTGCAGCAGCGCCTGGCTGAGCGGCGGGTGACGTATGGCGATTAGTCCACACGCGTTTCCCCGCCGCAGGACGATGGCCAGTGCGGCCACGGCCGTCCTGCTCGCCGCCGGCGCCCTCGTGGCCCTCATGCCCTTTATCTTCATGGTGAGCACGTCACTGAAGACCCTGGTCGAGACCCTCACCCGGGTCAACCCCCTGCCGTTCCACGCCGAGTTCTGGCCGACCGTGCCCCAGTGGAACAACTACGTGGACGCGTGGGTGCGGGCGAGCTTCAGCCGCTACTTTCGTAACAGCATGATCACCGCCGCGGTCACCGTGGCCGGCGTGCTCAGCACCTCGACCCTCGCGGCGTACGCGTTCGCCAAGATGCGTTTCGCGGGCCGCAACCTCGTGTTCGCGCTGCTGCTAAGCACCCTGATCATCCCCGAGAGCGTGTACCTCGTGCCGAACTTCATCCTCGTCACGAAGCTGGGCTGGTACGACCGGCTGGCGGGCCTCACGGTGCCGTTCATGGCGAGCGCGTTCTACATCTTCCTGCTGCGTCAGTTCTTCGCGCAGCTGCCCGACGAGCTGATCGAGAGCGCGCGCATCGACGGGGCGGGCCACCCGCGGGCGTTCCTGGCCATCGCGATGCCGCTCTCCCGAGCGCCGGTGGTCACGGTGATCTTCCTCGCATTCATCGGTTCGTGGAACGCGCTGCAGTGGCCGCTGGTGGCCACCCGGACCGAGAAGTGGCGGCCCCTCACGGTCGGCCTGACGATGTTCATCAGCGAGGCTGGTCCCGAGTGGCACCTGCGGATGGCGGGCGCGGTGATCGCCGTAGCCCCGGTGGTGCTGCTGTACCTGCTCGCCCAGCGGCAGTTCACCGAGGCGATTTCCAGGAGTGGCATCAAGGGGTGAGGTGTGGTAGAATACCCAGGCCAGGCCGTGAGCCCGGCAACCAACGGATACATCGGGAAGGAGGTCCTATGAAGCGAGTTCTCATGGTTCTAGCGCTGCTGGCTGTCGGCCTCTCGCTGTTCGGACAGTCGCTCGCCGGCGTCGACCCCACCGGGGCGACGATCACCTACTGGTACCAGCACGCGACGAGCAAGGACACGGCGATGAAGGCGCTCATCGCCGAGTTCAACGCGTCGAACGCCTGGAAGATCACGGTCCAGGGCGAGTACGCGGGCGGTTACAACGACATCTACAACAAGATGGTCGCGGCCATCGCAGCGAACAAGCCGCCCGACCTGGTTGTGGCCTACCAGAACCAGTCCGCCGGCTACCAGGTCAGCGGGGCGCTGACCGACCTCGAACCCTACGTCATGGACGCCAAGTGGGGGCTGGGCAAGGACTACGCCGACTTCGTACCCGGCTTCATCAGCCAGGACGTGAACAAACAGTTCGGCGGCCAGCGGCTTGGCTTCCCGCCCAACCGGTCGATCGAGGTGCTGTACTACAACATCACGTGGATGAACAAGTTCGGCGTGAAGGTTCCGCCGGCGACTTGGTATAATTTTGAGGTGCTCTGCAAGAAGGCGACGGACCCGGCCAAGGGCACCTACGGGTACTCGCTCGATCCTTACGACGCCTCGCACCTCTTCGCCTTCGTCATCTCGTACGGCGGAGACATCGGCCGAAGCGACGGCAAGGGCTACCAGTTCAACACCCCGCAGATGAAGGCCGTCATGACGATGATGAAGCGCCTCTACGACGCCGGGTACGCGAAGAAGAACGCCAAGCAGTACGACTACCAGAACGAGTTCGGCAACAGCCAGGCGATGTTCTCGATCAGCTCCACGTCCGGCATCAACTACTACGACACTGTCGTGAAGGCGAGCAAGGCTCCGTTCGTGTGGAGCGTTGCCGCGGTGCCCCAGGCGAGCGCCTCGAACAAGCCGGCGATCGACCTCTACGGCGCCAGCGTCAGCGTGCCGAAGACGACCCCCGAAAAGCAGCTCGCCGCGTGGCTGTTCATCAAGTGGTTCTCCGAGCCGAAGCAGCAAGCCCGGTGGGCCGAGATCTCGGCCTACTTCCCGGTCCGCAAATCCGCCGAGCCGCTCCTCGCAGATTATCTCGCAAAGAACAAGATCTATACTGCGGGGTGGAACCTCCTGAACTCCTCAGACCTGCGCTCGGAGCCGCCGTACGCGGGCTACGACCTCGTGCGCGACAAGATGCTCTCCGCCTACAACGCGATCCTCGACGGCAAGGACATCTCTGCCATACTCGCCGACCTGGACGTCCAGGCCGCGAAGCTCTTCAAGGATTCCGCGCCGTAGCCATGGGATCTCGCTACGGTGCGCGTGGCTGCCGCCCTTGGGACGGCGATTAGGCGCGGCATAGACACGGATGTCTGAACGTTGATTTGGGGCCGCACCCCCAGGGTGCGGCCTTTTCCTTTTCCCGCCCTTTCAGCCGCACGGGCCGACGTGCTACAGTCACCCCATGCTCCCGATCCCCGACGGCCCGCGGCCCCCGCTGCACTTCCTGCCGCCCGCCCGGCGGCCCTGGGTGCTCACCATCGGCCGCTGGGGCTCGTGGCTGCAGGTCAGGATGCTCGGGATCCGAAGCGTGGAGACCACCGGCGGCAGGCACCTCGTGGAGCTGTACCGGGGCCTGCAGGAAGGCCGGGCCCGGTTCATCATCGCCTTCCGGCATCCGTCGACCGACGACGGCCCGCTCGTGTTCCGGCTCATGTGCGGCATCACCCCGAAGGAGGCCGCCCGCCTCGGGGTGCGGCTCGCATGGGCGCCCAAGGGCTACTTCCTGTACGGCAGGGACGTGCCCGAGTGGGCCGGGCGGTGGCTCGCCTGGTTTTTCCCCCGGCTCGGCGCCCTGTCGGTCTTTCCCGGACAGCTCGATGCACAGAGCCTGACAGCCATCAGGCGCTGCCTGACGGAAGCCCCTCACCCGCTCGCGGTGGCACCCGAGGGGCAGGTGACCTACCACAACGAGAAGGTTGCCGCCCTCGAGCCCGGCACGGCGCAGCTCGCGTTCTGGTGCGCGGAGGATCTGCGCCGGCAGGGCAGGGCCGAAGAGGTGTTCGTCCTCCCTGTCTGCTTCAGTTACCACTACCGCGAGTCCGACTGGAAGGGCCTCGACCGGTTGCTCACGAGGATCGAGCGGGAATGCGGCCTGCCGCCGCTGCCGTCCGCGCCGGATGTGAAACCCTATGTCCGGGTGATGCGCGCAGTGCGCCACCTGCTCGACCGCGCCGAGGCACATTACGCCCGGTTCCACGGGGTCTCCTTCCGCCAACGAGGCGACGACAGCGTGGAGGCGCTGCAGCGCCGCGTGGATGCCGTGGTCGAGGCGGCGCTCGGCGAGGCGGAGCGCTTCTTCCGCGTGACTCCGCGGGGAGACTGGATGCAGCGGGTGCTTGCCGTCCGGCACGCGGGCCTCTCCTGGATCCACCGGGAGGACATCGCGTCGATCGACGCCCTCGCGCCGCTGGACCGGGCGCTGGCGGATCGGGTGGCTGCCGAGTCGTGGCTGCGCCTGAGGCACATGGAGCTCGCGGACGTGATGGAATACGTCCGGCTCGACTACCTCTCGCCCGACAGCGGCATCGACCGGTACGTGGAGACGGTCACGACCCTCTGGGACCTGGTGAACCGGCTGAAGGGCGGCAACATCTCGGGCCGGGGGACCCCGTTCCGCCGCTCCGCCCGGATCGAAATCGGGGAGCCGATACCGGTTGCAAAGTTCAAGGAATCCTACCAGGCCAACCGGCGCAGGGGCGTGGCCGAGCTCACGGCGGAGATCCTGAGCGTCTTCCGGCAGGCGGCCGAGCCCGGCCGGGAGGGTGCCTGAGGTGGGGTGCTGCGGCGGATCGCGGGGAACGCCCCGGTTCGTCGGGGTGAAGTGCCCGAAGTGCGGTGCCGCCCGGGTCACCGTTCAGGGTCAGGGCCTCTCGATAGCCTGGTACACCTGCGCCCGCTGCGGGTACACCTGGCAGCAGGGGTGGTGAAAAAAACTGTTGACGCGGCGGCCGGCGGGCCGCATACTGCGCGACAACGGGGGCGGCCTGCCGGAGGTCCGCGGCCGCCCTTGGGCGTCCATGCCCGGGGAGGGGAGCGATGGAGAAAGTGGCAGGCCGCGGCACCCCGCCCGGCGCAGCGCCACCCGAAGCTTCGCCGAGGGAGTTCGTCACCATCTGCGCGGAATGCAAGCAGGTGATCAACCTGCGCGACCGTCCCGGCCGACCGCGATCCGGCCCGTCGAGCGATGATACGCTCGTGAGCCACGGTATCTGCGAGGCGTGCGCCCGGCGGCTCTACGGCCCGATCTTCAACCGGGGCGGCTGAAGGGGCTTCTACCCTCCGTCACCGGTTCCTCGACAGCCTTCACCTCCCCGTCGGGCCACAGGCAGGTGGACACATCGTGACCGTGCACCAGGAGGGAGAAGACCGAGCACTGGCTCCACTCGGCGCCGCAGTAAACCTGCTGGAGCACCCGGTCGGAGGCCGTCGGATCGGCGAGCCGGGGGAAATGGCAGCCCGTGGCGAAGGGGCAGGCGAGGGTTGCGCCGGCTTTCGGGGCGAGGAGCGTGCTCAGGTCCGTCATGTCGGGCCTCCTGATTGGATTGTCGACAGGACCGGGCCCGGGCTGGAGGGATTCGCCCGGACAAGGATGTCCAAGCCGCGCCACGGCAAGGACGCCGAGGGTCGGCCGAGCGCATGGATGCGCGACAGGCCGACCAGAGTTCATGGATGGACGGAAGGCGCGGCAGCTGGCCGCCGCCGGGGTCAGCCACGCACGATCCGGGGCAGGAACGGGCTGATGCGGCTGACGACCTCGTAGTTGATCGTGCCCGCCCACTCGGCAAGGGTCTCGGCGCTGATGCGCTCGTCGCCGTCCGCGCCGAGCAGCACCACTTCGTCGTCGAGGCGTGACTCGGGTACGTCGGTGACGTCCACCATGCAGAGGTTCATGCAGATGCGGCCGATCACCGGCGAGCGCCGGCCGCGTACGAGCACGTGCGCCCGGTTGCCCAGCGCCCGGTCGTACCCGTCCGCGTAGCCGACCGGCAGCACGCCGACCCGGGTCCGCCGGGTGGTGCGGTAGGAGCACCCGTAGCCCACGTAGCTCGCCTCGGGCAGCTCCTTCACCTGCACGAGCCGGGTTTTCCAGGACAGCACCGGGCGCAGGTCGGGCACGGGTCCCCCGCGCTCGCGTACCGAGATCCGGGTCTCGCGAGAGGGCCAGAGGCCGTACAGGCCGATGCCGGTGCGCAGCATCGTGAAGTGGGTCTTCGGGAAGAGGATGGCCGCGGCGGTGCAGGCGGTGTGGACGATGGGCGGCCGGCCGCCCAGCCGGTCCACCGTCTCCAGGGCTTCGCTGAACCGGGCGAGCTGGGCATCGGCGTAGGAATGGTCCGTCGTGTCCTCGATGTTCGCGAAGTGGGTCGACAGGCCTTCGAGGGCCGCGTTCGGGGTGGCGCGCACCAGGCGGATGAATCCCTCGAGGTCGGCGGCGAGCACGCCCTGCCGCCCGGTGCCGGTTTCGACCTTGACATGCAGCCGGGCGGGACGCGGGAGCACTGCGAGCCGGGCGAGCGCTTCGACGGTTTCGCGGTTGAACACGGTCAGGCTCAGGTCCGCGTCCACCGCGTCGCGAAGGCGCGCCACCGGCACGTGGCCGAGCACGATCACGGGCCGGGTCTCGCCGAGTGCCCGCAGCGCGAGTCCCTCCTCGAACGAATTGACGCCGAACCAATCCGCCGACGGGACCAGGCGCGCGATCTCCGCCAGGCCGTGGCCGTAGGCGTTGGCCTTGACGACCGCGCAGGCGAGCGCCCCGGCGCCGGCGCCGCGGCGCAGCTCCGCGAGGTTGTGCCCGGGCGCCCGGGCGTCGAGCTCGATCCAGACGAGACTGCTCACGCGGCGCAGGATATACTGTGCAGGCGAAGGAGGCAACGGATGGTCGAGCTCGAGGCGTTCGAGCGCGGGGACTTCGACCGGCTCATCGGCTGGATCGGCTCCGCGGAGGAGCTGATCCAGTGGGCGGGCCCGATCTTCCGCTTCCCGCTCGACCGGCAGCAGCTCGAGCGGTACCTCGCGGCCGCGGAGGGGGCAGAGCCTGCCCGCAGAATCTACCGGGCCGTGGACGCGGGCGAGGTGGTCGGCCACGTGGAGCTCAACGCGATCGAGCGGACGCACGGCTCGGCCACCCTCTCCCGGGTACTCGTGCGGCCGGGCCTCAGGGGCCGGGGCACCGGCGCGGCCATGGTGCGCCGGCTGCTCGCGGTCGCCTTCGACGAGATGCACCTGCACCGGGTCGACCTGTTCGTGTTCGACTTCAACGCGCCCGCCATCGCGTGCTACGAGGGGCTCGGGTTCCGGCACGAGGGGCGGCTGCGCGACTACCGGAGGCTGGGGGACCGGTACCTGACCAGCTTGCTGATGAGTATGCTCGAGGACGAGTGGCGGGCAGGGCAGCGTGCCGCCGGGGAGGGGACCTGACGGTGGACGCCAGGGAGTTCTACGACGCACTCGGCGACGAATACGATCTGCTAATTTCATGGGAGGAACGCCTTCGGCGCGAGGAGCCGTTCTTCCGGAAGGTGTTTGCGGACCATGGGGCGGCGAGCGTGCTCGACGCGGCGTGCGGAACGGGCATGCACGCCGTCGCGTTCGCCCGCTGGGGCCTGCGCGCGGCTGCGGCGGACATCAGCCCGGCGATGATCGACCTGGCGAGGGAGCACGCGCACGCGGCGGGGGTGAACGTGGCATGGTCGGTCGCGGCCTTTGGAGGTTTCGCGGCCGCTTTCCCCGGCGAGATCGGCGCTTTCGACGCGGTCACCTGTCTTGGCAACTCTCTGCCTCACCTGGCGGACGACCGGGCTCTGGATGCGGCGCTGACGGACATGGCCCGGATGCTGCGTGCCGGGGGCGTGCTCGTGGTCCAGGACCGCAACTACGACCGGGTCCTCGCGGAGCGTGTTCGCTTCATGCCGATCACGGCTCGAGGCGAACCAGGCGGCGAGACGCTCTTCCTGCGGATCACCGACTTCCTCGGCGCGGACCGGCTGGCGTTCACGATCATCACGCTGCGGAATGCTGGCGGCTCGTGGTCGTGCGGCGCGAAGACCACGCCGCTTCGGGGCATCGAGCGAGCCACGCTCGAGCGGTCGCTCGCCCGGGCCGGTTTCGAGGCTGTCGAGTGCTTCGGCAGCTTCGCCCGGGCGGCCTTCGGGGAACCGGGCACGGGCGACCTGGTGGCGGTGGCGGTGAAGTGAGGGGCGGTACGGTTGCCCGCCCTAGGGGCGGTACAGTTGCCCGCCCTAGGGGCGGTGCGGTTGCCTCTTGGCGCGGCAGTGAGCCAAGGGGTCACGGGAGCGCCGCCTACACCCACTGCTCGGAGAGGATCGCCCCGTCCTTGATGCCGATGACCACGGACTTCACCGGCACCTTGCGCTTTGCCCGGGCGACCGCCTCCTGGGCCAAGGCCACGAGGCCGCGGCAGCAGGGCACTTCCATGATGACCACGGTCAGAGTGTTGATCTGCGCGTGGTCGACCAGGGCCGTGAGCTTCTCCCGGTAGACGTCGGCGCCCTCGTCCAGCTTGGGGCATGCGATCGCGAGCACCTTCCCCGACAAGAAGCGTTCGTGGAACGAGCCCATGGCGAAGGCGGTGCAGTCGGCTGCGAGGAGTAGGTCCCGGCCCCTGAACTGGGGCGCCATGGGCGACAGCAGGTGCAGCTGCACCGGCCAGTTCGCGAGCTCCGAGGGGCGCGCCGACACAGCGCCGGATGCCGCGGGGGCCTTCCCTGCGGCGGTACCGGTCTCGGGTTTCAGTGCCATGGCCCGGGCGCCCGGGCAGCCCTGGTGTCCGTGGTCGTCATGTTCCATCGCCTTCTCCTTCCCGAATCCCTCGGGCACCGGCACGCCGTTGTCCGCCATCCAGCCGAGCGCCTGTCCGAGAAGCTCCTCTTCGCCGTGCTCCCGCAGGTGCTCGAGGTGGGCTTGGACGGTGTTGGCGCCCTGCCGGGCGATGTTCGTCATCACCTTCCGCTCGTCGTACGGCTCGGCCTCGCGCTCGACCACGCGGATAGCCGCTTCGGGGCAGTACCCGATACAGGCGCCGAGCCCGTCGCAGAACAGGTCGCTGACGAGCCGCACCTTACCGTCGATGATCTGGAGGGCACCCTCCGGGCAGTTGGGGATGCACAGGCCGCAGCCCGTGCACTTGTCGTCGTCGATCTCGATGATCTTCCGCGTGCTCATGGCACAAAGGTAGCGAATCGTGCACACAGCCGCCTTGACCTGCGTCAAGACCGCCGCGGGCGGAACCGCGGGTTCTCTGCGGCCACGAAGGTGCCCTTGGCGCCGAAAGTGTCGATGAACCCCTCCGCATCGGAGTCTGCAGGGAGGAGTGGGCACGGCCCGGTTCTACCGCTACATTGGGGGAACCGTGGACGCGTACCGGATCATCGATGAGTCCGCCTCCTTCAGTCCGCTTTCGAGCGCGAGCAAGCTCCAGCTCGCCAGGATCTGCATTCCCAAGGTGCTGGGGAGGCGCGAGACGCTTTTCCACGAAGGAGACGAGGGAAGCGCCATGTACCTCCTCGCCCAGGGCACGATCCAGCTCTTCAGGACCTCCGAAGACGGCCGGGAGGTGGTGATCAGGCTGATGAAGCCGGGCGAACTGTTTGCCGAAGCGGTGCTCTTCGAGCGCGACGATTACCCCGTGAGCGCTGTCGCCCTCGTACCCTCCGAGGTCTTCCTTCTGCCGACTCGGCAGTTCCACTGCCTGCTGGAGCAGCCCGGCTTCCGCAGGGAGTTCATCGGCAACCTGCTCGCCAAGCAGCGCTACCTCGCCGACCGGGTCTACCGTCTCGCAGCCCTCGATGTGGAAGCCCGGTTCTTCTCGTTCCTGCGGGACCACTGGGGCGAGCGAGAGGAGTACGCGGTGGACCTCTCCAAGCGCGACGTGGCGGCTGCGATAGATGCGCTGCCCGAGACGCTCTCCCGGATGCTGCTCAAGCTGCGCGACGAGGGTACCCTCGAGTGGGAGGGCGTCCGGCTCAGGCTCCGCAAGGGGTTCTGGAAGGGATGGGGGACCGCGGCCGGTCCGGGGGTATGAGTGGCGACCGCGCTACGCCGCGCCTGATCGCCGTCCCTAGGGCGGCAGCCACGCGCAGCGTGGCGAGAGCCCATGGCTACGGCGCGGCTACGACATCCATGTCTAGGGCAGCCGCCGCACCGCGCCCGTGTCAGCCGACGAGGCGAGCAGCGCGTAGATCTTCAGCGCCTCGGACACCTCGCGCTTGCGTCCGCGCGGCGTGAAGGCCTCCGTGCCCAGTGCCTCCTCCTCGCGGCGACGCCGGTTCAGCTCTTCGACCGGCACCTCGAGGCTGATGGTGCGCGCGGGGATGTCGATGGCGATGGCATCGCCGTCCTTCACGAGCGCGATGGCGCCGCCCCCGGCAGCTTCCGGCGACACGTGTCCGATCGACAGGCCGGAAGTGCCGCCCGAGAACCGCCCGTCGGTGACCAGGGCGCACGCGGCGCCGAGGTGCCGGGCCTTGAGGTACGAGGTCGGGTAGAGCATCTCCTGCATGCCGGGCCCGCCGCGCGGACCCTCGTAGCGGATGACCACCACGTCGCCGGCCTTCACCGTGCCGCCGAGGATCCCGTCGGAGGCAGCCTCCTGCGAGAAGAACACCCGGGCCGGGCCACGGAACCGGTGCATCGAGGGATCCACCCCCGCGGTCTTCACGATGCACCCGCGCTCCGCGAGATTGCCCTTGAGCACGGCGAGGCCGCCGTCGGCCTGGTAGGCGTGCGCGACGTCCCGGATGCATCCCCTCGCTCGGTCCGTGTCCAGCGAAGGCCACGAGGCGGACTGAGAGCCCATCACGAGCGACCGCTTCCCCCCGGGGGCGCTGCGGTGCAGCTCGCGGGCAGCCTCGGTGGCCGACGGCGAGCGGATATCCCAGGCCGCGAGCGCCTGCTTCAGGGTGAGGCCGTCCGCGCGCTTCACCGTGGTGTCGAGCAAGCCGGCCCGGGCGAGCTCCCCGAGGATGCCGTGGATCCCGCCCGCCCGGTTCACGTCTTCGACGTGGTATGACGACGAGGGCGCCACCTTGCAGAGGCAGGGGATGCGGCGCGACAGACCGTCGATATCGGCCATGGTGAAGTCGACGCGCGCCTCGCGCGCGATAGCCAGCAGGTGCAGCACAGTGTTGGTCGAGCCGCCCATGGCGATGTCGAGGGCCATGGCGTTCATGAAGGCGGACCTCGAGGCGATCGAGCGCGGGAGCACCGAGGCGTCGCCGTTCCCGTACCACCGGTCGGCCATCTCGACGATCCGGCGGGCCGCGGCGTCGAAGAGGGCGAGCCGGTTCGCGTGCGTGGCGACCACCGTGCCATTGCCCGGCAGGGCCATGCCGAGCGCCTCGGTGAGGCAGTTCATGGAGTTGGCGGTGAACATGCCCGAGCAGCACCCGCACGTGGGACATGCCGCCTCCTCGATGGCCGCCGCCTCCGTGTCGCTCACCGAGTCGTCCGCGCCGGCTACCATCGCGTCCACGAGGTCGTAGCGCCGGCCGTCCCGCACTCCGGCCTCCATGGGCCCGCCCGAGACGAAGATCGCGGGGATGTTCAGGCGCATGGCGGCCATCAGCATGCCGGGGGTGATCTTGTCGCAGTTCGATATGCAGACCAGCGCGTCCACCCGGTGGGCGTTGGCCATGTACTCGACGCTGTCCGCGATGAGCTCGCGCGACGGCAGCGAGTAGAGCATGCCGTCGTGGCCCATGGCGATTCCGTCGTCGATCGCGATGGTGTCGAACTCCGCGGCGAAGCACCCCGAGGCCTCGATCGCGGCCTTCACCCGCTGGCCGACGTCGTGCAGGTGCACGTGGCCCGGCACGAGCTGGGTGAACGAGTTGGCCACCGCGATCACGGGCCGGCCCCGGTGCTCTTCGCGCATGCCGTTGGCCCGCCAGAGGCTGCGGGCACCGGCCATGCGCCGGCCCTCGAGGGTGACTGCGCTGCGCAGCGGGACCTTCATGGACGCCTCCGTTACTTTTTCCAGTTCTCGGGCCGCAGCGAGCGCACGGCTGCCCCGGCCCGCCACATCTCGGACTCGCGGATGACCTTGAGCTCCGCTTCCAGTTTTTCACGGTAGTCGCTCGCGCTGTTCACGCGCAGCACGATCTCGGTCTCGTGTCCGGACTTCACCTTTTCGTACAGGTCCTTGAACACCGGCAGGGTCGCGGCCTTGAACCGGGGCTTCCAGTCCAGGGCCCCGCGCTGGGCCGTGGTGCTGGTGTTCGCGTACATCCAGTCCATGCCCTTGTCGGCCACGAGCCGGATGAGGCTCTGGGTCAGTTCCTCCACGGTCTCGTTGAACGCCTCGCTGGGGGTGTGGCCGTGGGACCGCAGCACGTCGTACTGCGCCTCCATCACGCCGGCCAGTGCGCCCATCAGGATGCCGCGCTCGCCCGTGAGGTCGCTGTAGACCTCCTGCTCGAAGGTGGTCGGGAAGAGGTACCCCGATCCGATGGCGATGCCGAGCGCCAGGGTGCGCTCGCGCGCCCGGCCCGTGTGATCCTGGAATACGGCGTAGCTGGCGTTGATGCCGCTTTTCGCGAGGAAGTTCGAGCGCACGCTCGCGCCCGAACCCTTGGGCGCCACGAGGATGACGTCTACGTTCTTCGGGGGCACGACCCCGGTCTGGTCCTTGTAGACGATGGAGAACCCGTGGGAGAAGTAGAGGGCGTCGCCCTCCTTCAGACACGCCTTCAGCGCGGGCCAGACCGCCTTCTGGGCTGCGTCGGACACGAGGTACTGGATGACCGTGGCCTTGCGAGCCGCCTCCTCGATGGGGAACAGAGTCTTCCCGGGCACCCAGCCGTCCTTGATCGCCTTGTCCCACTCCCGCTTGAACTCCGGGGCCTGCCCGATGATGACCGGAAATCCATTGTCGCGCATGTTCTGCGACTGTGCCGGGCCCTGCACCCCATAGCCGATCACCGCGATGGTCTCGTTCTTCAGAACCTGCCGGGCCTTCTCGAGCGGGAACTCGTCCCGGGTGACCACCTCTTCCACCACGCCGCCAAAATCGATTGTAGCCATGTGACACTCCTTCGCTGCAGGTGCGCCCGGGCTCCGGCCGGACCGTGCGGGCCCGCGGGCAGGAGCCCCGCGGATGGCGCCCCGCGATTGGCGCCCGGCACGGGGGTCGCATCCCGTGCGCCGAGTATGCACCGTTTCCGGCGTTGATGAAAGTGATATTTTCGCCATATACTGTTGCGGAAAACGCAACGGGAGTCTCAATGGATCAGCATGATCTCCGGGCTTTCCTCTCCGTCTCGTCGAACCTCCATTTCGGCCGGGCAGGCCGGGAGGTGAACCTCAGTCCTTCTGCCCTCAGCCGGGCCATCCGCCGGCTGGAGGAGGAAGTGGGGGAGCGTTTATTCGTGCGCGACACCCGGGCCGTGGAGCCGACCCCCGCGGGCCGTGCCTTGCGGCGCTACGCCCGGGAGCTGCTCGACGGTTGGGAGAGCTTCCGCGCGTCGCTCGCCGACTCGCGCGAGACCCTTCGGGGCGAGCTGTCGGTGTACTGCTCCGTGGCCGCCTCGTACACCGTGCTCGCCGGATTGATCGGAACGTTCCGCCGGCAGCACCCGGGCATCCACCTGCGCGTCGAGACTGGCGACCCGGCTCGTGCGCTGGAGCGGGTACAGAGCGGTCTCGCGGATGTGGCCGTGGCCGCCCGGCCCGCCACGCTCGCCCGGGGTCTCGCCTTCCGGACGATAGCGGTCTCCCCCCTGCTGTTCGCCGCTCCGACGATCGCCTGCGAGGCAGCCGAACTGACAGCCCGGTCGCCGATCCCCTGGGCCCGGGTTCCGATGATCCTCTCCGCTGCGGGCCTCTCGCGCAGGCGTGCCGACGCGTGGTTCCGCGGACGGGGGATCAGGCCGAGCGTCTACGCCGAAGTGTCCGGCCACGAGGCCGTGGTCTCCATGGTGCGGCTGGGCTGCGGCGTCGGCATCGTGCCCCGCCTGGTGCTGGACCGGTTCGCCGAGAAGGGGGAGGCCCGGGTGCTCGACGTCGAGCCGGTTCTCGAGCCCTACATCGTGGGGCTGTGCGCCCACCGACGGCGTCTTTCCACGCCCCTGGTGAAGGCCTTCTGGGACTGCGCGCCCGCTAGTTCTCCAGGATCGTGATCTGCACCCGGCGGTTGCGCCGGCGGCCCTCCTCGGTCGCGTTGTCGCCTATCGGAAACCCCGCGCCCATGCCCCGGGTCGTGATCTGGCCCGCGCTGCGCGCGCCGAGGGAGAGCAGGAAATCGCCCACGGCCTTCGCCCGCAGCTCGGAGAGTTCCTGGTGCTGCTGGGCGGTGTATCCGGACACGCCCGCAGTGTGGCCGGTGACCAGGATGTCGCGGTCCGGGTAGTTACGAAGGATCGAGGCGATGCGGCGCAGCTTTTCCTGCTCCGTGGGCAGGAGCGTGTCCGAGTTCGCCTGGAAGTTCACGTTCTCGAGGGTGATCGTCACGCCGAGGTCATCCGAGCGCACCGAGGCACCCTCGACCTTCTGACGCTCGAGCTCGCTTTTTATCTCGGCCGTGGTGGCGGCCCGGTCGAGCGGCTTCGCCTCGATCAGCTCCCCGGAAGCCTCGCCCACATACTCGACCTCGTCGCCGGTGGCCAGGGTGAAGAGGAAATCGAAGGTCTCCGTGTAAGCGAGCTCGCGCCCCGCCCCCTTGTCCCACCAGAGCGTCTGCGCGGAGGTGCCGGCGAGGCGCACGGGGTACGTGCGGGTCGTGCGGGGGACGGTGGTGAGCTTCTGGAACACGGTGTAGCTGATCCCGATCACCGCGCAGTCGATGCCGTTCCGAACCTCGTCCCGGAGGTACGTGTAGGCCACGGTGATCGGGAACGAGAAGGGATCCTGGAGGCCGAAGCTCGCCCGGAAGTCGTGCACCTCCCATCCCGCGGCCGACCAGGTTTCACCGGGGGAGACCGTCTTTTGCGGGAACAGCGGCACATTTCTCACCACGGGCATGAAATAGCGGTCCTCGATGTCGAAGGCGCCCCGCGCGTCGCGCCAGAACACGGAGTCGTAGTCCTCCGACCACTCGTAGGTACCGCTCGAGCCGTACGCGCGCTCCGAGGTCTGGAAGACCGCGTCGTGCAGACCCGATCCGTCGCGGACGTCGGTGACTTTGACCGCAATACGGTTGAGGATGTCGGCCTGGTGCGAATGCGTCCCGTTTATCAGCACGCGCTCGTTCACCCGGGTCACCATGCGGTACTGCTCGCCCTTCTCGTAGGCGTAGCGCAGCTCCCCGGCCGACGCGGCGGCCGCGCACACGAGGAGGCACATGATGAGCGGCCAGCTGCCCGCGTACATCCTCGCGGGACGTCGTTCACGTTCCATGGGGTCCCCTTCCTTGACAGCGCCCATGAGTGCCTGTATCCTCATTGATAACATATGCACGTCAGTCCCGAACCAGCACCCGCAGCGATCCTCGACCAGTTCCGCAGGGTCGGCTTCCGTTCCCTCACGCCCTTCCAGCAGCGGCTGATCCCGCTCGTTTTTCGGGGCAGGGATGCCGCCGCCGAAACGGCGCCGGGATCGGGCAGGATCGCGGCTGCGGTCTACACCCTGATTATCGGCTACCGAGCCCGCTCCACTGCACCCTTCGGCGAAGCTGCATCGCCTGTCGCCGCCCTCCTCGCCGCCGATTCCGACGAGGTCGTCCAGGCGACCCGGGAGTGGGCGCGGTTTGCCAAGGTGCTCGGCCGCGCTCCGTCATTCTCCGCCGTGGGCGATTCGGACGACGCCCGTCGCGAGCAGCGGCGCCTGGGAGCCGGCGCTGCGGTGGTGGTCGGCACGCCCGGCCGTATCATCGACCACCTGCGCCGGGGCAGCCTGCGCCTGGAGACGCTGGAGACGCTCGTCGTCTCGCTGCCCGAGGGCGAGGCGCGGGAGAGCTTCGTGCGCGACGTGCAGTTCGTGCTTGAGAAATGCCCCGCGCGCCGGCAGACTGTACTGCTCGGCCGGCCGCCGCTCGCTGGCCAGGAGGAGCTGCTGGCCCTGGCGCACCACCCGGAGATCGTCCCCGCTGCCGACCAGGCGGACCAGGCCGTCCCGGCCGCGGGCGCGCCTCCGTGCGAGGCGATCACGCTGGAGGGCGCGGACCGGGAGGAAGCCCTCGTCAGGCTGCTGCTCTCCCTTCCGTCGACGCCCGCGCTCGTGCTGCACGGAGGCCGCACGGGCGGCGAGAAGTCGGCGCGCCGCCTCCGCGACCTGTTCCTGCGCGCCGAGAGCCTGCCGCCCGGCACGGGGGCGCCTGCCCGGCGCCGCGCGATCGCCGGACTCGCGGCGGGCACGCTGGACGCGCTGCTCGTGCCCCTGCCCGTGCCCGACGACCTGGATGCGGGGGACGCCGGGCTCGTGGTGTGGCTCGACCTGCCGCAGCCGCGGGAAGCGCGGCGCGCGGCGCCGGGGTCCGGCCGGCTCGTCGCCCTCGTCGGAGCGAACCAGGCCCGGGATCTCGCGAAACTCGAAGAAGCAATCGGGGTGACCATGACGAAGCTCGACCTGCCCGGCGACGCGGAGGTAATCCGCGGCGCCCTCGACCGTATCCTCGACCGCATGGCGGAGGAGAATCCCGCCGAGCTCTCCCGCCTCACGGGTCTCGTGCGGGGGCGCGTCCCGCTGCTGCGCCGCACCCAGCTCGCCGCGTTCCTGCTGAAAGCCCAGCTGCCCCGCTTCGCCGCCCGTCCCGCGCTGCAGCAACCGGCCGTGGCCCCCCAGCCGGGGCGCGAACGGTCCGGGGGCGGGCTCCGGGGCGAGGGAGGCGGCCGGCGCGAGGGGCGGGGCGAAGGCGGCGCCCGGCGGGAAGCTCGCGGCGAGCGGCCGGCGGGCCGCCCGACTTCGCGCGAGCCCGCGGGGGGCTTCACCCAGCTCTTCGTGAGCGCCGGACGCAACCGCCGCGTGTTCGCGCGCGACCTCACCGCGCTCTTCCAGGAACGGCTCGGCCTCTCCGCCGCCGAGATCGGCGCGGTGCGCGTGTTCGAGAAGTACTCGTTTGTCGAGGTGGCCTCGGCGCGCGCTGCCGAGGCGGTGCAGCGCCTCTCGGGCGTGGAGCTCAAGGGCCGGCAGGTGAACGTCGAGGTGGCCAAGCGCAAGGAAGAGAAACCGGCCCGGTGACCCTCGGCGAGATCGTCCGCGATTACCCGCATTCGGGGGGCGTCGAGGTCGAGATCGGCTGCGGCAACGGGCATTTCATCGCCGAGTACGCGGCGCACCGGCTCGACACGCTGCTCGTCGGCCTGGAGATCAAGGACAAGCGATGCCGCAAGGCGCGGGAGAAGGCCGAGCGCCACGGCCTCGGCAACGTCGTGATCGTCCACGAGAGCGCCGAGGGCTTCATCCGGGACATCGAGGCCGGCACGGTCGACGCCTTCCACCTGTACTTCCCCGATCCCTGGCCCAAGAGCCGGCACCGCAAGCGGCGGTTCTTCGCCATGGACAACCTGCGCTGGCTGCACGACGGCCTCAGGCCCGGCGGCCGGCTCTGGTTCGCCACGGACTACTTCGACTACTACGTGCAGGCGAAGGTGCTGGTGCTGGCGCACGGTGGATTTCGACTCGCCGACCTCGCCGCGCCCTGGGAGGCCTGCACCTCGATCTACTCCCGGCGGTTCGCGGGGTCCCGCATCCACTTCCTCGCCGCGGTGCGCCGCTCAGCCGACGAGCCGGGCGGCGAGGTACAGCACCAGGAACAGGTTGACCGCGACCGTGAGGCCGATCAGGGCTGCTGACGCCGCCAGGTAGCGGCGCGCGCCCGAGCTGCACCGTGCCGCCCGCACGCGCGGGTCCCCCGCCACGACGGCCAGCTCGGCGAGCGGATCGTCGGGCTCGGCGAGCGACACCTCCCCTCGATCCTCGCGCCAGGTCCCGAACGCCCACACTTCGCCCTCGGAGGCGAGGATGGATCCTTCGGGCAGCCGCACACGCAGACCGCCGGCGTCGAGCGTACGGCTGTCGACGAGCGTTCCGCGCAGCATGGCGTACGGCTCCAGGTCAGGCAGCAGCGTAACAAACTGGTCCGTGCCGCCCGCCATGGTCGGGAACCAGCGCAGCGGCAGGTTCGCGAGGTCGCGCTCGGCCCGCAGGCGCCGCCCGTGTCGCCAGGACAGCCGGTACAGGAAGTACAGGGGGAAGGCCGGGGGCAGGAACGGGGTGAGCGGGCTGACGGCCGCGGCGAGCGCCGTGACAGCGGCGAAGCGCGCGTCGGGCCTGCCCATGAGGATCCAGGCGAGGACGGCCAGGATGAACGAGCCGGTGACGAGTGACGGGAGCGTGAACGGGTTCCAGTACTCGTTCACGTGCCGCCCGCCGCGGATGGCACGGCGCATGATCGCAGACCGCGGGCAGTCGTAGATGAGCGCGAGCGGGGGAGTGCCGTCCCGGGCCTTGAAGATCGACCGTCCCTCCTCGCGGTACAGCGCGCCGCCGACGAGCAGCGTGGTGCCCTCGCTGAGCGCGAAGATGCGATTCCAGGGGACGCTCGACAGCTCCTCGTCCGCCCGGGCGCGCCCGGTACCCGTCGCAGCCGGCAGGAGGTAGACGCTGACGCCTCGCAGGTCGACGGCCACGGACCCGGCGGCGCCCGACAGCCAGATGCGGTCGTCGCCCTGCAGGGCCTCGAGCGAGCCGAAGAACCGGTGGAACCCGACGAACCCGTCCGGCTCGCCCGCACCGGACGAAGGCGGCTCGTGCCGCGCGTCCGCGGTTGGCCAGCGGGAGACGGCGCTGAGCGCGCTGCGGAACGTGCGCCACCGGGCTCGCGCGAGGAAGGCGCCCACGCCGGGGAGCACGAGGAAGAAGAGCAGGGCAACGCCGGCGACCGGCGCGAGCATCCACGCCACGGCGGGGTTCAGTGTGCACGTTCGCCGGGGGAAAGGCAATGAGGAGGGCCCGGCCGCGGCTTCATCTTGCACAACAGGCCGGAGTCCCTGTAGGCTTCGAGGTGCCATGGTCGAACGTGTCGTGGTCGGAGCCCTGAAGACCAACTGCTATATCTACTCCAGCGCGAAGAAGGAGTGCGTGATCATCGATCCGGGCGGGGACCCCGAGGGCGTTGCCGCGCGCGTCGACGTGCTGAACATGGTCCCGGTCGGCATCGTGCTCACGCACGGGCATCTCGACCACGTGGCCGCCGTGGGCCTCCTGAAGGCGTCCTACGCCGCGCGCGGCTACCCGCTCGCGGTGGCCATCCACGCCGCGGACCGAAAGTTCCTCGGCTCGAAGGCGGCGGACGCCCATCGCACGAGCCTCGAGAGCCTCGACCTGATCGACTCGGCGATCTTCGGCGACGAGTTCCCTCCGCTGCCGAAGGCGGATACGGTGCTGGTGGACGGCGGGCGGGTGCTCGGCATGGATCTCGAGGTGATCGAGACTCCCGGGCACACCGCAGGCAGTGTCTGCCTGTGGTCGTCGAAGGAGGGCGTCCTCTTTTCGGGCGACACGCTCTTCTTCGACGGCGTGGGACGAACCGATCTCCCGGGGGGCGACGACAAGAAGCTGCGAGCCAGCCTCCAGCGCCGGCTCATGGTGCTGCCCCCCGAGACCCGCGTGTTCCCCGGCCACGGGCCCTTCACCACGATCGAGCGCGAGAAGAAGACGAACCCGTTCATGCGCGAGGCGCGGTAGTCGGCGCCTGAGCCATCCATGGCGGCGCCGACCTCCGACCATCCCGGGGGCGGCAGTCACGTGGAGCGTGACGGGAGCCCGTGGTCTAGGGCGCCGCGGCGTTCACACCGCCCGGTTCACCACCATACCGGTGTGCGTCGCGTCCGGCCGGCCGTAGCCCGTGCGCTCCTGCGCGCGGGCACGCAGCTGCCGGGACATGCTCATGATGCGTTCGTCGATGTTATCCGCGGTGAGCTGTTCGCGGACCCGGGATCCGCGCGATGCACCCCGTCGGTCGAGCTGCTCGGCGAGCGAGTCGACGATCCGCCGCTTCCAAGCGGGCACGCCGTTCTCGGCGCGCGTGTCGGGAGTCTTCTGCGGCGTGGTTCGGGCCTGCGGGGTGCTGCGCGCCTGCGCGGCAGCGCGTGCGGGCTGTTCGGCGGCCTGCGGCCGGGAGACGGCGGCGTGCTCCCGGATGCGCGCGGTGATCGGAGAAGCAGCGGGCTGGGGTGCGGACGAAACGGTTCCGACCATGGCTCGGTATCCTCCCCGGCCAGCATACCATGCGGGGACCGGGAGGGGAAGCGGATCAGCGGTTGCGGCGCTCCTCGGAGGCCTTGCAGTTGATGCACATGAGCGCGTAGGGGATCGCCTCGAGGCGCTCGCGCGGGATCTTCTTCCCGCACTTCGCGCAGAGGCCGTACTTCTTGTTCTCGACCCGGGACATCGCGCTCTCGATGAGCTGCAGCCGCCGCAGTTCCACCGAACCGAGAGCCTCGAGCGTCTTGCGGTCGATGTCGTCGGCCGCGACGTCGGCGAGGTCCTTGGGGTCCATGTCTTCGATGATCGTGCGGAAGTCCTCGCTCTCGGAGGCGAGGTTCCTCAGGATTTCTTTCTTCTGGGTGAGGAGGAGGTTCCGCATCTTCCGCAGGAAGGCTTCTTCCATATCCATATCCTTCAGGGTCGCCAATAAGAGCACAAAGTTACCGGCTTGTCAAGTTCGGGCATGGCCGGGGCAGCGCGGATTGACAGTGCCCACCGGCGCCGTTACAGTGGATGGCACAAAGGGGGAGCGCGTTTGGCAAAGGAAGAAGCGATCGAAGTCGATGGAAAGGTGAAGGAGTCCCTCCCCAACACCATGTTCCGCGTCGAGCTCGAGAACGGGCACCTCATCCTCGCGCACCTCTCGGGCAAGATGCGCAAGCACTACATCCGCATCGTCCCCGGCGACAAGGTCAAGGTCGCCCTCTCGCCGTACGACCTCACCCGGGGTCGGATCATCTACCGGGAGAAGTAGCGCCGTTCCTAGGGCGGCAGCCCATGCGCACGGCCGACCTCAGCCATCCATGGCTATGACCGGTAATCCGCGTTCTCGCGCACGTACTCCGCGCTGAGATCCGACCCGAGCACCACCGCCGTCCCCGGCCCCCCGTTCAGAGACACCTCGATGTCCACGCACCGGTCGTGCGCCGGGAACCCGCGCGCGGCGGGATCGAAGGCGGCGCCGCGCAGGTACGCGGAAAGGCGCTCCTCCTTCGCCGTGTCGAGCCGGAAGGCGCCCCCCGCCAGGACCTCCACGCCGCCCAGGCGGACCGTGACGGACGCCGCGTCGAACCACGGCGCGGCGCCGCCGGCCCAGTCGCCGATCGCGCTGGCGAGGCGCCCCACGTTGGGGTCGTTCCCGCACACCGCGGTTTTCACGAGCGGCGAGTTCACGACGGCCTTTCCCGCGCCGGCCGCCGCCTCGTCGTCGGGTGCGCCCGACACCGTCACCCGGATGACGTGCGACGTGCCCTCGCCGTTCCTGACGATGTCCTCCGCCAGCTCGGCGAGCACCTGGCGGAGTGCCTCGCGGAAGGCCTCGGGATCCGCGGGTCCCTTCGCCCGCGAGGAGAGCAGCATTGCCATGTCGCTCGTGCTCTGGTCGCCGTCTATTGAGATGCGGTTCAGTGTTCGGTCCGCTGCCCAGGCGAGCGCGGTACGCAGCTCTTCGCGCCCCACGCCGACGTCCGTGCAGAGGAAGCAGAGCATGGTTCCCAGGCGCGGTTCGATCATGCCCGCGCCCTTGGCAATCCCGACGATGCGCCCAAAGCCGACGGTCCGGCTGCGCAGCTTCGGGAACCGGTCGGTGGTCATGATGGCGTGCGCCACCGGCGCGAACGAGCCCCCCCGCGCGCCGCGGACGAGGCCGGGCAGCGCAGCCTCCATCTCCGCCACCGGAAGGCGCCAGCCGATGATCCCCGTCGAGGCGGGGAGGAACGCGTCGGCGGGCGAGCCGGTTTCGCGGCCGAGCGCGGCCAGCAGGCGCTCGGCGTCGCCCCGGCCCGATGGTGCGCAGACGTTCGCGATCCGGTTGTTGACGAGCACGCCCCGGATTCCGTCCCGCGCGAGGCGCTCGCGCCCAAGCAGCACGGGCACGCCCGGGAACCGGTTCGCGGTGTACACCGCGGCGAACTCGGGTGTCTCGCGATCGAGCAGGATCAGCGAGAGGTTCATCGCGAGCGGCTGCGCTACGTCGCGCTCGACGGGCCTGAAGGTGAGCGACACGGTGGACACGCGGAATCCCGTGGGCAGCGCCGCCCGCGCCTCGAGTGCGGCGAGGTATTTCTCCGTGCTGGTGAACGCTTCCATGGGCTTGGGTATAGACGAGCCGGGCAGGCGATGCAAGTCAGCGACATCAGCCACAGGCCGATGTTGCAAGGGCGGCAGCCTCCGCACGGAGTACCGTGCAAGGGCGAGAGCCCCAGCGGGGCCGGCGGCCCCGCGCTACGGCACGGGGTCCAGGGTGATCAGCAGGGGCAGGTGGTCCGAGTACCCGCGCTGGCCCGAGAGCCGGGTCCAGCGCTTCGGGGTGCCGTCGGGGTTCAGCAGGAAGGGCAGGCGCACGACCCGGAAGCTGCCCGTCCGGTAGCGGTACCCCCGGTCGTCGAAGAGGCCGGGGGACAGCAGCACGTGGTCGACGGTCTGCCACTCCCGCTGGTAGTAGTACGATCCGCGCTCGGCCTCGGCGATTTCGAACCATGGCTCGAAAAGCGCGAGGGTGCTGTCATGGATGCCCGCTTCCGCAGGGTCGTCCGCGAGGAGGATGCTGCAGCCGAGGAAGCCGGCCGGCGGGTCGTCGTCGGCGGGCACGAGGGCGACCTGGTAGCCCCGGCCCGCCTGCCGCCACTCGTCCACGTTCTCGTTGAAGTCCCCGGCCGCGAGGATGTCTGCGGACGGATCGGCGGCGAGGATCTCCCGGAGGCGCCGTCCGAGCTTGCACGCTGCCTCGATCCGCCAGGCCTCCGTCTCACGCGCGCCGCCCGATTTGGCTTTCCAGTGGTTGTTGAAGACGTGGAGCAGCCGGCCGTCCTGCTCGATCTCGACCTCAAGGAGGTCGCGCACCTCGTTGTCACCGTACGCGGAGATGCCGATGGTGTGCACCCGGGCGATCGGTACACGGCTCGCCACGGCGATGTTCGCGGGGAGGTCCGGCTTCGCCACGATCGCGGTCCAGGCGTACCCGAGGTCCTTCAGCGCGTTCCCAGTGAGAGCCCGAAGCGCGTTCCCGTTCTCGACCTCCTGCAGCACGAGCACGTCGGGGCCGCCGGGCACGGCCTTGCGGATCACCTCGGCCACGGTGTCGACCCTCAGGCGGAAGCTCTCGGTGTCCCACCGGCCCCGGCCGGGATCGTAGTCAGGGAACTCCGTGCCGTCGTCCACGTCGTCGAAGAGGTTTTCGACGTTCCAGCAGAGAACCGTGATGCCGGACGAGCAGGCGGTGATGCAGAGGAGGAGGAATGGGAGGAACAGGGTGCGTTTCACGCCGGTGGCCCCCTAGGCGCCAGAGGCGCCGGAGGCGCGGGATGCGCCTGCTGCGCGGCGGACGAGGTCGAGGACGAGCGCCAATTCGCCGGCCGCGTCGAGCGATCCGGGAGTGAAGGTGCACCCCGTGATGGTCTGCCACGCGGTGACGTAGCGCCAGGCGACCTCGACGAGCACCTCGTCGGGGATGCCCGGCGACTCGCCGTCGCCCCGGAACCCCCGGGCGAGCAGCCACTGCCGCAGGTACTCCTTGTCCAGCTCGCGCTGCCGCCCGCCGGATGCGAAGAGCGGCGCGTAGGTGTCCGCGTACCAGTACCGGCTGGAGTCGGGGGTGTGCACCTCGTCCACGAGGGTCAGCACGCCGCGCCGCAAGCCGAACTCGTACTTCGTGTCGACGAGGATGAGCCCGTGTGCCGCCGCGACCTCGCTGCCGCGGTGGAAGAGGGCGAGCGCCGTCCGCTCGATCTCCTCCCACAGGCCGCGCGGCACGAGCCCTCCCGCGAGCAGCTCCGCGCGGGACACGGGCCGGTCGTGCCGTCCGCCGTCCTCCTTCGTGGACGGGGTGAGCAGCGGCTCGTCGAAACGCTGGTTCGGCTGCATGCCCGGCGGCAGGCGGATGCCCGAGACCGGGCGGACCTCCTGGTAATCGCGGAGCGCGGAGCCGGTGAGGTATCCCCGGACCACGACCTCGACGGGCACGACCTCGCACCGGGCTGCACGCACGGTGCGCGCCGAGACCCGCTCGAGCAGGTGGTTGGGCACGATGTCGGCGGTATGGTCGAACCAGAACAGCGTGAGGGTGTTGAGGACCTCGCCCTTGCACGGTACCGTGGCGAGAACCCGGTCGAACGCCGAGATGCGGTCCGTGGTGGTGATGGCGAGCTCGCCACCACCGAGCTCCACGACGTCGCGCACCTTGCCGGAGAAAAAGTGCGCCCCGGGGGGCAGCGCGGGCAGCTCGAGCGCGCGCAGGGTCTGCGAGGAGAGCCCCGCCAGGTCCCCCCGCTCCACGTCTACAGCTCGCTTCGGGACTTGAGCGTGCGCGAGAGCAGACCGTACGCCACGGCCTCGTCCGCGGTCATCCAGTAGTCCCGGTCGGTGTCGTGCGCGACCTTGTCGAGGGGCTGTCCGGTCTCGTCCGCGATGAGCCGATTGATCTTCTGGCGCAGTTTCTCCAGCTCGCGGGCGTGGATCTCGACCTCCGTGGCCACGCCGCGGGTGCCGCTCATCGGCTGGTGGATGAGGTAGTGCGAGTTGGGCAAGCCGACCCGCCGTTCGCGCGGCGCGGCGAGGAGGATGATGGCAGCGGCGCTCGCCACGAGGCCCATGCCGATCAGGGTGACGGGCGGCTTGACGAAGCGCAGCATGTCGAACAGGGCATAGCCGGCGTCGGCGTCGCCGCCGGGCGAGTCGATGAACACCCGGATGGGATCGCTACTCTCCTCCTCGAGGAGGATGAGCTGGCGCACGACCTTCTCGGCGAGCGCCTTGTCGATCTCGCCCGAGAGGAGGATGGTCCGGCTCTTCAGCATGCGCTGGAACATCGCCCCTTCGTCGATGCGCGACGCCACTTCCGCCACGTTCGGCTTGTCCTGCATATTCATAACTCAACAACAATACGGAATTTCACGGTGCTTGGCAACGAACGCGCACGAGTTGCATGGGTTGGCAATGGCGACAGCCGGTGGCATGAGGCACCGCACGGAGATCGAGGTGCCGGCGGTCCGATGCAACGCGGAAAAAATAAGGCCGGGGCATCGCTGCCCCGGCCACCCGTCAAACTTCCGTCCTCCATTTGGTACTGGAGGTTGTGGGGCGGAAGGCTCCCATGCGTGGGTCATTATACATGAGGGCCGACCGTTGTCAATGCGAATCGTGTCGACGTGCATGGAATTCAGGTCCGGAAATCGCAGATGAGGGAATCGCCTGTATAGTCCACCGCCGGCGATGCGTGATCGCCGCTTGCCCGAGTGTGCAGATTCGTGGACAATCGCGGGCATGACGACGCGCATCGCGGTCATCGGGGGCAGCGGTCTGTATGAGATCGACGGTGTGAAGTTCCTCGATCACGTAGAAATCGCAACGCCGTTCGGCAGGCCGTCCGACCGCATCAGCATCGCGGAGATCGGCGGCGAGAGAGTCGCTTTCCTTCCCCGGCACGGGCGGGGACACCGGTTCCTGCCCTCGGAGGTGCCGTCGCGCGCCAACATCTGGGCGCTGAAGTCCCTCGGGGTCGTGCAGGTCATATCGGTCAGCGCCGTGGGATCGCTCAGCGAGGAGTGCGCTCCTGGGTCGTTCGTGCTGCCCGACCAGCTCATCGACCGCACCACCGGGCGGCCGAGCTCCTTCTTCGGCGACGGTGTGGTCGGCCACGTGAGCTTCGCCGAGCCGTTTTGCCCCGGCATGCGCGAACGGATCGCCGTCGAACTCTCCCGGGCCGGCCACGCCTTCCGCGATCGGGCGACCCTCGTGTGCATGGAAGGCCCCGCGTTCTCCAGCCGGGCGGAGTCCCTGCTCCACCGATCCTGGGGTGCGCACCTCATCGGTATGACGGCCCTCCCCGAGGCGAAGCTCGCCCGGGAGGCCGAGATGTGCTACGCAACCGTGGCGATGGTGACGGATTGGGACTGCTGGCGCGGGGAGGGGGGGGGCGTCACCCTGGAGATGGTCCTCGCGACCATGCGGCAGAACGTCCAGGACATCAAGCGCGCGCTGCCCGGCCTCGTCGGGGCGCTCGCGGACCGAGCGGACTGCACATGCCGGCACGCCGCTGCCTTGGCGATCGTCACCGATCCCTCTCTCATACCCCCGGAGACGAAGCAGCGGCTGAACCTCCTCTACGGCAGGTACTGGGCGGGTCCGGCGTGAAGTGCGCGCTCGTCGGGATCGTCGGCAGGCCATCGGCCGGTAAGTCGACGCTGATGAACCGGCTGTGCGGCGCCAAGGTCTCGATCGTCTCGCCCGTGCCCCAGACCACCCGCAACCGGGTTCGGGGCATCCTCAACCGGCCCGTTGGCCAGCTCGTGTTCATGGACACGCCCGGCTTCCACCTTTCGGAGAAGAAGTTCAACCGCTACCTCACCGATCTGGTCTCCGTGACGCTGAGAGATTCGGACATCGTCCTCTACCTCGTCGATGGGACGCGTGCGTTCGGTGATGAGGAGCGCGCTTTACTAGAAAAGCTTCGTTCTTCGGCAAGACCGTGCATCATCGCGATCAACAAAAGCGATCGGAAGGGTCCTTTTTGGAAGGAAATACGTTCATCTGTCGCTGAAGCGCTTCCTGGAGTGCCCGTACACGAGGTGTCGGCGCTCGAGGGTGAAGGCGTGGAGGGTCTCGCCTCGGCCCTTCTGGCTATGTCCCCGGAAGGAGACCAGCTCTACCCTGAAGAGTTCTACACCGACCAGGATCCTCCGTTCAGGATCGCCGAGATCATCCGGGAGAAGGCGATTGCGCACACGCGCGCGGAGCTGCCCCACGCAATCTACGTGAGGCTCGAGGATCTGGAGATGAGCGAGGACGGGGACCGGCTGGATGTGCGCGGGTTCATCCTGGTGGAGCGCGAATCGCAGTAGGGGATCGTTGTCGGCCGCGCGGGCGAGAAGATCCACGCGATCGTCCGGGAGGCCGAGCAGGAGCTGCGGGTCATCTTCCCCTACGAGGTCGTCCTGGACCTGCGGGTGAAGGTCGATCACGATTGGCGGAAACGGGACCCGCTGCTGAAGCGGATGATCAGATAGCACGCGCTCCCGGAGCGGTGCCTAATCCTTTTCGCCCGTCGTCAGCGCCACGATCTCGGCGATCACGAGCGGGGAGCGGGCCCCCCGGGGACAGGCGGCGCGCAGGACGATGCCCGCCTTCTCGGCCGGCGCTTTCGGGATGGACCAGCTGCGCACGCCCTCGGCGGTCCGGGCGGTCACGCTTTCGAGTTCAAGTGAAAACTGCAGGCGCAGCGTGCCGGACTCGGCGGTCAGCCGCTCGGTGACGAACGGCGCGTCGGTCCCCGCCCAGGAGAGCCACACGTCCGCCGTACGCTCCGAGTCGCCGCCCAGCGCGAGTTCGAGGGAGAAGCCTTCGGCCGGGAACCGGATCGGCGGCAGCTCGATTGCCGCCTCGGGCGACAGCGTGAGGTTGCCGGAGCCCAGCGCTGTCTTTCCCGACCCGATGAACCCTGTTGGGAGGAACATGCCGTCGAAGCCGTCCGCGAGGAGCAGGCGGTCGCCGTGCAGCTTCCGCATGGCTGCGCGGAAGAGCGTCGGGTCGGTCGCCGGCCGTCCGGCATCGTCCCGGTAATACACGCCGAGCTCGTCGATGACGGCCGCGAACCCGGACTCTCCGCCGACGACCGCCGATCCCTCCGCGCCCGTCTGGGGGAGCAGCAGGCTGGCGGTGGTTTCGGAAACCTGCCGGCCGTCGACGAACCACCGCACCGAGATGCCGTCCTGCCGGGGCATGACCGACACCGACACGAGATAGCGTCGTCCCGGTGCGAGGCTCGGTGCGCCCGAAGGGATCGAGAGCCGGGGCGAGTTCGGTGCGGCGATGGCCAGCTCGGGGGAGCCGTCCGTGCCGAGTCCCAGCGTGAAGGCGAGGGTTCCCGCCGTGGCCGTGACGATGCGGTCGGCACCGGTCAGCTGCTCGGGCCGGATGCCCGCGCTCAGCGTGAAGGGGGCGAGATTCCCGTCCTCGACGGGCAGCACCGGCCACGGCACGCGGAAGCCGGCGCCTCCCTCGAGGTGGTACCCGAAGCCGTCGCCGACGGGCACGATGCGCGGTGAACCGATCGGGATCGCGGCGCGCTCCAGGTTCCTCGCCGCTGCGGCGGCATCCGCGAGGTCGGCCTGCAGGTGGAAGAGGCTGAGGTAGGACGAGGCGGGCCCCAGCTCGTCCCGTGCGGTCGCGCCAGCGGCGGAGACGTAGATGTCGGTTGACATGACGATCGACGAGCGGAAGGAAAAGCCGGGGCCCGCGGGCGGCGCTACGGGGAAGAGCTCGAGGGTGACCGTGTAGACCCCGTCGTCGGCCGGCGCTTTCCACAGAACAGCCGCCGTGCCGGATGACGAGCTGCCCTGTGCGATGGTCTTCCCGCGCCACGTCCAGCGCAGCCAAGGATCGGAGCCGGCGTCGGCAGTGATCTCGGCGCTGAGCAGCACTGGCGAGGAGGCGGTGATGAGCGGCGGGAACGAGGCGATGCCCGCGATACGAGGCCGTTCGCGGACTGCAAAGATCGTGGCGGTGTGCCGCTCGACCTGCGTTCCGTCCTGGAAGACGACGACCTCGATCCGGTACTGCCCGACGGGAAGGTCCGGAAGCTGCAGGCCGAGGTCCTCGTTCAGGGCGGGGCTGGTGAACCGCTGCTCCCACACGCTGTCGCCGGTCGCCGAGAGCAGGGTCACCTGCACCTCGAGGTCCGGATGCCCGGCGGGATCCGCGGTCCCGATCTGGAGCGCCAGCGGCTGGGCGCTGGTGAGCACCGACCCATCCTCGGGCCCGACGATGGACAAATCGCTCGCCGCGGAGCGCGGGAAAAGCGTGAGCCCGTCACCCCCGCAGGAGAGCAGGGCGAGCGCGAGAAAGAGGAGCAAGCTGAAGGCCGCGAAACGCTTCATCCAACCCCAGTATACCACTACCCGGGTACGGTTCAAGCTTTCCGTCCGCGGAGGTTGACGACTTCGATTTCCACATCGCCCCTTGCGTGGGACTGGCAGGCGAGGCGAGATTCAGGCTCGGAGTGGTCGACGCCGAGAGCTGCCAGCCGCGCCTCCTCGGCGGATGTGCGGGGGCTCAGGAACCGCTGCCCGGAGCGGACCCTGATCAGGCACCGTCCGCACTGCGCCCTGCCACCGCACACGGTGTCGATTGGGAAACCGCCCGCCAGCAGGGTATTCAGGATCGAACGGGCCGGATTCGTGGGAAACGTTTCGCCGCCAGGCGCAATATGGATCAATCCCATCGCGTCACTTCCTTGCCGGGTTCACCTGCTGGGTGAAGGGCACGAACCGCCGCATGGCTTCAATGGAGACGGGCGGTGGCCTGCACGCAAGCCGCCGCCCGTAGACCGGACTCTGAGGGTCGACTACTGCAACTTGACTGGAACTGATCCATGGGCCCGGTGGAGGCTGGCGAAGTTATCCGCACCTCCGTATGCCATGATCATGGGCAGTTCCGCAGCAGCCTTACCGATGACGCTCGCCGACTTCACTGCGACCTCGAGGGTGGTCACGCCGCCCTCCTCCTTCATGGCGAACTGGATCAACGCGTCGGATTGCACGTCGCCGTGGGAGTGTCCAGCGCCCTTCTGGATCTTCAGCTGGGCCTTGCCGTCGGAGCTGACGAACCCGATGAACATGAGCGCGCCGTCCATCCTCGGTGACCCGAAGCCCATGGCCACCCAACCCGTGGTCGGCGCGGAGAAGGCCGCGTACACGGCGTCAGCGGTCCGCGCGAGCCACAGCTTCATGCCATTGATCTCGGTGCCCACGGGGTACTCGGAAGCGACCGAGACTCCATCGACCGTCGGGTTCTCCTTGCCGACGGGCAGCACGAGCGCCTGGGTCTGCGCGCTCGCGGCGAATCCGGTAAACAGGAATGCACTCATTACGAGTGCCATGATGAGCTTCTTCATGGGCAGGTGCCCTCCTTACGGCAAAGATAGCAATTTACAGGTCGTGAGAGCAACTTCACACGACGTGGGACGGGCACAGCCCGGCGACGACACACTGACCGCAGTCGGGTTTCCGCGCGTGGCACCGCCGCCGGCCATGGAACGTGAGCCGGTGAGAGAAATCGGTCCAGCCGTCTGCGGGCAGCAGGTCCTGCAGTTGCCGCTCGATCTCGTCGGGGTCATCCGTGGACGCGAGACCGAGACGCTGCGACACGCGGCGCACGTGGGTGTCCACGATGATCGCCGGCTGCCCGAAGCAGGTGCCCAGCACCACGTTGGCGGTTTTGCGGCCCACGCCGGGCAGGGTGAGGAGGTCATCCATGCGGGAGGGGAAGCCGTCCGCGAACCGACTGGCCAGAGTCTCCGCGGCTCCCCGGAGGCTCCGCGCCTTGGCCCGGAAGAACCCGGTGGACCGAACGAGCGACTCCAGTTCCGCGGGGTCGGCCGCCGCCAGGGAGGTGGCGTCGGGGAACCGCGCGAACAGCGCGGGCGTGACCTGGTTCACCCGCTCGTCGGTGCATTGGGCGGCGAGGATCGTGGCGACGAGCAGTTCGAATGGCCCCCGGTGGTCGAGGGCGCACCCGGCATCGGGGTACTCCTTCGCGAGCACGTCGGCGATCCGGCGTGCCCGGCGCCCGAGGGCTGCCCGGCCCTCAGCGCCCGCGGCCCCGTCGCTGCGCGAAGTACGCATCGATCTCCTCTACCGTCCTGGTGTTGAGCACGTCCCGCCTGCCGAGCCAGGCCTTGCGCGCCATGATGACGCCGAAGCGCACGTCGTCGAAGCCCTCGAGGTCGTGCGCATCAGGGTTGACGGAGACCAGGACACCCTTCTCGCGGGCGCGCTTCAGGACCTGCCACCCTGGGTCCAGCCGGTGCGGGTTGCAGTTGTGCTCCAGCACCACCCCGCGGTCTGCCAGGGCGGCCAGCACCTTCTGCTCGTCCCACGGGTAGCCCTCCCGCGACAGCAGCAGCCCGCCGCCAGGGTGGCCGAGCATGGTGAGCCGGGGATGCGCGATCGCGGCGACGAGACGGGCGGTGGCTTCGTCGCGTCCCATGCCGAGCTTCGCGTGAACGGAGCCGATCACGAAGTCCAGCCCGGCGAGCACCTCGTCGGGGTAATCGAGACTGCCGTCGCCGAGGATGTCGCTCTCGATGCCGTGGAAGATCCTGAAGGGCGCGATCTTCCGGTTGAGGGCCGCGACCTCCGAGGCCTGCTCGCGCAGGCGTTCATCGGACAGGCCGCCGGCATAGCCGGCCGACCGGGAATGGTCGCTGAGACACATCCACTCGAGGCCGCGCGCGATGCACCCGCGCGCCAGCTCCTTCACGCTGCAGGTCCCGTCGGACCATGTGGAATGCACGTGGACCATGCCCCGGAAATCACCCGGCTCCACCAGAACGGGAAGCGCGCCTGCTGCGGCTGCCTCGATCTCGCCGTCAGCTTCCCGGATCTCGGGCGGGATCCAGTCGAGCCCGACGGACCGGTACACCGACGCCTCGTCGTCCAGCGGGAGCGCCGCGCCGGAAGCGTCGTACACTCCGTACTCGTTCATCTTGAGCCCGAGGGTCTTCGCGCGCGACCGCAGGGCAGTGTTGTGCTCCTTCGAGCCGGTAAAGTGCTGCAGGGCTGCCGGCCACGAGCCGGGCGGCACCACCCGGAAGTCCACCTGCAGCCCCGTGCGACGGATCGAGACCTTTGTGGGTCCCGCGCCGATGAGGCCATCGGGGTCCGCGAGCGAGGCGAGGAACGCCTGCACCTCTGCGCCGGTATTGTCCCGTGCAGGCACAAGCAGGAGATCGATGTCCTTGAACACGTGCTTGCCGCGCCTCAGGCTGCCGGCGAAATCCACCCGGGCGAAGAGGCCGGAGTCTCCGCAGAGGCGGGAGAGCTCACCGCCGATCGCGAGCGCCTCGCTGTAGAGGCGCTGGCCGACCGTTGTCTTCACGTACTCGATCGCCTTGAGGATTTTCGCCTGGGTCTTGTCGCCGAACCCGTCGAGCTCCGCGACCCGGCCCTCCCGGCAGGCCGACTCGAGCGCTTTGATCGTGGACACCCCGAGCCGTTCGTACACGGCCTTCACCCGTTTCGGACCCATGCCCGAAAGAGACAGCAGGTCGGTGATGCCCGGTGGGAAGCTTGCTTTAAGCTTCGCGAGTTCGGACGAGGCGCCCGTGGCGAGGAGCTCGCGGATGACCTGCTCGGTGCCCTTGCCGACACCCTTCACCTCGGAGAGACGGTCCTGCGCAACAAGATCCGCGAGGCTTTCCGGCAGCTTCTCCACGGTCCGGGCGACTGCCTCGAATGCCCGGGACTTGAACGTGTTCCCACCGGAGAGGTCGTTGAAGACCGCGATCTCTCTCAATACTGCTGCGATGTCTCGATTGTCCATGGCCGGGGCCAGTCTATCCCTGCGTTCGCACGCCCGCAATCCGGCCTTGCTTTTCCGTGCCTGCTGCTCTATACCGGGGGCACGAGGAGGACGGATCCATGTTCCAGTCGGTTTATGATTTCCTGGAGGGCATCGGGTACACGCACCCCATCCACCCTCCGATCACGCACATCCCCGTGGGCCTGACCATTGGCGCGCTGGTCTTCACCCTCATCGCCGTCATCTTCGGCCGTGAGAAGCTGAGGCTCTCCGGATGGCACGCCGCGGTGCTCGCGCTGGTGGGCGTTCTTCCCACCGCGCTGCTCGGGTACATGGACTGGCAGCACCGCATGGGCGGCGCGTGGATGCCCGAGATCGGCTGGAAGATCGGACTGGCCGCCGCGCTGTTCGTGCTGCTGTTCGTAGCGCTGTTCGTGTCCCGTAAGGGCCGGCTGGGCTTCGTGCTGTCGATCGTGCTTTATGTGATCTGCTTCGGCCTCGTGATGACGCTCGGGTATCTCGGCGGGAAGCTGGTGTACGGGTAGCGCATGACAGAGGCGGGCAAGCACGCAGCCTCGGGTTTTGCGCCTTGCCCGTTCCCCGCGCTTGACGGTTGGTGCCCCGCCTGTGCATCTTTATAGAACTCCGCTATAATTATGCTCAGCGAAGGCACGAAGGAGGGCACCACCCTGAAGAGCCAGGAATCCAGGCGTCGCCTGATCCAGCAGATCCTGCACAGCGAGAAGATCCACAGCCAGGAGGCACTGCTGAAGCGGCTCGGGAAGGAGGGGGTCACGGTGACCCAGGCTACCCTGTCCCGGGACCTCAAGTTCCTCAGCGTCGCCCGCGTGCCGGACAGGAGCGGCGAGTACGTCTACACCGTCGATGCGCCGAAAGAGTCCACCCAGGACCCATTCATCCTGGACGACCTGCGCCGGGAGATCATCGCCATCCAGTTCTCGGGCAACCTCGCCGTGGTGAAGACGAAGATGGGGTACGCGCCCGGTATCGCCTACGCCATCGACCAGCTGAAGGTCTCCGAGGCGCTCGGCACGGTGGGCGGCGACGACACCCTGCTCGTGATCCTGAAGGAAGGCGCCGACCGTGCGAAGTTCCTCAAGGCCGTGACCGGGGAGTAGCCACCCGCAACAGCCTCGCAACCTTGACCCGCTCGCTCCGCGCGCATAGGCTACGGAGTGGCCACCCTTCCACAATGTGCTCCGCATGTTGCGGATGGGGAATTCGGGGCTCATGCCATCTGCTGCGCAGATGGCTGCCGCCCTTCGGGATGTAGCCTAGCGGCTAAGGCGCCTGCTTTGGGAGCAGGAGAGCGGAGGTTCGAATCCTCTCATCCCGACCGTGCGTCCATAGCTCAGCTGGATAGAGCAACAGCCTTCTAAGCTGTGGGCCGCCGGTTCGAGTCCGGCTGGACGCGGAAAGGTACCTGGGAGAAAACCAGGTTGATAGGCTGGAGGTGTAAGCGCGGCAACGCGTGTAGCCGACCAGTACTAATCCACCGTGAGGCTTGACCATATTTTTCGTTATCCTTCAAAGAATGCTGACTGCAGCAGTGGGCCGCCGCGACAGCACATCGAGAAGCGATGTGCGAGAGCGGCCAGCTGCAAACCCAACTCGCGACAGCAAGTTGCGAGAGCGGGAGATATCGCCAGAGTCGGTCGCGACAGCGATGTGCGGCAGACGCGAGCTTCTTCTTCCCTTCTCTGATGTGTATTTGAATGCCTGGTGACCATGGCGCAGGGGTCCCACCCGTTCCCATCCCGAACGCGGAAGTTAAGCCCTGCCGCGCCGATGGTACTGCCCCTCGTGGGTGGGAGAGCAGGTCGTTGCCAGGCTTTTTCTATTTTCCTTCGGTTGATAACGCAGTGCGCACACAGTTGCGCATAGATTAATACTTAAATATAATCAATGTGTCCGCGAGAAGAAAAGCTACCCGAATAGGGACGTTCATCCCATGACCATTAACCTCCAACGTTTGAATGACAGTCGATTCGTACTCAGCCTGGTCTCCGCCCTGGGGAGGGGACTCCCGCTACGCCTTGGGCACGCCTTCACCGACCTTGTAGCGGCACGGATCGCCAATCGGCAGGATTCCAAAATGATCCAGGCGGTGCGCGCCAACCAGTGGGTCGTCCGTGGAGAAACCCTGAAAAAGGGGGCTTTGGACCAGGCTGTGCTTGAGACACTTCGTAATTCAACCCGCTCCATCTTCGATCTGTATCACTACATGCAAAACCCCAAGGCAACCGGACACCTGATCGTTCTGGATCCTACCTCCCAGGCATTGATCCGGCGGCCTGAATTTGACAAGCGCGGTCTGATGCTCGTCGGGCTGCACCTGAGCAATTTTGATCTTGCCCTGCAGTGGTTCATCCAGCAGGGGTTTAGGCCCCTGGTGCTTACCATCCCCAATCCGCGGGGTGGGCGGCGCCTGGAATATGAGGTACGGAAAAAAATCGGGATGAACCTGGTTCCGGCTTCCTTCGCTGCATTACGCCAGGCGCTCAGGCATCTCCAGCAGGGAGGGGTCGTGATGACCGGCATCGACCGTCCCATCCCGGCACCGAAGGTATATCCACGTTTTTTTGGCCGGCCCGCTGCGCTCCCCATGCATCATATTTCCCTGGCGGTCAAAGCCAAGGTCCCGGTGATGATCATCGTTACGAACCTGCAACCGGATGGTAAGTATCATATGCTGACATCCGACTTGATCGAGATGGATCCCCATAGAGATCGGGCAACAGAAGAGATCCAAAACGCCGAAAAGGTGTTAGGCATAGCAGAGAGATTCATCCGACAGGCTCCGCAACAATGGTCAATCTCTTTGCCAGTCTGGCCGCAGGCATTGGACCTGGTCCCAAACAAAACCGGGATGCAATGATTGAATAGGGTGACAGGGTTCCAAGCTGAACATCCAAGGAGAAAACCCGTGAACGATTTTGCAAAGCACAAAAGGGTGAATGACAGCCTGCTCGGCCCGTTGGAGAGGCCGGCGCTGAAATGGCTTACAACCAACCTGCCGACGTGGGTAAGCCCGGATGTCTGCACTGTCATCGGTATATTGGGTGCTTTGGTGATCATGATCAGTTATGCCTTGAGCATGATCAACAGGAACTTCTTGTGGTTTGCATCGCTGGGGTTCGTGATCAACTGGTTCGGAGACAGTCTGGACGGTACCATCGCGCGTCACCGGCATATCGAACGCCCGATCTTTGGTTTTTTTATCGACCACACGACAGATGCCTTCAACGAGCTGATGATCTTCCTGGGACTGGGCTTGACACCGTACGTCAGCTTCAGCATCGCTTGTCTGGCCTTGATCGGCTACCTGCTGCTCTCCGTGCTTGCGTACGTGCGCACGTGTGTCATGGGGGAGTTCAAAATATCATCCAACAAGATGGGTCCGACCGAGTTCCGCGTGATCGCCATTCTATTAAATACCGGCATGTATTTTGGAGGGGTACACAGCATGTCGCTGACAGTTGGAGTATTTGGGCAACTCGCCTTCAGCGTGTATGATATAATCGTTGCAGCCTTTGCATTGATGCTGCTGTATTTTTTCATTGCAAACGCCATACCCGATGCAATCCGGCTGGCGAAAGAAGGCAAGTAATGTGATGCGAGGACAAGGGGATAGGGCGTATTTTTGATGCACATCACCGTCGAAATCTTCTGTATAATCCCACAATGAAAAAAATTATCATCATCATTGTCGTACTGCTGGCAGCAGCTTTTATCATATTCAGCTTTTCTGAACTAGAACAAATTCTGGAAGTTCTTAAAAAAAGCAATCCCATCTTTCTTCTGGTTGCTTTTCTGTTCGAAATTATCTGTTTGTTCAATAATGCCTCAACATTCGGCGCATTGTACCGCCTGGTCGGGTTGAAAGAGAAGCGCTGGCAGTTATTCCTGTTGACGACGGCGGCGAATTTTATCAATCTAATCGCACCCAGCGCGGGCGTGGGTGGTATCGCGGTCTTTTTGGATGCTGCCAGGAGGCGCAAAATCTCCACCGCGCGTGTGATGGTGGTCGGGGTGTTATATCTCGTATATGAATATGCTGCCCTTTTTTGCATTCTCCTGCTCGGGTTTATTGTACTCATCCGGCGGAACAATCTGAATGCAGGAGAGTTGGTCGCGGCCAGTTTCCTGCTGGTGATCGCACTGGCAGATGGCGCCATGCTGGTTCTGGGCTACAAGGCTCCGGAGAAGCTGGGGAATGTGCTGGCCTGGTTAGCACGGCTGGTCAACCGTATCCTGAAACCGTTCCTTCATCGGGATGTATTAAAGATCGAAAATGCATACCATTTTTCCCACGAAGTGGCTGAGGGAATCGCAACGATCCGGGGGAGTCACAAGAATCTGATCTGGCCGTTCCTGTTCACCCTGAATAACAAAGCGCTGCTCCTGTGCGTGCTGGCATCTACGTTCCTGGCACTGAATACACCATTTACCATCGGCACTCTGGTGGGGGGCTTCAGCATCAGTTACCTGTTCTTTTATGCCTCCCCCACCCCCTCGGGTGTAGGGATTGTAGATGGGATCATGCCTGCGGCATTGAACACACTGAAGGTTCCAATTACAGAGGCGATTTTGATCACCCTGGTCTTCCGGACCATGACGATCTGGTTCCCCTTTTTTGTAGGCGCAGCCGCCTTGCGATTATTGCATAGGCCCCAGGAAACCTCCAATGAGGATGGAAAAAAGAAAAAGAGCGACTAAAGTGGCGAATATGAAGGATGTAGGGCTTCAGCGACTCATTCTGTTGCCTGCCCGCTTCGGTTACCAAAGTCCGCCAGGTTGGCTTACGCTCTCCTTGCCAGTTGAGGTGCACTGAGCTGCCAGGAAGGGCGGCGTGCACGTGACAGCCGTGGTGTGGCCCTTGGTCATGCTTCGGCCGGGTCCTCGAGGAAGACGTCGGCGGAGTCGACGATCTTCAGGTTCCGCGCGGTGGCGTTGATGATGGATCGGTAGCAGATG